>NZ_CP150290.1:4331590-4641818 GCF_038051995.1 Paenibacillus sp. FSL H8-0537 | reverse complement strand
ATGCTGCTGCAGCCCTTCTCTGAGGGAACGGTCCTCGGTAAAAGGCTCACCGAGCTGCTCCTCCATAAAAGCAATCAGCTTCGTTACGCTTGCGCTGAGCGTCCAATCTCCCTGGGCGAGCAGCAGTCCGTCTTCTTCAGACGAATCGGTCGCTTTGAGCAGCTTAGCGATATAGCGGACTTCCTCAGCAGGCAGCTCCAATGCAAGCATGCGCAGCAGCTCCTCGGCTTTGCTTCCCCCTCTTGCTGAGTAGGAAGGCAGAGGTCCGTTCACATGCGGCGGAATCAAATGCCCTTCCTGAATTCGCGTCAGCGTGACAGCAAGCCGAATGAGCAGATGTAAATGCTCTTTTTCTGACAAATGCAGCTGCCAGCCATCCTCCAGCTTCCAAAACGCCTGCTCCAAGGAGAAAAAAGGCTTCCTGCCAACCATCGCCAGCAGCTCCTTGGATAAAGGATGCTGGGCTGCGGCTTCCTGAGCTTGGCCGAACAGGTCGGATTCGTCCAGATGCGTTTGCGCGAGCCAAGCAATGAACAGCCTTTTTGCTGGCTCTGGTCCGCTTATTTCTACGCCATAGCCGCGCCTGCGCACAAGTGTCAGCCCATGATTGCGAATCATTTGCTCCAGCTCATCAAGATCATGGCTAATCGTTGGCATCGTAACGCGCAGCTGGTGGGAGAGCGAAAATTGTTTAATCGGCTCGGTATGCTTAAGCAGCCTGCACAATATAAGCGCCTTGCGTTCCTCTGCTGAATATTCAAACAGATCTGCATGCTCGAGCGCCTGCTTAAAACGCTCTAGTCGCTCGCTGTCCGCTTCGAGTTTGATCCCGATTCCGGAACGCTTATGCAGCTTGATATGATTGGCAGCTAGTACAAGCTCAATGTCACTCAGCTCGCGGTGAATCGTCCGGGTGCTTGCCCCGACCTCAGCGGCAATATCGGCCGCTGTTATTTCATCCCGCTGCTCCAGCAGCAGCTCTACAATACGTCGCTGTCTCGTCGATACTTTGATAGGAGATCATCCTTATCCGGGAAATGGACTTAACGCCGACATTAAATGTCAGCGTTAAGCGCAAAGTCTAGACTTGCTTCGTTTAACTTAATCTTTTGATTAAAGCATCATACTCGGGGCTCTTCAAGAAATCTTCAATGGAGATGTGCTCAGCTCCAGGAACTTTAAGGCGCGCCCGTTCAGTCAGCGATTTATGGGTAATGACGATATCCGCATCAGACGGTAGATCATTGATCGCTGTGTTGGTCACCTGTACAGGGAGGCCAGCAGCTTTGACTTTCTTTTTCATAATGGAAGCGCCCATTGCACTAGAGCCCATTCCAGCGTCGCAGGCAAAAATAATTTTGTTTACTTCGTCTTTCGATCTCACCGTATTAGCAGCTGCGGAAGCCGTGCCAGCTTGAGTGCCAGCTGTTTCAGCGCCTTTAGAAGAGGCCTTCATATCTTGCATTTTATTCGTTGCTTCCTCAATATCGCCCTGCGTGTTTTTGCTTGTTTTCAGCAGAAGCGCGCCGATTACGAACGATACCGCCGCCGCAACGACAACGCCGCTAATCATGGCGAAGTAGCCATCTTTAGGCACTAGCGCAAAATAAGCGAGAATACTTCCAGGCGAAGGAGCGGCTGTAAGACCAGCGCCCAGCAGGGAGAAGGTGAATGTGCCAGCCATGCCGCCGCCGATTACCGCAAGGATAAGGCGCGGATTCATCAGGACGTATGGGAAATAAATTTCGTGAATACCGCCGAAAAATTGAATGATGATCGCACCAGGAGCAGAGCCTTTCGCTGCGCCTTTGCCAAACAGCCAATAAGCGAGCAAAATACCAAGGCCGGGACCTGGATTCGACTCCAGCATGAACATAATGGATTTGCCAGTAGCAAGCGATTGCTCAAGCCCGATTGGACTTAAAATACCGTGGTTGATCGCATTGTTCAGGAACAAAATTTTACCCGGCTCAATTAAAATGTTCGCCAGCGGCAATAGCCCGTGGTTGATGAGAAATTCAACGCCAGAAGAAATCATGTTGCTGAATGAAGTAACGAGGGGGCCAACACCTTTGTATGCTCCAATAGAGAGCGCAGCGCCAATGATTCCGGAAGAAAAGTTGTTAATAAGCATTTCAAAGCCAGATGGGATTTTGCCTTCCAGCGCTTGGTCAAATTTTTTCAATATCCATGCGGCCAGCGGACCTACGATCATGGCTCCGAGGAACATGGTAATGTCCGATCCGAGAATAACGCCCATTGTAACCATTGCCCCGATGACGCCGCCACGGGTGCCGTGAACCATTTTACCACCTGTATAACCGATCAGGAGCGGAAGCAAATAAGTAATGGTTGGGCCAACAAGCGTTGCCAAATCTTCATTTGGAAACCAGCCGGTAGGAATGAACAGGGTTGTAATAATCCCCCAGGCAATAAATGCACCGATATTCGGCATAACCATTCCACTTAGGAATCGGCCGAATTTTTGCACCCCTACCTTTACGCCGCCGGATGACGATGGTTGTACTTCTTGACTACTCATGACATGACTCCTCCTCAATGAATTGCGAAGCAATAACAGCTTCGATAAGCGCGGGTATATGAATGAGCGAAGCGATCATCACGCGCAACAAGTTTTCACCGTTTTTCATACAGCTATTAACAAACGGGAATATAATCATGTTAATGGATAGCGTTTACAGTCGCAATGAAAGGAAAAGAAGAAAGCGTCATGAGCGATGTTGACAGTATTTATATTGGCAGAAATAAAGGGGGAATATGCTAATAATCAGCTATTGAATGCTAAATATTTATCTGAAAAGCGAACGTTTAGCAGCTTGGGATTCCAAAAGGTACGGGGATATTGAATGCATCAAATAACGGTTTGTACAAAAAAACAGCGACAGTACAGGACTGGAAATTAGCCCTATACTGCCGCTATGTTGTTTTATGGCGATTCACAAAAAGCTGCTTACAGCCTTCTGCGGTTGTAGAATAAAACGAAAACACCCGACAAGATCAAAATGATTAAGGCGATGCCTGCAGTAATAGCTTCCGAAATGCTGCCCTGGGGCTGGGCATTTTGACCGCCGAAGCCCATGCCATTTGGTGGCATCATACCGCCAAAATCCATGCCATTCGGTGGCGCCATCATGCCGCCTTGTCCACCGGGAGCGCCGCCGGGAAAGCCACCACCACCGAAGCCCTGACCGCCCGCCGCGTTAGCACCATCAGCTGGAGGATTGCCGCCTGCTGCATTAGCACTGTCATTTGGAGCATTGCCCCCCGCTGCATTAGCCCCGTCATTTGGAGCGCCGTCTCCACCAGGGAAACCGCCGCCCATACCGCCCATGCCCTCTTCAAAGCCGTTGCTGCCGCTTCCGGAGCCATCGCCAGAGGAGGGGATTATACCGTTGAGCTGCTGCGTGACGCTTGCTACCTGCGTGCTTGCAAAGGAAAGCACCGTCGTAATGCCTTGCTCATACTCTTCATAAGAATAGAAGGAGGAAGGGTCCGCTTTTACATAAGGAGAAATAAGCTCGGATATTTCTTTAACACGGGCAGCAAGGGTATCGTCTGCCAAATATCCTTCAATCATTTCTTTTATAATCGCGTGGTATTGCTCCTTGTATTCATCTACTGCCAGCAATTTTGCGACGAGAGGCCGTTCCGCCAGTTTGCCTGACGTCGGTTCATCAATGAGTACGCCTGCGCCTCCAAAGCCGCCGAAGGACATATTGTAATCCCATGGCAAAATCGAGAACAGACCATCATCCTCATATAAATAGTAGTTATGCTTTGTCATCGACAAGTAGCTGTCCATATTGCCCGCGACTGTGTTCAAGGCGATAAACTTCAGCACTTCCTGTACATCCAAAACGCTGTCATAGTCCGTTCCATTATTTAATTCATCGAGCATTTTCATCAAAATATCATCATTGGACGAAGCCGATTTACGATCAAGCCCCGTATATGATTTTAACGTACCCAGCCAGTTCAGCTCGCTGCCGGTTCCGCCGTTTGCCTTATAAAGCGCACCGTAGCTGTTGCCAAAGTTACGCTCCAAATATTCCTCGCCAATTTGCTCAACGGCTAAGTAAAAGCCCCAAAACTCGCCATTTACATACACATTCACATAGGAATATTTAGGGGTTGGCAAGCCCATCGCTTCAGCAAGCTCATAGGTAAGGAACTCACGCAAATAGGAGGCGTCGCTGTAATTGTTGTTTAGATTGATTTTGCTAACGCCTTCAATCGTCTGATTAACATATTCGTCGAATGAGAGCTTTAAGCTGTAGCGGTCCGAATCTTTATTATTGACGACGCTGATCAAGCTTAGATTGCCCTTCGTGCGTAAGCCGACATTATTGAAAACTTGGCCGTTGTAATCGACGGTCGCTTCCTTAAATTCCTCGGAGCTGGCATTGTCCAGCATATTTTGAAAATCATCTTTGTCCACTGTAATTTTTACGTCAATAACCTTGTCCTTGGGAAATACCGTCTCATCCAGCGTCTGCTCCCCATCAGAAACAACACTTGCTTCCGTTGTAGTAGAGCCTGTACCATTGGTACAGGCTGTAAGGGTGAGAAGCAGAAGGAGGAAGCACAGACTTAGAAGCAAGGTTGAAGCTTTTGCCTTCATGCCGGAAACCTCCTTATATTAAGATACATAATCCCCGCTGTAGCTGATCAAGACGGCATTTTTGACACCTTCAAGCTCGGAAAGCTGGTTAACAAACGCGCCTTCCTGATCACGCAGCCTAATTTCGATCGTCATTTCCACATTGCCGCGCGTAACGGTTTTTTGCTTCACATTGTAACGCTTGACGAGCTTGTTTAGACGGCCGTGAATTTCCTTCTCAGTCGTTTCATTGTCACAGTTGACGACAAGCAGGTACGGCTGCTCAACCGAGCCGCCTTTGACGAAGAAGAAGAGCACGAGACCGACAATGACAGAGCCTATAGCAGCGAGCGTATAGAAGCCTGCACCCGAGACGATACCGGCAACGGCTGCCCAGAACAGGAAGATCAGGTCGGTTGGATCTTTAATTGGCGTTCTAAAGCGGACGATGGATAATGCGCCGACCATACCGAGCGAGAGCACCAGATTGGAGTTGATCGCTATAATGACCATAGCTGTAACCATCGTCATGCCGATGAGCGAGACGTTGAAGCTTTTGGAATAAAGCACGCCGCTGAATATTCGTTTGTACAGCGTATAAATGAAGAAACCAATCAGAAAAGCTACGCCCATTGTAATGAGTATTTTTGAAATGCTAATATCGGAGGTAAAGTTGCTCATCACCGAGTTTTTAATAATATCGGAAAAAGAGGTTGCCGTTTCCGCTGCTTCTGTCGTTGCTGCTGCTGCCGTAGTCGTTGTCTCCATTGTTTAAAAATCCTCCCAAGTGTTGAATTTAAGATATTTGCGGCAAATTACGTATTTGGATGCCGAGGTGCGGTTCAGCCCTTCGAGCTGAAGCGCGATTTTTATAGAGGCCGGAATGTATTCATCGAATTTCACTTCAAGAATCATCCGGTTATCTTCCAGGGCAATGACGGGATCAAGATTCGGGTCAAAAATGTCCAGCGCATGCAGGCCTGTTCGCAAATCTTTGTCGAATGTAATCCGCACATTGCCATTTTCGTAAACGTAAGGCTCGCGCACATAATCCACGATCACCTTCGGACGAAGCAGCCGGTACTTCATCTCATTGTAAATTTCCATAAGCAGCGGCTTATCGGGCCGATTGAACACCTCGTAGTCGCCAGCCATCATCTGGTCATACATAGCGCGCGTAAGTGGCTCCTTGACTTTGGCAATGTAATCCTTGAATTTGATTTTTTTCTCAAAATGGATGACCTTGTCCTGCGTATTGTAAATGCGAATCCGATATTTGCTTCGATCACGTATGCCGCCAAGCTTCTCATGCAGCGCTTTATTGTTCACATCGTCGAAATACAAGCTTCGAATGTGGTATTCGCCTGTATCGCCGACATTTGCGTCCTGCTGCATCATATTTTTGAGCCGCTGCCGAATAATGAAATATTGATGCTGGTTGATAATAAATTTCAGCTCATGCCGGAACTTCAAATTTTGCTGCATATTACTCCCTCCTTCTCTCTATCAATCGTTTAGCTGTCATCATGTCTTGGCTAAGCTGTTTGTAAAGCAATTGTAAATTCAGATACTGATGTGTTAATGAGTGCCCGCTGAAAGATTGCTGAATGTCAGCTGAAAGATTGCTGAATGCCAGGTGAAACGTTTGACGCGCCTTGTGCGGGAGCGTTATCGTAAAAGGCAGCATGGGTACGAACTTCATGGGGAAGGAGATTGTGATGAAAAAGGAATGGATATGGATGATTGCCCTTTGCCTCTTGCTCCTGCTCGTTGTTGCAGGAATAGAGTGGCTGAAATCAGATGGGAACACAGATAAGGCTGCTGGTAAGCCTTATGCGGTCGTTACGACCTTTAAGGAGGATGCGGCAACGAGCCGCGCATTCACTTGGTTCACTGATAATCCGCAGTCAGGAACGGTGGTGGAATGGATGGAAGGAATGGATGCGGGAATGTTGTCTGGCGAGGGCGAGGGGATACAGGTCAGTCGTATCGAGGGGAAGACAACAACGCTGAATACGGGCAATGGCGTAATAAGAGGGGTGCATAAGCTGGAGCTGACGGGGCTGTCGCCTGGCACAGCCTATACGTACCGTGTGGGCGATGGCAGCGAGAATGGCTGGAGTGAAGCGTTCCATTTTATGACGGAGGCGCAGGATGCAGATCATTTCACTTTTATTAATGTGACGGATTCGCAAGGCATAACGGAGCAGGATTTCGAGCTGTGGGGAAATACGCTGGATCAGGCGTTTAAGACCTTCCCTGGTGCGCAGTTTATTGTGCATAACGGCGATTTGACGGAAAATCCGGATGATGAAATCGCATGGCAAAACTTTTTTGGCAAGGCGCAGCAGTGGGTAACACGCTTTCCGTTAATGCCAGTTACAGGAAATCACGACGAGGTTGATGGCAACGCGGATGAATTTGTATCCCATTTCAATTTGCCAGAGAGTGGGGCGGACGGCTCGATCGCTGGAACGACGTATTCGTACGACTATGGCCCGGCGCACTTCATCATGCTGAACACGGAATCAAACAAAAAGGAGCAGACGAAGTGGCTGGAACAGGATTTGGCAGCTACAGATAAACGCTGGATTATCGTATCGGTGCATCGTGGTCCTTATGCCGGTAATCAATACGAGAAAATCGATGATTGGGTTAAGCTGTTTGACAAATATGGAGTTGATCTCGTGCTTCAGGGGCACAATCATGAATATGCAAGATCATATCCACTGAAGGATGGAAAGGTGACAGGGGATGGAGAGGGTGTCATCAGCACTTCAAGCGGCACCGTCTATGTCGTGACTAACGCGGCGGGGCAGAAGTTTAATGAGAAGAAAGAGGATCAATTTTATCATAAGGTTCATTTTCAAAATCATAAGCAACTGTTTGCCGGCATTACCATCGAAGGAGATAAGCTGACATACGAGGCTTATGATGTGGAAGGCAACAAGCTGGATACGTTCGTGCTGCAAAGTGAAAAATAAAACAGGGTGTCCCGGAGGCCAGTTCATGGCTGTGTGGGGCACCCTGTTTGCATATGCGCTCTTAAGCAAGCTAAGCATCCTCTAACGGCAGCTTGACGGTGAAAGTACTTCCCTCGCCGACAATGCTGGCCGCCTCAATCGTGCCGCCGTGCGCCTCAACGATGGACTGCGTTATCGATAGTCCAAGGCCTGCTCCGCCGCTCAAGCGGGTGCGTGAAAATTCACTGCGATAAAAACGCTCAAACAAATGGGGGAGATGCTCCGGCTTAATGCCCGTTCCATTATCGGTAATGGAGATGGCGGCATAGGCTCCGGCTTTAGCGAGCTTTAGCGATATTTTTCCCAGATCGGCATCGGTATGCTGGACAGCATTTGAAAATAAATTAAGCATCACCTGTTTTAGCTGATCGGGATTGCAGCGTCCGCATATGCTTACAGAAGCATCAATTCGCACCTCTCGCTCTCCGCCCAAAATATGCAGCTGCGGCTCCAACTCATGAATGAGTTTGCCAATGCTCGTATCCACTTTAACGAGCTCCGGCGCCTGATCAAGCTTGGCTAGCAGCAGCAAATCCTCGACGAGCTTGTTGATACGCGTCGATTCCAGCTTCATGCTCGTTAAGGCGTGGTGCAGCTGTTCAGGATTTGTAGCGGCACCGCGCAGCAGCACCTCCAGAAACCCATGGATAGAAGTGAGTGGTGTCCGCAGCTCATGCGAAGCGTCGGCAACAAAGCGCCGCATCCGCTCCGTCGTTTGCCGCTCCGTCTCGAAGGAGCTTTCCAGCCGGCCGAGCATGCCGTTGAATGCTTCCGAGAGCAGATCGATTTCCTGCTGACCTTGCGATATAGGAAGCCGTTCTGTGAGATTGACGGCATCGGTGCGCTGGGCTGCTTTCACGATACGCGACAGAGGTGAAAGCGTCTTGCGCAGTATCGGCAAATACAGTGATAGGCCTCCTGCCAAGGCAAGAATAGACAGCCCAGCGAAAATCGCGAGCTGATACGCAAGTACCGTTTGCAGCAAGTCCGTGTCGTTGCCCGCTTGAAAGAGTCCGTCAGGAGAATCTGGCGGTCCAGCCAGCCGAAAGACGACAAGCTGCTGTGCCCCTTCGCTGTTGCTGAGCAGCCGATAGCTGACCTCGCGATGTTTTTTCAAATCATTTAAAATTTTCATATATTCTTCTTGGCTCAGCTCTGGAGTCCAAGTTTCACTGCTAATCGTCAGTACCGTCCGTTTTCCTGTATTGCTAACATAGGCAAGAGATAACCTTGGCTGAGTAATGATAGGCATATTGCTTGGGTCCTCCGGCGATGCTGCATCACCTTTATAGGGTGATTTTTTTTGGTAAGCGCGTATGTTGTCCATATACCACAGGGGAGGCATCGCCTGTATTTGCGCTTCCAATGCCTCAGCGCGATTATTATAAATAAAATCCTTCATAAAAACGTATTGCAGCGTTCCAATTAACAGAAGCAGCCCTGCCAGTACGAACAGCGAGCGGCTGAGCAGTTGGTAGCGAAGCGATTCGGGCTTTAAGAGACGAAGCAGCAGCGGAGCTTTTCGGCCCATCATGGAAAATCCATGCGATAGCCAGAGCCGCGTAGTGTACGAATAAGTCTGTGCTCTTTGTCCTGCAGCTTCTCACGCAGCGAACGGATGTACACCTCCACAATGTTTTCCTCGCCGCGAAAATGATAACCCCATACTTTGTCCAAAATAAGCGCCTTGCTCAGTACAATGCCGTTATTCATCACAATATATTTCAGCAGCTCATATTCGGTAGGCGAAAGCTCCAGCATTTTATCCATGTAGGACAGCTCCTTGCGCAGATCGTCGATGCAAAACGGACCGTATACAACTTCCCCGAGCAAATTCGGAAACTGATTGCGAAGCCTCGCCTGAATGCGGGCAAGCAATTCCTCAAAGCTGAACGGCTTTATGATATAATCGTCAGCGCCAATGTTCAGCCCCTTCACGCGATCCTGCGTTTCGTCCTTGGCAGTCAGCATAATAATGGCGATATTATCGCCCGTTGCCTTAAGTGCCTGGCATACTTCAAAGCCATTCATGCCCGGCATCATCACATCCAAAATGACAACATGCGGTTTGAAGTCGCTAGCGACTATGATCGCTTCCTCGCCATTGCTGGCTGTCCTAATATCCGCGCCTTCATTCAGCAAGCCAAGCTCCAAAAACTGCACAATATGCGGCTCGTCATCAACAAGCAGCAGCTTAATTCCTTTAACCGACATTTTATCATCTCCAGTTTTGCAAACGCATGCTTCTTTCATTATTATCTGTTTCGCTGAAAGTTTCATCTGATTTTTATGGTTTTAAGCAAATTTTCAGCTTTGCTTCATTCGGGTTTCAGGGAAAAGGCGCACAATCTCACATAGTGAAGCAAGAGACGGAAGTGAAAGGGCGGCTGAACGATGGCACCAATAAAAAAACAGCGATTAGATGCAATATTAATGATAGGTATCCTCGTTTCGGCATTTTTGAATGGATTTTTAATTTGGACAGATGACCATGTCAATACGTATTACACGACTGCGGTCGCCAGCATGCTGCAAAGCTTCCACAATTTTTTCTTTGCAACGGTCGATTCTGGCGGCTTCGTAACCGTTGACAAGCCGCCGGTAACGTTCTGGATACAGACGGCTTTTGCCTATGTGCTGGGCCTGCATGGCTGGAGCGTGATTTTGCCCCAAGCGTTAGCGGGTATGGGCTCGACGATTTTGCTGTATGTGCTGCTCAAACCGTCCTTTGGACTTGCGGCGGCGCGCATTGGAGCTGCGGCGATGGCAACGATGCCGGTTGCGGTTGCAGTGAGCCGGACGAATAATATCGACAGCATGCTCGTGTTTACGCTGCTGCTTGCGGTTTGGCTGTTATTTCGCGGAACGAAGCAGGGCAAGGCGCTTTGGCTGATTGGCGCTTTTGCCGTCATAGGCGTCAGCTTTAATATGAAAATGATGGAGGCCTACATGGTGCTTCCGGCGTTTTATTTATTTGCTTTAATGGCGTGGAAGGGCAAGTGGTTTAAGAAAATCAGCCTGCTGGCAGGAGCGACCGCTATTATGCTGGTTGTTTCCTTGTCCTGGGCGGTGACAGTTGATTCTATATCGACAGATAATCGGCCCTATGTGGGCAGCAGCCAGACAAACTCCGTGTTGGAGCTGGCATTCGGATATAACGGGCTTTCAAGGCTGACCGGAAATCGCGGAGGCAGTACCGGCTCGATGATGGGGCCGCAGCAGCTTCCAGCGATTGGAAACACAGCCTTTGCCCAGACGAATGTGGTCAATAGCTGGTTCAGCGGCGATGTGCCAGGCGGCAACCGCAGCATTGCAGCTGTAGAGCAGGATGGGCAGGGGCTGGATGGTGATGCTGGCGGCCATCGCGATGGAAACAGTCAGGGCGCGGACCGCAATAATGGCGGAGGAGCCGGAGGAGGCGCTGGAGCTGGTGGCTTTAACGGTTGGCCTGGCATCGGTATGGACGGCATGAGCACTCGCGGCGGCTTTGTAGGCGGTGGATCAGGCGGCATGTTTGGAACAGGTACGGCAGGGCCGCTTCGATTGTTCCAAGCGGAGCTGTCGGGTCAAGCGAGTTGGTTCCTGCCTTTTGTATTTGTCGCCTGCGTGGGCATGCTGGCGAGCATTCGCAGACGCAACTTGACGATGAAGCATAAGGAAACGTTATTTTGGCTGGCGTGGCTGCTGCCGGTTATGGCGTTTTTCAGCGTCGCCGGCTTTTTCCATCCCTATTATTTAATTATGATGGGACCTCCAATTGCCGCGCTGCTTGGAGCAGGCTGGGGTGAGCTGTGGGGCCAATATCGCAGCAGAGCTGGCTGGCCAGGCTGGCTGCTGCCACTCGGAATTGCCACAACAGCTGGGTTTGAATGGTATATTATGCAGCCATTTGACGCTACAATTGGCAGCGGGTGGTCGCTTGCCGTGCTAATTGGCGGATTGGCAGCAAGCCTGCTGCTTATTGCATGGCGGCTAAAGAAGCAGAAGCAAGCGAAGTCATTTATCCGAAATAGCAGTAAAGGTAGTGAAGGCATAGAAGGCTATGAAGCAGAGGCGAATGCTGGTGCAGATACCGAGCCGTATGGGCAAGGTGGATATTTGAAAGCCGGCGCTTGCGTTCAAAACGGAGTACATGTGGTGAGCCGCCGCAAAGTCTGGCAGCAGCCTGCCGTGAATCTGATTGCGCTGCTCGGGCTGCTTGTTCTTTTCATTGGTCCAGCTTACTGGGCGGCGACACCTATCGTATACGGCCAGAGCAGCCAGCTGCCAGAGGCAGGACCTGATCAGACGAATGCCTCTTCTCGCGATGAGCCGCTTAATGAAGCAGCGCTTGTTTTTTTGAAGGCGCACCATACAGGCGAGAAGTACCTGTTTGCGACGAACAGCTATTCGACCGCAGCGCCATATATCATTGATTCCGGTGAAAATGTGATTATACTCGGCGGTTATTCCGGTTCCGATCCCGTCCTGTCGGTAGACCGGCTGAAGGCGCTCGTGGCCGCTGGGGAGCTGAAATATTTCCTTGTTTCACAAGGGGGCCGTGGAGGCGGCAATAATAATGAGCTGACGAAGTGGATTACTTCGTATGGTCAGCAGGTCGCAGCCAGCGAATGGCTAACGACAAGTGGAAACAGCAATGCGGAAGACAGCAGCTACCGAGGCATCGGCGGAGGCGGCAGCAATATAACTATATATGAGGTGACGCCGCAAGCTGCGTTGTTGAGCGGCAGCTAAAAAGTGCGGTTCTTTAATGGAACTGGAGCAAATCTTTCAGTAAAAAATGCATAAAAGCCGCGCAAAACCACATGCCAGTGGTTTTGCGCGGCTTTTGCTGTAGCTGCTGCTTGCTGGTTTATTATTTTGCTACTGCAAGCTCAATCCGAATGCTGGAAGGATCGGTTGCAAAAATAACGCCATCTGACTCGTCAAGAGCTGCTCCCGCCTCACGCAGCCTGCTTATGGCTGTATCCCTTTCCGCAAGATTCGGATAGATGATGGTGAAGTAGTCCAGCCCGGTACTGCTGGCGGCAGGTGCAGGAGCGCCAATGCCAGCCCAAATGTTAAGCCCGATATGATGGTGATAGCCTCCAGCTGAGACGAACAATGCTTTGAAATCGGTGTAGTCGCCTACGATATCAAAGCCAAGCAGCCCATTGTAAAAGGCGCGGGCAGCCGGAATGCCATTAATATGAAGATGAATATGGCCGATTATTGTGCCAGCCGGCAGCAGTGTGGCGGCAGCCGGATCAGCAGCGGCAAGGAGGCCGTCCCAATCGATGGGATTGCTCGCCATAATGTAATCGCCGTTCTCTTCTTTTTTCCACTCCGAGCGCGGCCTGTCCGCATAAATTTCAATGCCATTGTTGTCAGGGTCTGTAATATACAGCGCTTCACTGACCAGATGATCGGCTTGGCCGATGTGAATGCCGGAGGCGATTAATCTGGCAAGTGCGGCGCCAAGCGCCTCGCGATTAGGCAGCAGCAGAGCGTAGTGGTATAGGCCGGTCGTTGTTCTGCGCTCAGAGACGATGGCATTCGGAATTTCCTCCAGCTCAATGAGTACATTGACGCCATCAGCCGTAAGGCTGGCTGTACTGCCTTGGCGCTCCAATACCTGCAAGCCAACGACCTCCTGATAAAATGGCAGCGAACGCTCCATATCGCTAATGTTAAGCTTTACTTTTCCGAGTACGGTATCGGTATTTATACTGTAGGTCATTTATAATTCCTCCTGTGCTAAGTTGATTACTATTTGTAACTAACTATATTTTATGAACTAACTTTTGTCAAGTTTAAAATCCAGCTTGCAGCTTATTGACAAATATGACGTATTCGTGACTAATTGTTGGTTAACTGTGGTTCTTATGTCATATATATGTTAGAGTATTGATAAGAGCTCTTGAATAAAGAGGGCTTAATAATTAAGAGGAGGAAGTAAGCATGGCAACATGGCTTGGCTTAGAGCTTCATAAAACGCATACGGGAGGCGAAGTTTATTATGAACCTTAGTGGTGGAGATCAGAGAAGAACACGTTCCAGCGATCCTTTTTTGTACTTGTTTTTTAAATGGATTTCTTTAACCTCATCGGCGGTTATTGTGCTGCTGTCCTTGTGGTGGCTCATTCAATTTTTGTTTCAAAGCACCGTCGTAGAAGAGCAATAAGTGGGACAAAGGCCAGTACGTTTTGCCAGGCTGACCTGCGTGAGCATGTCTAACATTAGGAAAGTAATTGGCTGAACGTAAACGGCGGCTAATTTCAAATATATGAAAAGAGGTACAGCTAACGCTTCGAACCGTTAGCTGTACCTCTTTATTTTTTAAAATATAGGAAAGTATAGCATGACGCGATACCTTCACTATCTTTCTCGGAATGAAACGCGCCGCGCTGCCAAAGGACAGAGAGACGTTTCACCTTGTTGAGATCGTTATGGAGTACTACTTCAACAAGCCGGCGTGACGCAAGCCACCCCGAATGCCATTTTCACTAACATGGGTCGTTACGTAATCGGCGAATGGCAGCAGCTCCGGATGGGAGTTGCCCATGGCAATGCCCAGTCCAACGATTTCGAGCATTTCCTTGTCATTAAGTCCGTCACCGAAGGCAAGTGCTTCCTCCGCCGTCAGTCCCAAATGCTTCAGCAGCGCGGCAATGCCAAGCGCCTTGGAGCCATCATTCGTAAGCACGTCCATTGCAAACGGGTGCCAGCGAATATAGCGCAAGCCCGGGATGACGTCTGTATAAAGATGCTCGTCCTGCGGCTCACAGTGCAGGAAGATTTGATAAATGTCTGCTTTTTCCCAAAAGCTTGGATCAAAGCCCGGCTGTGCCACGCGCAGCGACGTTACGGAGTCGAACACCTGCGGATGCGCCTTCGCATTGGAGAAAAACGCGTCATGGCCTTCAAAGACGAGCGAATGGTTATGAAGTCCGGCATGCTCAACAAGCGCCTTGACATCTGTGCGCGGAATAGGATTATGGTATACGGGAATACCGTTGTAAACGACATAAGCTCCGTTAAGGCTGACGAAGGAGTTGATCGCAAGCTTCTCGGCAATATCCTTGAAAAAATAAGGCGCGCGTCCCGTCGCAATGACAGCCTCGACGCCCTGCTCCTGAATTTCACGAATCGCATCAATCGTATCTTGGGGAATTTGTTTATCTTCATCTAATAATGTGCCATCAATATCAAAAAAAGCAATTTTATAACTCATTTTTGTAGGTCTCCTGTTCTATCTGGATGATGTAGTTACTTGGAAGCCGAATGTTCTATACCCCTTATACCATTCGCTTCCGCCTTTAAGCAAGCTTATTTGAGAATTGTTTGCAAAAATCTCTGTAAGGGCATAGGAGTATACTTCATTATATTATATAATCAAATGTGGGAAAAACTTATTGGGAAATGCGGGCAGCCGCAATCCCAAATACAAGAACTAAGGAGACAGTAAAATGGCAAAAACATTTATTTTCGGGCATAAAAATCCGGATACGGATACAATCTGTTCTGCGATCGCATATGCTGATTTGAAGGCTAAGCTGGGCTTTGAGGTTGAAGCCGTTCGTCTGGGTGAAGTTAGTGGTGAAACGCAATACGCGCTGACCCATTTCAAAGTAGAAGCTCCTCGTCTTGTAGAAACGGTAGCTAATGAAGTAGAGACGGTTATTCTCGTTGACCACAATGAGCGTCAGCAAAGCGCGGCAGATATCGATCAGGTTCGCGTGCTGGAAGTTATTGACCACCACCGTATTGCGAATTTTGAGACAAGCCACCCACTATACTATCGCGCTGAGCCTGTAGGCTGCACAGCTACGATTTTGAATAAATTGTATAAAGAAAACGGCGTAGCTATTGAGCCGCAAATTGCGGGTCTGATGCTGTCCGCTATCATTTCCGATTCCTTGCTGTTCAAATCGCCAACCTGCACAGAGCAGGATGTAGCGGCTGCTAAGGAGCTTGCAGCTATTGCGGGCGTTGATACAGAAGCATACGGCCTGGAAATGCTGAAAGCAGGAGCAGACGTACGCGATAAATCGATTGCTCAGCTGCTTTCGCTTGATGCGAAAGAATTCCAAATGGGCGGCAGCAAAGTAGAAATCGCGCAAGTAAACGCGGTTGACACCAACGATGTACTGGTTCGCCAAGCGGATCTAGAAACAGCGATTAACGCTATCGTTTCAGAAAAAGGCTTGGATCTGTTCCTGTTCGTCGTAACGGACATTTTGAACAGCGATTCCGTAGCGCTTGCTATCGGCAGCGCAGCAGGCGCAGTTGAGAAAGCCTATAATGTCAAGCTGGCTGACAACAAAGCTGTTCTGAAGGGCGTAGTGTCCCGCAAATCGCAAATTGTCCCTGTATTGACAGATACGCTTAGCAAATAAGTGTGAATGAAAGGACGCCGTCCACTTCATCAGGCTGGTGCTGGAGAAGAGGGCGGCATTTTTTTATTTGGAGGAGCACTGGAAATACAATCATAAGCAAAAACGTCCTGAACGGGTTGGCGTTCGGGACGTTTTTATATTTAAGGGTATGATTGCAGAGCTTAATAGATACGGTGTAAAACGTTGGAAGCCTCCGCTTTGTTTTTACAATACGCGGCGTGCTGTCACGTAGCGCTTGTGCCAGTAGGATTCGCCAAGGCTGCTGATCGTTACGCCTGTGCTAGTAGCGCTGTGCAAGATTTTGTTATTGCCCGCATAAATAGCTACATGGCTAATGCCTCTGCCGCTTGTATTAAAGAAGACAAGATCGCCAACGCTAAGGTTTTCCTTCGTTACTTTGGTTCCAATGGAAGCTTGGGAGGATGAGCTGCGTGGCAGGGAAACACCCATGGCATCGAATATGTATTGTGTAAAGGAAGAGCAGTCAAAAGCGTATGTAATGCCTGCTGGGGCTCCATATTTATAGGGGGTTCCAATAAACTCCTTGCCGGAGTCAATTAATTGTAGGGAAGTTTCAGTTGCGGCATGCGCCTGGTTGCCGGAAGCGAAGGTGAAGGCTGTCAAACCAATACTTGCGCATAAGCTCAATTTGATGACGGAGCGAAAAAAGTTTCTCTTAATCATTATGGTGTGATTCCTTTCGTTGTACGATTCGTTTTTGGCTAAAAACACTATACCACACCAAAAAATGAGCCTTTTCTCATGATGAGAGCGCAAATGGAGGGGAATTCGTGTTGTTTGGTGTTTATGAGAAGTTAATGAGAATTTATTCATTTATGTTTGAAACGTAAATGGGGGTGATAGGGGCGCTGCGCTGCGTGAAGGGGTAGGGGCTCGATCGCCATTAGCACCCCGATTTCTATGCATTGATTTCCACCCTATAGGTAGAAATCAGGGCGCTAAAAGCGAACGCTCCGCTTCTCACTCCCCACCCCTTCACTCCTCTCCACTTCCCCACCCCCCACTTAAAATTTCAAACCCTAAACCGAATGGCAAAGATGAGAAAAACCGAGAGCCAAGAACCACAAACCACAAACCACAAACCACAAGCCAAAAGCAATCTTTCTCCTCCAGAGAATGCTTCCCCTTTTTCAACTTGGCGGACACAGAAACAGCTATTTCAATCGAATGACGGGTTATGGCACAGGCTGCGGACTCAGGAGCCGCTAAAACGTTCCCCCCACCCATTTTGACGGGGTTTTGATAGCGATAACGGATCTCGTGTCCTCTTAGAGCCTGAAATCGGATGAAAGGCCAGAATAGCGGAACCTCAGTCCTTCAAACACGGAGAGAGTGTCCGAGCTATGGAGTTTCAGCTACAATCGCAGTCTGCCGTTCATCAGCCTTGAATCGTTAGATGAGATTGCTCCCGAATTAGTGCTAAACAAGCAGCAGTAGCAGAGCACCCCAGCTCTGGATTGTTTACATACTTAAAAACCTTGGAAGTGGGTTATTGACAGCCGTTTGATTAGCGCTTTATAATTAGGTTGCCTATTATTTTAGTTATAAGATAATTATAGGGAAAATAATTAACAGGAAAATAATTGGTAGCCTACATGAAAGGCAAAGAGATATAAATGAAAGGAGGACTCTCATTGGAACATAACCAGAATGACACAAGCAAAGAAAGCAAGGCAACGGAACATAGCGAGCAAATTACGAATGAATTGATTCGTGTGTTTCGCAGCTTTCATCGGCTCAATTGGCGGCAGAAGCCTAATCCGGACGGCAAGTTTAGCGAGATGCAGGTGCTGATGTGCATTAAGCGGGGATCTATGAAGACGCAGGACAAGCCGGGGATGAAAATTTCGGTCATCAGTCGTTTGCTGCGTGTCACCTCTCCCACCGTCACCCAACTGGTCAACGGCATGGAAGCGAATGGACTCGTGCAGAGAAACGCTGATCCTGATGATCGGCGTGCTGTTCGCATCTCGCTGACAGAGGAAGGGGAACGCATCGCGGAGAAGGTCATTGCCGATTTTATGAATCGAATGGCAGGACTGGCGCAATACTTGGGAGAGCGGGATTCGCATGAGCTGATTCGGATTTTATCCAAAGCCTTTGAGTATTTTGATGAGCTGAATGAGTCTGAACAAACGGGAGATGAACAGCAATGTTAAAGTTATTTCGCTTTTTAAAGCCGTTTCGCTGGCTCATAGCCGCGGTGCTTGTGCTTGTTTTTATTCAGTCGTTGTCTGATTTATATCTCCCCACGCTAATGGCGGACATCGTAGATGATGGTGTAGCTAAAGGAGACACTCCGCTTATTTGGAAAATCGGTTCCTTTATGCTGCTCATAGCGGCGGTAGGGGGCATCAGCTCTATCGGCGCCAGCTATTTTTCGGCAAAAGCCTCAGCGAGCTTCGGGCGCCTCGTGCGGGAGAAGGTATTTGGGCATGTGCAAAACTTCTCGCTGCAGGAGTTTGACAAAATCGGCACGGCCTCGCTCATTACGCGGACGACGAATGATATTACGCAGGTACAGCAAGTATTGATGATGATTTTGCGCATGATGGTGATGGCGCCGATGATGTGCATCGGGGGCATTATTATGGCCGTTTCGAAGGATGCGAAGCTGTCGCTTGTGCTTGTTGTCGCACTGCCTGTTCTCGCTGGCACGATTTTGCTCGTCGTCCGCAAAGGGATTCCACTGTTTAAAATGATGCAGGTTCGGATCGATAAGCTGAACTTGGTGCTGCGCGAAGGACTGACAGGCATTCGGGTTATTCGCTCATTCGATCGGACCCATTATGAAAATAAGAAATTTGATGCTGCCAACAGCGATCTGACCGAAACAGCGATTAAAGTGAACAAAATTATGGCCGTGATGATGCCGCTTATGATGCTCGTCATGAATTTATCTACAGTGGCGATTATTGCCATCGGTGGACTGCGCATCGAGAATGGCGATATGGAAGTCGGCTCATTAATGGCTTTTATCCAATATGCGATGCAAATTATGTTCTCGCTTCTAATGTTATCGATGATGCTCGTTATGGTTCCGCGTGCGTCGGCATCGGCGGTGCGTATTAATGAAGTGCTGGACATGGTGCCTGATATTGCTGACAGCGCCAGCGTTAAGAACACAGGCTCGCGTAAGGGTTATATCGAGTTTCGTGATGTGACGTTCAGCTATCCTGGAGCCGAGCAGCCCGCTTTATCGAATATTTCGTTCAAGGCGGCGCCTGGCGAGGTGACGGCTATTATTGGAGGAACGGGATCAGGGAAGTCAACGCTCGTTAATTTGATCCCGCGTTTTTATGATACGGCGGGAGGCAGCATTATTATTGATGATGTGGATATAACAGAGCTATCTCAGGAAACGCTGCGTGAAAAAATCGGCTTTGTCCCGCAAAAAGCCGTATTGTTCACAGGCACGATCGCCGAAAATATCCGCTATGGCAAAGAAAATGCAACCGATGAGGAAATGGAGCACGCGGCAGAGGTGGCGCAGGCAGCAGAGTTCATTGGCACGATGAAGGAAGGGTTTGGCGCAAACGTATCTCAGGGAGGCAGCAACCTTTCCGGCGGGCAAAAGCAGCGGCTGTCCATTGCCAGGGCGCTTGTGCGTCAGCCAGAAATTTATGTGTTCGACGACAGCTTCTCGGCGCTCGACTTTAAGACGGATGCGAAGCTGCGTGCCGCCTTGCGTGAGGAAACGGTAGATTCGACGGTGCTGCTCGTTGCTCAGCGGGTAAGTACAGTGCTTGATGCCGATCGCATCATTGTGCTTGATGAAGGCCAGCTAGCTGGAATCGGGACGCATCAGGAGCTTATGGAGTCTTGTGATGTGTATCGGGAAATCGTATATTCACAGCTTTCGGAGGAGGAAATCGCATGAGTGAGCAAAAGCAGAATTCCCCGCAAAGGCCGAAAGGGATCGGCATGGGCCCGCCCGGAATGGGCATGATGATGCCTCCTCAGAAGGCGAAGGATTTTAAGGGGACCTTAAAAAGGCTGGCTGCCTACTTGAAGCCGCATCGCACGAAGCTTGCGCTTGTGCTGCTGACCGCGATTTTAAGTACCGTATTCAGCATCGTCACCCCGAAAATGATGGGGCATGCGACAACGAAGCTGTACGAGGGTGTAATAGCAATAGCCCAAGGCGTGCCAGGTGCACGTATTGATTTTGATGCCATTAACACGATTCTGCTGACGCTAGTCGTGCTGTATTTGATCAGCGCCGCATTTGGCTTCATTCAGCAGTATTTAATGGCTGGCGTCGCCCAGAAAACCGTCTACGACCTGCGCAAGGATGTAAATAATAAATTTGCGCGCTTGCCGCTGAAGTTTTTCGATTCGCGCTCCAATGGCGAGGTGCTGAGCCGGGTCGTCAACGATGTGGACAATATTAGCAATACGCTTCAGCAAAGCTTGACGCAGCTCATCACGTCATTCATTACCCTAGTCGGCGTCATCGTTATGATGCTGACCATCAGCCCACTTCTAACGCTGATCGTTTTCTTAACGATTCCAGCGAGCCTACTTGCAACGAAGGCGATCGCCACGCGTTCGCAGAAATATTTTGCCGGTCAGCAGGCGGAGCTCGGACGCTTGAACGGACATGTCGAGGAAATGTACACGGGGCACAAAATCATCAAAGCATTCGGCCATGAGCGCAAATCGCTGGATGAATTTAATGAAATGAATGAAAAGCTGTATGATTCCGGCTGGCGCGCACAATTTGTGTCGGGCATCATTATGCCGATTATGAGCTTCATTAGTAATATTGGCTATGTGCTTGTATGCGTCATCGGTGGTTTGCTAGTTACGAGAAATGCGATAAAAATCGGTGATATTTTGGCATTTATCCAATACACAAGACAGTTCACAATGCCGATTACGCAGCTTGCCAATATTGCGAATATTATTCAATCTACAATCGCCTCCGCAGAGCGGGTATTCGAGCTGCTTGATGAAGAGGATGAGGTGCCCGAGGCGAAAAATGCCAAGGCAATTAGCAAGCCGACCGGCGCCGTTCGCTTCGAGCAGGTGGATTTCGGCTACAAATCGGATGAGCCGCTCATTAGCGGGATGAATATTGATGTTAAGCCAGGCCAGACCGTCGCCATAGTCGGTCCGACCGGAGCGGGCAAGACGACGATGATTAATTTGCTGATGCGCTTCTATGAACTGAATGGCGGCCGCATAACGATTGACGGCGAGGACATTACAGCGCTTCAGCGCAGAAGCTTGCGCCGGGTGTTCGGCATGGTGCTGCAGGATACGTGGCTGTTCAATGGCAGCATTCGAGAAAACATCGCTTATGGGCGTGAGGATGCTACGGAGGAAGAGGTCTATCAAGCGGCAAGGGCGGCGCATGCCGATCATTTCATTCGGACGCTTCCAGAAGGCTATGACACGATCCTGAACGAGGAAGCGTCGAATATTTCTCAAGGGCAGAAGCAGCTGCTGACCATAGCCCGGGCAATTTTAGCAGATCCATCGATTCTAATCCTTGATGAAGCGACGAGCAGCGTCGATACGCGTACGGAAATTATTATCCAGCGGGCGATGGGCGAGCTGATGAAAAATCGCACCAGCTTTGTCATTGCCCACCGCCTGTCGACGATTCGCGGCGCTGATCTGATTTTGGTCATGAACAACGGCTCTATTATTGAGCAAGGTAGACATGAGGAGCTGCTGGAGCAGGGCGGATTTTATGCCGATCTGTATAACAGCCAGTTCACGGGCAAGCGCATAACCAGCGAAGTTGTATAAGGTTTGAAGCAGAAAGCTTCTCTATCCGAGTGAGGATGGAGAAGCTTTTTTTTGGTGTCACGCTGCAGTCCGAATAGTAGGGTAGACGACATATTTAGGTTTGTAGCGAGCAATGAAAGTAAGCGTTTACGTTTATCCGATTTATTTTTCAAAAGAGGGTTGATAATTGTGGTTGGATTGTTTATGATGAATCTAAATTAATGTTATCAATAAATGATTTATATTTTTATTAATCCATTTGGGAGGCTATAACGATGAGCAATCAAATTACAATTAACGCAGACATTGCTAAAGGTACAATTAACCGCAACATTTATGGACATTTCTCCGAGCATTTGGGGCGCTGTATTTATGAAGGCTTCTGGGTTGGCGAGGATTCGGTTATTCCAAACACGAAAGGCATTCGCAACGATGTTGTGGAAGCGCTCAAAAAATTGAATATTCCGGTGCTGCGCTGGCCGGGCGGCTGTTTTGCCGATGAATATCATTGGAAGGACGGCATTGGCCCAAGCGAAGAGCGCAAGCGCATGATCAATACCCATTGGGGCGGCGTAGTTGAAAATAACCATTTTGGCACACATGAGTTTTTGCTGCTTTGCGAACAGCTCGGCTGCGAGCCTTATATTTCCGGCAATGTAGGCAGCGGAACGGTGCAGGAGATGTCTGAGTGGGTTGAATATATGACCTTCGATGGCGTATCGCCGATGGCGGAGCTGCGTGAGAAAAACGGCCGCGAGAAGCCGTGGAAGCTGAAATATTTTGGCGTCGGCAATGAAAACTGGGGCTGCGGCGGCAATATGCGTCCGGAATATTATGCAGATTTGTACCGCCGTTACCAGACTTACGTTCGCAATTATGGCGACAATGAAATTTACCGCATTGCCTGCGGCCCGAACGTCGACGATTACAAGTGGATGGAAGTGCTGATGCGGGAAGCTGCGGGCAAAATGGACGGCATCAGCCTCCACTACTACACCGTTCCGAAGGATTGGCAGGACAAGGGAGCAGCTACTGGCTTCCCAGAGGACGAGTGGGCTCTTACGCTTAGAAAAGCGCTGTGGATGGAGGAGCTTATTACGAAGCATTCGGCGATTATGGATCAATATGATCCAGAGAAGCGCGTTGGCTTGATCGTCGATGAGTGGGGCACATGGTTCAATACAGAGCCGGGAACAAACCCAGGTTTCCTGTACCAGCAAAATTCGATTCGCGATGCGCTCGTAGCCGGCCTTACGCTGCATATTTTCCACGATCATTGCGACCGTGTACAAATGGCAAACATTGCGCAAATCGTCAACGTGCTGCAATCGGTTATTTTGACAGAAGGGGAAAAAATGCTGCTGACGCCAACCTATCATATTTTTGATATGTTTAAGGTGCATCAGGATGCAGAACTTCTGGACACGCATACGACTAGCGCCCGTTACGAGCATGGCGACGAGTTGCTGCCGCAAATTTCTGTATCGGCTTCCAAAGCGGCAGATGGCAAAATCCACATCAGCTTGTGTAATCTGGATCATAGTGCCGAAGCGGATGTATCCATTGCGCTGCGCGGTTTGACGCAAGGCTTGAAAACAATTAAAGGTACGGTGCTGTCGGGCGCGGCCATTGACTCGCATAATACGTTTGAGCAGCCAAATGCAGTAGAGCCAGCCGCTTTCACAAGCTTTACATGGGATGGCGCACAGGTATCGGCTAAGCTTCCAGCGATGTCGGTTACGGTGCTTGAGCTGATCGAGCAATAATAAAGTTAGAATTAGAATGAAATGGAGGCGGACGGCATGAAGCCAGGCATGGACAGGAGTGCGAGAAACTGCAAAGGCTGTGATGACAGCTATACCGTCACAGAAGCGCAGATCCAGCGAATTTTGGCTGCGCCGATGTTTCAGTCGTCCGAACGCTGCGTGGATGATGAAGTGTACGCAGCGCGCCTTCGGGAATGCGGCAGCTGTCCAAAACTCATGAGCGGGACAACCTGCATCGTTTGCGGATGTATTGTGCAAATCTCCGCTAAATATAAGGAAAAAAGCTGTCCGAATCCAAATGATGTCAGGTGGCGCTCTGTTGCAAGCCATTAACCATTGACACCATTGACAGCAGCTGTTTATGTTAGCATAATGACAGAGCTTGCCGGGAGGAATAAGCAGATGAAGGCGCCATTATTCAGAGATCCAATCTTTGACGGAGCGGCGGATCCGGTCGTAATTTATAATCGCGAGTAGCAGGAATGGTGGATTATTTATACGAATCGCCGTGCTACGGTGGAAGGTCCAGGCTTTGCATGGGTGCATGGCACGGAAAATTAGGCAGAAATAACAGCACCCCGAATCCTCCTCAGCTGATGAGGCGGATTTGGGGTGCTGTTTGCTTTCGGTTATATTTTTTGAACGCAGCCTAGCCTAAGGTCATTTAGGTCAATATAAGCACGCCATAAGGCTCCAGCATGACTGCCCCTTGAAGCGTATCGCCGCTTATAAGGTCGGTGCGCGGCTCGCTGAGAGTAAGCTCGGCAGCCTCTTCCGCATAGTTGAGGAGGAAGTAGAGCGGCCCGGCCTCGCCCTCGCGAATAGTCAGCTCCACCTGCTCTGGCAGGGAAAGCCAATTGGCAACAGGCGATGACAAGCCAAGCAGGCCAATCATATTACGAGCCGCTGCCTCATTGAATACAGCTCCGTAATACCAAGCTGAGCCTGCCCCAACGGCATTGCGCGTAACAGCGGGCTTGCCTGCATAATAATCGGAGGCATATTCGCCAATGATTTCGACGGTATCGCTTTCGACTGCGAGTACATCATTGAACAGATCCGCCGTAGTTGCTTCACCGCCTCCTTGCTTCCACTCGATCATTGCCGGCTTGCGCGTACCTTTAATTTGCGTAAACTCCTCGACGGAAATGCCGACAAGGCTTGCAGCGGCGCCAGGGAATGGTCGCATGTAGCAGTGACCGCGCTCATCCTTGTAGCCCGTGCGGCAGCCGAATATAATAGTGCCGCCGCTCTCGGCATATTGCTCCAGCAAAGCAGCTGTTTCATCCCGCATAATGGCCGGGTGCGGATAGACGAGCACGCGGTAGCGCTGCAGGTCAGCAAGCGTTGTGCCGCTTCGCATGTAAAGAACATCACTTGGAATATGCTGGTGCTGCAGCGCCTTGAACCATTCCTTGCTGCTTTTCCAGGAGAAAGGGCCGTGCCAAATATCGTATTCGCCATCCCACTCATTGTCATAATCGCGTACGAGGGCAACCTCCGCCCGGTTGCGCGTACCGACAATGTGCGGACCGGCCTTGGCAAGCTCAGCACCGATTTGCGCTGCTTCACGAAGGCGGCGGTTCGGTCCATTATGGTAGTCATTCAGGCCATGCCAATAGATTTCATTGCCGAAGGCTGCCGTGCGCCAGCGGAAATAAACGACCATATCTGCGCCATGGGCAATGGATTGGTACGTCCACAAGCGCATTTGACCCGGCTTCGGCGAAGGCATATCCATGCGGTTCACCCAGCCGCCTGGTCCAGCCTGCTGCTCCATAATGCAGAAATTCGGCGAAATGGAGCGGGTTGTAGACAGCGTCAGGCTCCAGCCGCGATCGAGCAGCGGGTTTTCTTCATTTTTGTCAAAGTTAATGGTGGAAAACTGCGGGTAGGAATCGTAGCTGAAAAAGTCCAGCAGTTCGTCCGTCATCCGGTGGCTGTCGAGATGGCCGAACAAGCCGTTCGTCGTTACCCATTGCTTGGGAGCTGCCTCGCGCAGCACCTTGGCCTGCACCTCGGCGTAAGAAATGGTGCTGTCGGATATAAACCGCTTCTCATCCAGCGCTTGATGCGGATTCGGCTGTCTTGGCGCCGCAGTTGGACGCGGAAGAAAGACTTGCTCCCAAGCGGAATACGTCTGATTCCAAAAGACCGCGCCCCAAGCCTCATTCAGCTTATCCAGCGTAATGTATTTGCGCTGCAGCCATTCACGAAAAGCCAGATGATCCGCTTCCGAATAAAATTCAGAAATTTCACAATTGAATTCATTGTCGATTTGCCAGCCAACAACTGCCGGATGATCACAATAATGCTCCGCCATTTGACGAGCAATGCGGGCGCTCAGCTCCCGATATTTGGGACTGTTATAGTTGGTGTGGCGGCGCAGCCCATGCTGAAGCGTTACCCCATCAAAGGTTACGTTAAGCACCTCGGGATACTTAAAAGTCAGCCATGCGGGCGGCGTTGCTGTAGGGGTGCCGATAATGACCTTCAGACCATGCTTATGGGCCAGGTCAATAACCTTGTCGAACAGATCGAACTGGAAGACACCTTCCTCGGGCTCGAACACCGACCAGGCAAATTCGGCTATCCGAATGATCGACAGCCCCATTTCCTTCATTCGGCGAAGATCATCATCCCACAGCTCCTCCGGCCATTGCTCGGGGTAATAGCAGACGCCAAGGGCAAACTCATTTATTGGATTTACGTGTGTCATAAGGGGGATACCTCCATCGAAATAATAATAAATTGCTATCTATCGGTTATTTTATTATTGTAGAATCAGTATTTCAGTGCGTATATACTATTATGTTGTGATCGATATGAAAATATTGCGATCTTTAGCGGAAAGGAGCTAATCCATGCGTTCCTACTATCAATTGCCCGAGCCAGCTGCTCCACATTATGTCTGCTATCCGGATGCAGTTGGCCGATATAATGATTTTCCCCAGCATAACGAGCAGCGGGCGGCAGGGGTTATAGCTGCCTATAATTTGCATGTGATCTGCTCTGGAAGCGGATTTGTTATGAAGGAGGGCCAGCGTATTGCTCTGAAAGCAGGGGATGGCTTTCTGTATCCGCGAGGGGCGTTCCAGCATTATGGAACCGATCCCGGGCAGCCATGGGATGTGCGCTGGATTCATTTTATGGTGCCGATGGAGCTGTTGCTGCTGCGGGCAGCGGATACTTCCAGCGTGTGGATGTTTGCTGTATCGGAAGCCTCGCTTGCGCGTTTTATCGAGATTACAGAGGAGATGTACGAGTTGTGTGGCAGCTTCGAGACGCGGCATGAGCCGCGGATGTCAGCGCTTCTATATGAGCTGCTGGCGGAGCTTGCCCATAATTCAGAGCGCCTGGAGCACGATGCGCTGCCGCTTATTACCAAAAATGCGATCCGTGAAGCAGCAGATCTTATACGCGGCACGAGTGGACAAGCGTGGACGCTGCCGGAGATGGCAGCGCTGTGCGGCTACAGCCCCTATTATTTTTTACGGCTATTTCGGCAGGTAATGGGGCGTACGCCGCAGCAATATTTGACCAGCTGCCGTATTGCCGCCGCCAAAAGCCTGCTAGTTGCGACTAGGCTTCCGGTCAGCGAAATTGCCAGCCGAACGGGGTTTTCGCAATCCAGCTATTTCATTCGCGTTTTTCGCAAAGCCGAAAATGCCTCCCCGAAAGCATACCGTGAAATGTACAGCTAGCCTCCCAAGCTGAGCTTGCCCAGCTTGGCTTCCCCCGTGCATGCTGGATAATTATTCATTCCTGTGGACAAAATGGATAACGGCAGCAAGTCAACATTTTAAGCGCAAAGCGGGTGAAGCAGCATGCAGCAGGGACAGCCATCGATAAACGCCAGACAGCTAGCTATTCTCGTTATTTATTTTATTATGGGCGATATGCAGTTGTTTTTACCTTCTCTTACGGCCGAATTCGCAGAAGAAGCAGCCTGGATATCCGGGTTAATAGGTCTGCCCATCGGGCTTGGCATGGCTTGGTTTATATATAGCCTAAGCAAATACTTCCCCAATATGACACTCATTGAAATCAATAATCAGGCTTTTGGCAAATTAGCCGGAAGCCTTGTTTCGCTGCTGTTTCTGGCGATGATGTTCAACACCTCGATTATCCAAATTCGGGAAATCGGTGATTTTGTCTCCACACAAATATTGATCGAGACGCCGATTATTATGATCTGCCTCCTGATGATTTTTCCATTAGCGATCGCGATACATGGGGGGATTCTAGCCATCGGCAGAGTGGGTGAAACCATATTCCCCCTATTTGTAGCGGTATTTGTATTGCTGCTGCTGCTGCTTCTGCCGAGTTTGACTGCCACTGAACTTTTGCCTATCTGGGGTGCGGGCGCTGCCGGCATCATGAAGGGCTCCTTCTTTTTTGTTGGCTTTCCTTTTTGCGAGCTGTTCGCTTTTTTGATGATTTTTCCGAATGTTGCTCAAAGCAAATATCTTGCCCGTGACTATATGCTTGGGGTTTTAATAGGTGGGCTGGCGATATGGATTATGGTGCTGCTGTGCTTGCTCGTGCTCGGTACTTACATTACCCAACATTCCTTCTATTCCCCGTACATCATGTCGAAAAAAATCAACATCGGCAACTTCGTTCAGCGGATGGAGGCGATTTTTGCCATCAGCTTCATCATTACCGCCTATTTTCGCAGTTTGATCTACGGCTATGCCTTCGTTCTTGGCGTTTCTAGGCTGTTCAAGCTTAGAGATTTTCGAATATTGACGGTCCCCTTCGCTTTTATGGCGTTAGGTTATTCTTATATGGCGACGCCGGGGATTGTGTTTCTTAACACGCTTGCCGTACCTTGGGTGCTCTGGATTTTGACATATTCACCGGGATTGCTGCTGCTCGGGTGGGGATTTGCTAAACTACGTGGCAAGCTGCCGAAGAAGGAGACGGCAGAATAGCCAATCGCTGCCGTAATTCCAATTATGGATAATTCAACATTTTGCTGGACAAAATGGATTACGGTTATATTTCAAACGCAAAGCGGGTGATAGGAAGTGCAGCAGCAACGACAAACGATTAGCGCGAGGCAGCTAGCCATCCTCGTTATATTATTCGTTATCGGCGATATGCAGCTATATTTGCCTCCATTAACAGCTGCTTTTGCAAAACAATCAGCCTGGATGTCGGGAGTTATTGGTATTCCGTTTGGGGTTGGAGCTGCTTGGTTTATTTTCAGCTTCAGTAAACGTTTCCCAGGGAAAACATTAATTGATATCAATAATCAGGCATTTGGAAAAATAGCAGGTGGACTTCTATCCCTCGTGTTTCTCGTGATGATGTTTAATCAATCGATTACCCAGGTTCGGGAAATCGCAGATTTTGTATCGACGCAAATGATGACGGAGACACCACAGCTAGTTATTTGCCTGCTGCTGGTTTTGCCGATTACTCTTGCCATCCGCGGTGGGATCACGACGATTGGTCGGCTGGGCGAGGTGATTTTTCCGCTCTTTTCCGTTTTGTTTATTTTGCTTATCATTTTGCTTATCCCGAAAATAGATCTTACGCAACTGCTGCCGATTGAGGTGACGGGGTTATCGGGCGTCGTGAAAGGGGCGCTTTTTTTTATAGTGTTTCCTTTTTGCGAAATGTTCGCATTTTTGATGATTTTCGAGAGTGTGGAGGAAAGCGAGCACGCTGCCCGTGATTATTTGCTGGCTGCTCTAGCTGCAGGTATAGCCATTTGGAGCGTTATCGTGCTGTGTATATGCGTTCTAGGGGTATACACTACGGAACATACTATATATTCGCCCTATGTGATGGCTAAAAAAATCAATATCGGCGACTTTGTGCAGCGACTGGAAGCGGTGCTGGCGATTGACTATATCATTTCCGCTTATTTTCGATCCATCATATTTGGCTATACTTTTATACGGGGGCTGCAGCAGCTATTTAAGCTTCAGGACCATCGGTTTATAATGCGTCCATTTGGGTTTCTTATTGTTGGCTATGCGTATTTTTTGGCACCGGGCGTCGTTGCTTTTGTACAATTCGATGTGGTGTGGCTGTTCTGGGTATTTAGCTACTCGCCGGGGCTGCTGCTGCTAAGTTATATAGCTGCCCGGTTGAGACAGGGCTGGAGCAAGAAGGGGGAGGACTGGCGTGAAGCAGGAGAAACAGGCGATTAGTAACACCCAATTACATAATTAGCAGTCCGGTTGCACAATATATACAATTATGTGCATCTTTGAGAGGTGGTTTGTAGATGAACGCTTCTGTGGATAAGCGGCTGGACCTTAAATTATTGAACAATCTCGCGTTCATCAGAGTCAGCCTAGGCAATAGCCAGGATCTCGTGATTAAAGAATTGAATAATGGCAATGGCCTGCAGGCGGCGCTTGTTTATATGGATGGCTTAACGGATTCCACGATCATTAACCATTTGATCCTGGATTATTTTATGTCTGAGGAGCAAACGGCGAGCCATAAGAGCGGAAATAGGCTGTTATATTTGAAAAATGCGGTGCTCGCGGTCGGTGAAACCGTTACGATCAATGAATGGGACCCATTGTTTTATCAACTGCTGTCCGGTTGGGCCATTCTGTTATTGGCAGATAGTTCAGAAGCCATATGTATAGCAGCCGAGGGCTGGAAGGATCGCAATGTCAGTGAGCCTACCTCCCAGGTTGTCGTTAGGGGCCCAATGGAAGCTTTTACTGAAAATATTGGTACCAATAGAGCGCTCATTCGGCGCAAGATTAAGGACCCGCAGCTTTGGACAGAAGGCATGGACATTGGCAAGATTACGAAAACCGCTATATCGGTTATGTATCTGCGCAATGTAGCGGATGAGAAGATCGTGCAGGAAGTGAGAAAGCGGCTCGGTGAAATCAATATCGACGGTATTCTGGAGAGCGGCTATATTGAGGAGCTGATTCAGGATACCGCATGGACACCCTTTGCTACGATTTACAATACGGAACGGCCAGATACAATTGCTGCTGGTCTGCTTGAAGGCCGAGTTGCGATTTTGGTAGATGGTACGCCCTTTGTGCTGCTGGTGCCAGCGCTGTTTATTCAATTTTTTCAATCGGCGGAAGATTATTATCAGCGGGCGGATATCAGCACCTTGCTGAGGATGCTGCGGTTTGTTGCTTTTATGATCACGCTGCTTGCTCCATCGCTTTATATCGCCATAACGACCTTTCATCAAGAAATGCTTCCAACAAGCCTGCTTATTAATTTGGCGGCTCAGCGTGAGGGCGTGCCATTTCCGGCTTTTATTGAAGCGCTTGCGATGGAGCTCACCTTCGAAATATTGCGGGAAGCTGGCGTGCGAATGCCGAAAACCGTTGGACAAGCAGTTTCGATCGTCGGAACGCTCGTTATTGGGCAGGCCGCTGTAGACGCAGGCATCGTCTCGGCGGCGATGGTTATTATCGTGTCCATTACGGCGATATCAAGCTTTGTCATTCCGGCTACGAGCATGTCCATATCGGTACGGATGATTCGATTCGTCTTAATGGGGCTTGCCGCATCCTTTGGTTTGTTTGGTATTTTGCTGGGCTATATTTTGCTCGTCCTGCATTTGAATAGTCTGCAATCGTTTGGCATTCCCTATATGCAGTCGTTCTCCCCATTCGTATGGAGCAATCAGAAGGATACGCTGTTCCGGCTGCCCTGGACGAAAATGCGCACCCGCGCTGTGGCAAGCGCAGAGAAAAATTTGGTTCGGCAAAGACCAAGTAGCAAATCGAAAATTTAGGAGGATAAAGCATGAGCAGATTTACCAGGCGAGCAGGCAAGCTGCTCTTGCTAGTGCTGATAGGGTCGCTTGCCGCTTCTGTGGTCAGCGGCTGCTGGAATCGGCGGGAGCTGGATACGCTTGGCATTCAGCTGGGAACAGCCATTGACAAGGTTGGCAATCAATACCGCGTATCGGTGCAGGTTGTTATTCCTAGCGAGCTGTCGGCCAAGGCAGGCGGGGGAGGGCGCTCGCCGGTAGCCATGTATGAGGCGACTGCTCCAACCGTATTTGAAGCGTTCCGCAAATTGACGGAAACCAGCTCGCGAAAAATATATTCCGCGCATATCCGTGTGCTGATTATTGGGGAATCGCTGGCGAGGGAGGGTATTGCCAACGTACTTGATCTGCTGTCACGAAATCCGGAAGCCCGGACGGATTTTTACTTAATGATTGCGCATAAGGCGCCGGCCAATCAAATTTTGAGAATTTTGACGTCGCTGGAGAAAATCCCGGCGGAAAATTTATTTTACGCGCTGGATACGTCTGCCAAGACGTGGGCTCCTACGACAACGGTTACGATAGAACGTTTGATTGAACAGCTAGTAACAGACGGTATTAGCCCGGTGCTAACCGGTGTACAGCTGGAAGGCAATGCCCGTGAAGGGGAAAATATTTCAAATATCCAGCAGGCAGATTCGCGAACGCGTACCCGAATTACGGGGCTTGCTGTTTTTCATTCTGACAAGCTTGTCGGCTGGCTTAGTGAAGTTCACAGCAAAGGCTACAATTATATAATGAATAACGTGACAAGCACGGTAGGCCATCAGAAATGTCCGGATGGAGGCTATATTGTCATGGAGGTTATACGCAATAAAACAAAGCTTACACCAAAGGTCGTTGACGGGAAGCCAGTCATTAAGGTGAAGATGAAGCAGGTCGCATCGGTGGCCGATGTGGAATGCAAAATCGATTTAACGAAACCGGAAACGATTGAAATGCTTGAAAAAAACGGGGAGAAAAGGCTGCAAGAGTTTATTCAGGGAGTAGTTGAGCATGTACAGAAAACGTATAATACCGACATATTTGGCTTTGGCAATACGTTTCATGAATACATGCCCGCGCAGTGGGAAAAGTGGAAGGACGATTGGGATGAGCTTTTTCCGCAGGTCAAGCTGGAATTTGATATTGAGGTTCAGGTTCCAAAGATTGGCACGACAAATGATGCGTTTCAAAACTATATGAAGAAATGAGTGAGGCCAAGTGGCTGGAATTTTATTCATATCGGCTCTGGCCATAACGCTTGCATGTCTTGAACTGCCGAAGCTGGCGAAAAAGGGCTGGAAGAAAGAAATCGTTGTTTATTTGATTATGCTGCTGGGTGGGGCTTTTCTGAGCATATGTGCAATCAACCAAATCAGACTGCCCAGTCCATTAAATATTATTGTGTACATTTATAAGCCGATGGAAAATTGGTTCAATGCATTATAATTGGAGGGGGCGAGGGCATGCTGAAGCGGGAAAGCATAAGCACAAGACAAATGGCAGTACTCGTGCTATTTTTCATCGTGGGCGACATGTTTTGGTTTATTCCAACCTTGCTCGCATCCATTCTGGACTCCGATGCATGGATTCCCTCTTTGCTGAGCATGTTCTCAGGACTCGTCGTCGTCTGGTTTATAGATAAGTGCCACCGCCTTTTTCCTGGACTTACGTTGATCGAGATTTATCGAACTGCACTAGGAAAATGGCTGGGCGGCCTATGCAGCCTGTTTTTTTTATATCTGCTTTTCAATGCTATAGGTGTTCAATTGAGGGTCGTTGGCGACTTTGTTACGACTCAAATGTTGCCGGAAACACCAGCTCAGGTAACCGTCCTAATGGTTACACTTATAGTTGTCATTACCTTAAGGGCTGGTCTGGCTGTTTTTGCAAAATCGGCCGAGATTTTTATCATGGGCGTGGTGCTGATGTTCATCATGTTTATTGTTATGCTGCTTCCGGAAGCATCCCTCTCCAACCTGCTGCCTGTATTTCACCATAAAGCAGTGGACTATGGCAAAGGTGTATTGTATGCGACCTCATTTCCCTATTTTCAAATGGTTACCTTGCTTATGTTCTTTCCTTTCATGAAGCAGACGGACAGCTGGACCAGAGATTTTATGCTGGCTTCTCTAGTAGCAAGCTTTTCTTTATTTCTGATCGTTATTATGTCGCTGCTCGTACTGGGCGAGTACATGACGGAGCATCAAATTTATGCTGCCTACGCTATGGCCAAAAGAATTAGCATCGGCCGATTTATAGAACGGGTAGAGGCTGTGTTGGTCATCAGCTATATCGTTTCGACCTATGTGAAAATGACAATTAATGCTTTTGCCTTTATATATGGCATAACTCAGTTTCTGGGTCTGCGAGAACAACGTGCAATGATATTCCCCTTAGGATTACTAATATTTGGAATTTCTTATGCAATTAGTTCCAATATTCCGTATATTAATGGATATTCATCCATTTGGCCCTTTTGGGATTTGACCAATATTCTGCTTTTGGTCCTGGCAGCGGTCATCATGGTAGTGTTTAAGAAAGGGAGGACAAGCAATCTGGGGTAAAATTAGAAAGAAGCTATTAGATCTGGACAGCAGATGAAAGAGTTCTACATAGTTATATGCATATTTAATAGAATGAACAGGCCATCCCTAATCTCTCGGCATACGATAGTGTATAGATTGAGAAGAGGAGGATACCTGATGCCAGGGTTTGTATATCTTTGCTCCATTTGTGCGTTTTTAGGCTCTATTGTGACTTTTGCTTTTGGCGTATGGATGGAATCGCTTACACTGCTCATCGTTGTCATGGCTATAGACTATGTGACCGGGGTGTCTGCATCATTAAAGGAAGGACGGGGCCTTAATAGTTCATTTGGAGCGTGGGGGATTGCTCGCAAAGGGCTTATGCTGCTCGTCATACTCATCGCACACCGTGTAGATCTGCTATTGGATGCCAACAATATGACGATGGGAGCAGCCATTTATTTTTATATTGCCAATGAATTAATCTCCATCACTGAAAATTACGGAAGATTGGGTTTGCCGCTTCCAGATAAGATTCGCCAAATGATTGAAGTTTTAAAAGATAAAAATAAATAATGTTCATCGTGCAGCACTTGTATATAGCAGCTCGCTTTGTATATAATAGGAACAAATGTTCTTATTGCGAAGGGGGCTGTTTATTTCGATGAAGCCATTGGAGAAACCGACTGCGCGAGTACTGGTTATGAAGCGAGAGCCGATACAGAGAGAGGAGGAGCTTGTGCTTGCAAGGCGTTATGTGCTGCTGGGCATCATTGTGAGGATTTTGGATCATGATATTCGTGTGCTTCATTCAAGCGAAGCAAAGCTGCCTAAGCTTTATGAGACGATGCTGCTTGGCTTACAGGACCGTGTGCTGCTGGAGCTGGCTGCTCTTCGCAAGCAGCTTCGAAGCAAGGGTATTGAGATGCTTGAGGAGATACGAAGTGAGGATGGGCTGGAGGCCCAGTATATTTGCCGAGGCTATCGCCACCGCTTCATTTTATTATGGGGGTATATTCGATCGGAATCTGAGCAGCTGCTTCGGACGTATTGTCGATAATAATAAGTTCTGCTTTACAATTGAAAAGTCAAGCTTCACTCCTGCTGCTTTTAGTGAGGAATGAGAAAAGTTCATCATTTTGTCATAATCTCCAAAAAAGTTTTCCCCTTAGTCAGTTTAAGCTTGAGTACATACGACAATCTTATGTAATATAAGAAGTAAACATTAGATAGTAAAGGGGAGTACGTTGTAATGTATAAGTGGATTATGTTTGTATTAATGACAGCGGCATCACTGCTAGGTGTTTATTTGCTAACAGTAGGTTTGCCTGCAAAGCCAGTGGATGAATCTGCTGCATTGCCTGAAGGAACGGTGCTAGTTAACGTACAAGCCAACGCAGATTTCACTTTTGATCAAACAGAATATAAAGTGAAGGTTGGAGACAAGGTCATTCTTCGTCTGAAAAACAAAAGCGGTATTCATGGTTTGAAAATTGATGAGCTGAATGTTGATCTTGAAGGCGAGCAACTGGAAACAAATATTGAGTTCGACAAGCCAGGCGAATATGTGATGCATTGCTCTATCCCATGTGGTACAGGGCATACGGAGATGAAGACGAAGCTTATTGTAGAAGCGGCTTAATAAACGAATTTTTCATTAAAAAGAGAAGGTGCTCTGGGGCGCTTTCTGTCACATAGGTTTTATAAACAAGAAGAGGAGCCGGCTGGCTCCTCTTTTTAAAAATATAAGCAAGTATAAGTTACCCCCTTATAATGGGCTCATATTTCACCTGCGAAATGGTAGCTTTGCCGCCAGAGGACGGCTTTCGGCCGTTTACGCTAGGCGCGATAACGCGTTCTGGATGAGGTGCGGTACACGATGGTGTCGGCAATTAATCCGAGCAGCGCCCATGTTGCGACTGTAAGTACATACATGAGCATTACACTTACCTCATGAACATCAATAAACAAATCAACAAACCAGGCTGGGACGCTGAACATAAAAAACACCATGTTATGCGGATCGTAACCGGTGGAATTATACAGGCATAAGGCGAGTCCAATCAAGGCGGCGATGGCCGTGAATTTATAACGCATGTTAAATCAGTCCTCTCTCATCGGTTTGACGTTGCCGGAATACGGCTGCTTGGGTTATTATGTGACAAAAGGGTTTAAGCAATTCCACTAGTTGAAGGGAGTAATACAATAATGATTACGCATATTGTTTTGTTTAAACTAAAGGATAACAGTGCCGAGAGCGTGGAAACGACCGCACAGGTGCTTCGCAATATGGAAGGTAAAATTGACGAATTAAAATCGATTACGGTTGGTTTGGACGTCCTGCATTCCGAGCGTTCTTATGATATTGGCCTAATCACAACTTTCGAATCGCTTGATGCGTTGGCAGCTTATCAGGTTCATCCGGTGCACCAGAAAGTAATTGAGCATATGACCCAGGTTCGCGAAGCGTCTGTCAGCATCGATTTTGAAAGCTAGGGAGCTGCGAGGAAATTAGTACCGCTTTTGTAAACAAATTAGCGGTGCTTTATTTCGTCGCAATCTCCAAGACACGCCAGCCTTAAGAGAGGACGTTAGTGGCAATGGGAGAAGACGTATATCAAATAATGACGTATTTAATCGTCATTATTGCCAGCAGTATTATTATGGTCGCTGTGCTAAAGCGCAAGGCCAAAAAAAAGAAGTAACGATAAAGGTGGCGTAGCGGTATGTATTACGTGAATCGCGAACAAATTGCGGTGAGGCTTGATGCCATTCCTGACATAGCTGAGGCGCTGAACTTAATTGCAGCACAGTGGGATGGCAGCATGCTGCAAGGACTGGCACAGGAGCGGGCGCTGCATCTTGCAGTTGAAACGGTTACTGATGTCGGCAGCTATCTTATTGACGGATTTATGATGCGTGATGCGAGCAGTTACGAGGATATTGTTGATGTGACGGGAGCCGAAGGCGTATTTTCCGCAGAGCTGCTGCCGACATTCAAACAATTGGTACAGCTGCGCAGGCCGCTCGTTCAGCAATATTATGAATGGCAGCGGGCCGAGCTGCATCCGCTAACAAGGCAGCTCGCTCCGCAATTGCTGCGCTTCAAACAGGAAGTGGAGCTTTATCTGGAGCGCGAGCTGGTTGATTTTGAGGGGAAAGTTTAATCCGAATCGTACACACCATACTTTGAGAATATGTTACAATACCTGTAACAAGCGTTCGAAGGTGGCGATAGGATGAAGCAGCAAAATCAACGAAGCTCCGGTCCTGCGCCGGATAAGAGAACGTCTCCAGGCTTTACGCGTCAGCGCATTTTGCATTTGCTCAAGATGAATGGCTCCATGAATGCCGCGCAGCTTGCAAGCGAGCTTTCGCTGACTGAAATGGCCGTAAGGCGGCATATGTACGCACTGGAAGAGGAGCAGACCATTCAGATTGTTACGGTCAAGCAGGCTATGGGAAGACCGATGCATCGTTATGAGCTCACCGCTCACGCGGATGACCGTTTTCCGAAAAACTACCATACGCTGGCGCTCGATTTACTTGGCGAGCTGGCAGATGAGGCCAATACGGCAGGTCTCATTACTCGTATGTTTGAAGGGCGCAAGCAGAAGCTGCTGGAGCGTTACGCGCCTCGAATGGCGGGAAAAGCGCTGGAGCAGAAGGTGCTTGAGCTTGCAGCTATTCAAAATGCTGGAGGCTATATGGTTGAGGTCGAGCCGGCAGGCGAAGGGCATTTTGTATTAAATGAGTATAATTGCCCAATTGCTCAGGTAGCGAATCAATATCAGCAAGCTTGCAGCTGTGAGCTGACGTTATTTCAGTCGCTGCTTCATGCTGAGGTAGAGCGGACCGAATGTCTCGCTAAAGGCGGGAACAAATGCACATACAAGATAAGTGCCGTATAGGTATCATATATGTTAATGGGATAAACCGATGGATAGGCAGGTCATAAGACCTTGCTCTAGCCATCGGTTTTTTTGCATGCAGTTGTGTCAAGCCAAGCCCATGCTGCTTATAATGGCATTACGAAATGGGCAGATGCCCTGCTCTGGTCAACAGCGGGAGGTGAACGGGCGATGGACGTTATAGCGGGATGCGCGATAGCAGCGACGTTAGCATTTATTGGGTTGGTGGCGGGCCTATTGCTTGGCTTGCGCAAAGGGCTGGTTCAGCTCGAAAGGCTGCAAACAAGTGCTGATGAGCTGCGGGGACAGCTGCAGCATACAGCGACCGAGATAGTCGCTTTAATAGAACCAGCGAAGCAATCCCTCCTGCTGGTGCACCAGCAGCTGCAAAATGTCCAGTCCTTGTTTACAGCGGCAGGACAAATAGGCGAGACGATTGAGCAAACGACAGAAACCGTTAGCAAGGTCTCCTCGCTGTTGTCCGAATCCGCTGCTGAGCATATAGCGAAGGCTGAAACGAGAAATAAGGCAAAAGAAGCGATGGAATGGGCAGAGCTAGGTATGCTGGCGTGGCAGCTTTGGCAAACTAAGCGCAAGCATAATGGCTGACAGCAACAACGGCGCGAAAATGGCGGAATGCGCCGCAATTATGAAGGGAGCGAATCGTATGGCAAAGCAGAAGCAAACGAAAGGATTTTTGTTGGGGGCATTGGCGGGGACGGTCGCCGGGACGGTTACAGCGCTGCTGCTCGCTCCAAAAGCAGGCAAGGAGCTGCGTCAGGATATTGCAGGCGGCGTTCACGATCTGAGCGAAAAAACGGCTAGAGCAGTGGAACAGGCCAGCGAGAAAACGACTAGAACGGCTAGACAGCTGGGCGATAAAGCGGTTCACATCGCAGATCGTGCCAAGGATGGAGCAGAGGCATTGATCAGCAGTGCGCGTACATGGAGGAAAGGTGAGCCCCAATTTACGACGGAGGCTGCCGGCGAAGTGGGGCAAACTGGCTTGGTGGAAGCGGCAAGCCGCTCAGAGGAGCTGGAACTGGAACTGGAAACGGAGGAAACGGTGGAAACGGTGGAACTGGAAACGGAGGAAACGGTGGAAACGGTGGAAACGGTGGAAACGGTGGAAGTTGAAACGGAAGTGGAAGCCACTGAAACGATTGAAAAATAGGGCGTCGACCGCTCTGTGAAGCTGCATTAATATCAGGAATTGAGCAGCAGCAATGCATGGAGCCTGCCTTAAATAGGGAGCAGGCTCTTTCCTTTTGTCTAAATAGAAGCATGTATAAGTTACAATTATAATGGGCTTCTATTTCACCCGTGAAACGGAAGCTTTGCCGCCAAAGGACGGCGACAGCCGTTTCGCCTTGGCAGCTTCTGACCATATTTTCCAGGGCATGTATCGCGCCGTATCTTAAGCGTATTTCTTGATGGCCGTACATAATTGAGATAAGATGTAGGTACGTTTTGATAGCAGAAAACATATGCTGTTGATGAATTATTCTCCTTATGAGCGACTACATTACGTTTAAGAAAGCGGTGTGTTTGTGCAGCAACCGATAGCCATACTAGACTCAGGAGTGGGCGGGCTTACCGTCGCCAAGGAAGTTATGCGCCAACTGCCGCGTGAAAAAATTATTTATTTTGGAGATACGGCTCGAACGCCGTATGGACCGCGCCCTTCTCAGGAAGTCGTTCAATTTACACGGGAAATTGTCGATTATTTAATCCAGTTTCGGCCGAAAATGATTATTATAGCTTGCAATACCGCTACGGCAGTTGCGCTTGAGGATATACGTTCTAGAGTAGACATACCTGTCATTGGTGTTATCAATCCCGGGGCAAGAGCAGCCATCAAGCGCACCCAGACGGGCTGTATAGGTGTCATCGGTACAGAAGGCACGATAAGCAGCGGCGCTTATGAGCTGGCTCTCAAGGAGCTGTCACCAAGCGTGCGTGTTATAAGCGAGGCTTGTCCGTTATTTGTTCCGCTTGTAGAGCGGGGCAATTTTCGTTCCAGCGAAACGTATGAGACGATTCGCCGATCTATCGGTCACTTAAGCCAATATCCGATGGATTGCCTCATTTTAGGCTGTACGCATTATCCTTTTTTGACAGAAGCGATCGCTGAGGTTATTGGCTCCCGCATTGAACTCATCAGCTCGGCAGACGAGACGGCTCGTGATATTAGTACGATCCTTCATGATAAGGGCCAGCTTTCCCGAGGCGAAGTGCTGCCTATTCATCAGTTTTTCTCCAGCGGCGACCCAATAATGTTCAAAGCCATTGCCCAGCAATGGCTTGGCGAGCAAATTGAGCTGACGCCTGTCGTATGGCAGGTGCCGACGATCGGATAACGGCTCTAGCCGTCTCTGCCATCCTTCGAAAAAGCTTTCCAAGCCGCTGGCAAGTGGCAGAGGCCACTGAAAAACTTGTGATTTTAGAGGAGAGCAATCAAGCACAAAATAAAAGACGACCCAAATTCCCGTTTTAAGGAATATCGGTCGTTTTTTCGCTTTCTAGACAGGCCATTATGGCTGTAAATGAAAATATAAATTCAATAACGACAAGTTTTCAAGCAGTTATCCAAATAATTCCGCCTAAAATAGAATAGGATGGTGATTTTCTTGGACGAGAACATCCGTAAATTTATAGAATGGTCTGTAAATGAGAGACGTTTTGTGCTAATTGGCGTAAAAGAGAAAAACGATTTCGTACGAGGTTTTTGTGAAGATATGGACGAAGAATTTTTAACACTTCATTCATTGGAAGGGGAAGTTATAAAAATCCCTACAACCGAGATAATTGATTGCGCCAGTCCGGTAGATCAAAGCATCGAGGCATTGACCCGTAAATTAGAAAATTAACACGCGTTATAATTCACAGCGGCAGCCTAGAAAATTTCGGCTGCCGCTTGACGTTGAAGACATAATACGAATTGCGACATAAGGAAGGAGCCTAACCTATACGAATCGAAAGAGAATGGGGAATGTACTAAAGTTCTTGTCATCCGACATTTCCCGTGGGGACTTCTGATTGTACCGAGCTTTTGTATGGGGCGCGTCGACGATGATCACTTTACTCTGGATTACACCTTTCTCGATTGCAATGGCTACCGTTTTGTTGATCAGCAGGTCCAACAGATTCATATCTTTAGCCGCAACTTGCGGAACTTGGTTAACGAACGGGAGTCAATCACCGACTCTTCTGGGGCCATATCCAGAAAGTACTTAAACGACATGTCGTATGTAGATCGCTCGACAAGATCACCGTCAGACCATTCAAAAAGGGCTTTAAGCAGCAAGTACTTAAACATCCGGATCAGTTTGATAGCATTTCTACCCTTGTTCAGGCAATCGTTTACTTTCAGTTCTTCATATACAAAAGAAAAGTAAACGAGCTCATTGATTTGCCGCAGCATATTATCCTTGGGTATAACCAGTTTGTAAAGTTAAATATATGGACTGACAACCAGCGTTTGCTGCATTTGAATCATTAGCTCACCTGCTTTCCTGTATTCCTTTCATTAATACAAGAAAAAAGGTACATTCTCCTCATTTTTCATGAGTGAATGTACCTTTCTTGCTTCAAAAGGACTTTTTCAGTGGCCTCCAAGTGGCATGGGAGGCTTTTTTGCCGAATATACTCGGAGGGAGAAGCAATTTTGGAGCGAGGTGAGGCATACGGATAATGAAGTAGGGGGAGGAAAATACGGCTATCAGGAGCTGCTGGCGGACTGCCGCGAGCTGACGGGGGCGTACCCATTTGTCACCGTTCATACCATTGGGCATAGCGTGCTGGGCAAGCCCATCGTTGCGCTGCGCTGCGGAACGGGTGCAAGAAGCATTCATATGAATGGGGCGTTCCATGCGAATGAATGGATTACGTCAGCTTTGCTTATGCGATTTGTAGCGGATTATGCTGCGTCTTGCGCTGAGGGCCGCTCCATCTGCGGGGAGATGGCAGCACGTCTGCATGAGGAGACGACGCTGTGGGCGGTGCCCATGGTCAATCCCGATGGCGTGGAGCTTGCGCAGCAAGGAGCGCTGCCCGCCCACCCTTTCTATTCCCAGCTCATGGCATGGAATGAAGGCCGGGAGTCATTTGCCGATTGGAAGGCGAATGCGCGCGGCGTTGATTTGAATGACCAGTTTCCGGCGCATTGGGAGGAAGAGTGTCAGCGGCGCGAAGTTCAGGGGCCAGGTCCACGCGATTATCCGGGACCTTATCCTTTAAGTGAGCCAGAAGCGATGGCGATGGCGAATTTAACGACAGCACAGCGCTTTGATTTGACCGTCGCGCTGCACACGCAGGGCGAGGAAATTTACTGGAACTACCGGGGCTATGAGCCAAAGGAATCGGAGCAGCTGGCGGAGCGGCTAGGGCTCGTCAGTGGCTATAAGCCCGTGAAGCTGACAGGCAGCGATGCTGGCTATAAAGATTGGTTTATTCAGCGTTTTAGAAGGCCGGGCTTTACGATTGAAGCGGGAAGGGGAGAAAATCCGCTGCCGCCTCAGCAACTGCCCGCCATCTATGAGTCGGTGAAGCCGCTTCTTGTGGAGGCATTGTCGCTTCATCGGGCACGGGAGCTTTAGCCATTTTCAAATGCAAGCACTGTACGTAAAGCGGGGAGCGAATAGCCGCAGGAAATGAAGCGAAAGCTTCGATTTCCTGCGGCTATTGCCGGATGTATGGGGTAGAGTAGCGGGAATGCCCGCCTTTAGTCCAGCTTTGCAGCGGATATGGTTATGCTATAATGAAGGCGAAAATAACAAAGAAAGGCGGCGAAAGACATGCGTAAATTTTTATCGCTCCGGCATTGGCAGCGCACGTTCGGCCGAATTTTTCAGCTGCTTCGCTCCAAGGAGGTTTCCTGGAAAGACAAGCTGCTGTTCCTTGTTCCGGTGCTGCTGTATTGGGTTTTGCCTGACGCATTGCCCTATTTGCCGTTTGATGATATAGCCGTGACGATGATTGTTGCAGAATGGTTTGCCCGTAGAACCGAGAACAAGTATAATAGGATAAGCTAAAATTTTTTTCTAATTGCTGGTTAGACAAATGAAGGAGTGTTTAAGTGATGATGACAGTCAAAATTTCGCGCAATGCGGCAAAGATATTGAAGCTTGAGCTGGACAAGCCTGAGAATGAAGGAAAGAAGCTTCGCGTACATGTGACGCATTCTCACGGCGACCATGCGCATTATGGTATGGGCATTGATGATCCGACGGATAAAGATATTGTCGTATCCACAGATAAAGATATCGAAGTTATTTTGGAGAAGGACAACAAATTCCTTGATGGCATTCGCATTGACTACTTCTATGTGCCTGAAGAAGGCTTTGCCATTACGAACCCTTCCCAAGGCAATCACGGCGACCACTAACAGGCTGTGATACCGAAGACAATACGGAAGTAGGACTAACAATAATGGCTAATGATATAATGGTATGTGACAAATGCAGGTATTATCAGGTTAAGACTTTGGTGCCAAAGCTGCAAAAGCTTGTGCCCGATGCGGAAATTCGGGTTGGCTGCAAATCTTATTGCGGGCCTTGCGCTAGGTCGCCATTTATTTTTATTAATGGGCGTTATATTAAAGGCGCTACAGAAGATGAAGCGATTGAGAAGGCCAAACGTTACATTAAAGGATAGTCAAGATAGGGCAGCAGTGAAGGGACTCAACATCTGTTGAGTCTTTTTTGCATCAGCTTTTCCATTGTGAAAAAATCAAGCGACCTTCCTCGAAAGGTCGTCATGAGAGGTTGAGTGAGCATGCGTCGTTTCCGCTATTATATCGCTGGATTGGTTCTGGTCTTGCTGTACATTGTGGCTGTCGAACTGATCTGGCTCCCCGCACCGCTGAAGCTGGCCGCTTCCGGCATGCTTTGGATTGATATGATCAACTGGCTGCTTTATTTGCTTGCTGTCATTCCTTTGCTTTGGCTGGTGGGCGTCTGCCGAGGCATTGTGGAGCGCGTGAATCGAAGCGGCGGTTTTGCGCCTGTTGCCACTATTCGTTTCGAGCGGCTGCTTGCCGTTGTTCAATACGGCATCGCTATAATCGGTGTGTCTGCTATTTTTTGCATTGCTATTTTCCCGCAAAGGTTAATGCTGTCGCTGCCGCTCATCGGCGGCATGCTGCTGATCGTATGCATTGAAATGGTCTGGAGCGAGCTGCTTGCAAGGCGAAGTCATTCGAATCGCGGAGGGCGCTGGCCTAAAACCTTTATTTGGATGCTGGGCTCTGCGCTGGCCGCTGCTTTTGTACTCGTGTACCCGACAAATTATATCGTCACTTATCCGGGGCTTACGATGAACATGAACCGCTACGCCCATGTCGAAGGAGGAGCCGCTGGAGGCAGCATTAGCGGCGTGCTGGTGTTTGATCGGCCTGCGGTGCCTGCAGACTGGCTCTACAGCCTGGTGCTGCCGGAATATACGTTTGAGCGCAAGCCTGAGAATGAGCCCTCCTTGTCAGAATCCTATACGCTCGTTTCCACGATGAAAACCGATGCGAACAGTGTAGCCGCGGCGATTGCCGAAGGCAAGGCGGGCATAGGAAATGGCGTAACAACGACGGGGGTCCGCATTGTTGGCATGACGAAGGATTCTATTGCACAGGGCGTACTCGTTCCTGGTGATTTAATCGTCAGCTTAAATGGCAAGGCGGTGGATAATGTGATGGAACTCACCTCCTTTATGGCAGATCCAGCCTTTGTTATACCGGGAAAATCGGTTCAAGTCGGTGTTCAAAGAGGGACGCTGGCAGAAAAATTAACGCTTGAGGTGAAGACAGCTGCCGCAGCAGCTACCGATCAATTGCCTGTGCGCGCCGTATTCGGCATATCGGTGCAAAATGAACTGAAGCTGGATGCCCCAAGGCCTGTCAGCTATTATTCGTATATTGCCCATATCGGCGGTCCGTCCCATGGCGCCATGCTGACGCTTGCGCTTTTGGATCAGCTTACGCCAGGCGGGGTGACGCATGGGCTGAATGTTGCCGGCACAGGCACGATAGAGCCGGACGGCTCGGTAGGCCTTGTAGGCGGTGTGCCGCAGAAGGCTTATGCGGTGAGCCGGACCGATGCGGATGTTTTTTTCGTACCGGAGGAGCTTGCGCCGGAGGCGAAGAGCGCAGCGCCGGCGCTGCTCGTCGTGCCGGTAAGGACAATCGACGATATTTTGCTCTGGCTGCAAACCCATGGGAAATCCTGACCAAAGGGTGAAAATAAACCGGAGGGGCTGGCTGCTTGTTTATAAGCGAGCCCCATAAAAATCCCCCATGACACGCCGCGATACAAGCGGTGTGTCATGGGGGATTTGCTTTATTTTTGAACGGCCATTTGATGGCTGCCCGCCCGAACCATGCTTGCAGCATGAAGCTCCGGGATCAAATTATGAATGACCAGAAGGTCCGACATGGACAGCTCGGCTTGCGCGGCAGCACGCAGGCTGAGACAAGGAGCCAGCTCTCCAGGTGATTGCTGTGCTACGTTCCAGCATATGCCATGCTCGGCAAGCCCATCTGCAGAAGGGATATAATAAACGTCGCCATTCGTAAATGCGCCATTGCGCAGCACAACGAGCTTGCGGTTCTGATTTTGCAGCTGCGGCTGACTCATGCTTTCCGTAATAAGCGGTGTTCCTATCATAGCAAGCTCGCTGGAGGATATTCCGAGCAAATGCAGCAGCGTTGGCGTGACATCCAGCTGTCCGCTCGGAGAGGGATATGTACCTGCATAACGATTGTCTGGCAAATGAACGAGAAACGGCACCTGCTTCACGATCTGTTCCCGCTCCAGCTCATTGAGCGGTTCGCCCAGAAACGTTTCAAACAAGCTCCAATCGCTGATCGAATTATCATGATCGCCATACATGGCAAATATCGTATGCTCCCAAAGTTCTTCCTGCTGAAGCCGTTCAACGAGTTCGCCAAGCGCTTCATCCACGTAATGGATTGCTTGCAAATAATCGCCCATCATCGTGCCTTCAAGCTCGCCGAGCGAAAGCTTCTGGTCAGCTTCTGGCATTTGGTAAGGATGATGGCTGGACAGCGTAATGAGAAAAGAATGAAACGGCTGCGGCTGCTCGGCAATTCGGTCAAGCGATTGGCGGAAAAAGGATTTATCTCCAAGCGACCAGCCGATTGGCTCGTCCAGCTCGTATTGTTTTTTGCTAACAAAAGCATCGTATTTCATATTCGCGTACATCGTATTGCGGTTCCAGAAGCTTCCTTCATAGGCGTGGAAAACACTAGTGTAGTAGCCGTTATTATGCAGTGTCTGCGGCAAGCATTGAAATGCATTCCCGGCATATTGAATAAATACCGAGCCGCTGGCGAGCGGTTGAAGCGAGCAATTGCTGGCAAAATCAGCGTCCGACGTTCGGCCTTGCGCGGTTTGGTGGAAAAAGGAGCTGAAATAAGCGCTGCTCTTCACCAGCTTATTGACGTTCGGTGTTATTTCCTGGCCGTTGAACGACCTGTTAATCATGAAGTTTTGGAAAGCTTCCGCCTGTACCAAAATAATATTGCTGCCTTTATACGCTCCAAAGCTCAAGTCCTGCTCCAGATTGGATCGCGATTGCCCGGATTCCTCCGTCCAGGCGCGCACCTGAGAAGTCGTCTCGGCAGAGACGGCTTCTGCATTAAGCCAATTCAGCGAGGCATAACGGTACAAATCATAGCCGTGAAAGCCCAGAGCACCTGTCACATTGTACAGCGATAAATTCCACCAGTTGCTTTCGAACAATCCTTTTGCCCATGTGCGCTTGGCATCATTAATGCCGCCAAAGGTAAGCATCAAGCCCATCACCAGCAGGACGGAGCTTAGGAGTAAACGCCGTGCGATTGTTCCCCAAGGCGACTGCTTGAAGATCGGGAATAAAGCGGCCTCAGCGTTTGTGGCAGCTGGCAGGGCGACTGCCTTAGCAGCGCGCCGCTTCCATGCGAGCAGACAGATATAGCCAAGCAGCAGCGGGATATCCGCCAGCAATATAAAATCCTTCGCCTCCAGCAGCGTAGCGATGCTGCCCCCTAGTGCCTCTACCTGCCTTGCCTGCAGCAGGACAGGTACGGAAATCAAATCCTCGAAGTAGCGATAATAAATTAAATCGGCATACAAAATAGCCGAAAACAGGGCATTCATCGCGATGAGCGTGATGAATCGGCCCCGCAGCGGCAGCAGCAGCGTCCAGAAGCTGCAAAGTGCAAGGGTGCCAATAGCGATTTTGACATCGTAGACGTTCATTTTCATATTAGGCACCGCTATAAATAAATCAAAGGCATACAGCTTAAGCAGCAGTACTCCGAAAAAGAGCAGGAGCTCCGCGCCATAGGGACGCCGTCCCCAGCGGGCTGCCGCTTGCAAGCTGTAAGCTAGAGCTTTGCGAATTTTTTGACGCATGAATTGAAAGTTCCTCTCTAAAAGTCCCTTTCCTCTCCTGATTGGTGAGTCTATTTCTCTCTATTATTATTTTTCCGATGATTGGGATTTGCGGTTCGCATACAGGCCGCCTGGTCCGAAAAATTGATAATAGTTGCATTCAATCCGACCGTTAAACAGCTTGCGTTTCTTGTCGGCAGGACGGCCCATATAATGCTCGATAGCGGCAACAGGCGTAAAAGCGAAAAATGACCAAGTCGGCAAATGGAGCGCCGACATGCCGAACTGGCGCAGCGCCGCTTCCGCCTCGCGATCATCGCCAAGACGCTCTCCATAAGGCGGATTCGTCACGATGACACCGTATTCGCCCTCGGGCTTAATCTTTGCTGCTGGCATGACGCTCAGCTTGATGTCTTTGCCGAAGCCGGCTTTTTTGATGTTGGCTGTTGCGATTTCGATGGCGCTCGGGTCAATATCCGATCCGGCAATTTGCAGCGCCACATCATCCTTCACCGCATCAAAAGCTTCTTCGCGCGCCGTTTCCCACAGCTGGTCCGGCACAAGCGGCCAGCCCTCGCTGTTGAAGGAGCGGCGCAGCCCTGGAGCGACGTTCCAAGCCAGCATAGCGGCCTCGATCAGAATAGTACCCGACCCGCAGAACGGATCGTACAGAGGACGCTCGGGCTGCCAGCGGCTAATTTGCAGCAGCGCGGCTGCCATCGTCTCGCGCAGCGGCGCTTCCGTCGCCACATTGCGATAGCCCCGCTTGTGCAGGCCAGCTCCCGTCGTATCGAGCGTCAGCTGCGCGCGATCATTAAGCAGCGTCACTTCGATGACGTAGCGGCCCTCATTTTCCGGAAACCATTCAGTTCCGTAGCGCTCTTTCATTTTTTCTACGACGGCCTTCTTCACGACGCTCTGGCAGGCAGGGACGCTGGACAGCTGCGACTTGTGGGAACGTCCGTCCACTGGGAACTCGCCATCTCCGGGAATCCAGTCAGGCCAGTTTAGCGCCTTCGTGCCTTCAAACAGCTCCTCGAAGGTGGTCGCCTGAAATTCGCCCATCTTGACCAAAATCCGTCCGGCCGAGCGCAGCCATAAATTCGTGCGGCAAATATCGATTGGCTCGGCTGGGAAGGTAATGCGTCCATTTTCTACTGTCAGATCGGTATAGCCGAGGTCCTTAAGCTCGCGTGCGACAATCGCCTCAAGGCCCATCGGCGTCGTTGCGATCAATTCAATTTTCGTTGTCATTCGTGTCACTCTCTCCTTCGTATGTAAAGCGGCAGTTGAATCCTCACGGTCAAAATCATACAATCAAGTATAGTAAACGCAGCTTGTTTTGACAAATGAAAGGATGAGTTAAAAAATGACGAACGAAAATGAACAATATGCAGATAGCTTATATAAGGAAGATTTAGACCTGATTCGGGTGCGCGAAACCCTTGCGGCAAGCGGCATGCCGGACATTTCCGTTGCTGACGGCTATGGCCGGCTGCTGACGATGCTCGTCACCATGTCAGGCGCGAAGCAGCTGCTCGAAGTCGGTGCCCTTGGCGGCTACAGCGGTATTTGCCTGCTGCGGGGAGCGGGAGAAGGCGGACGGCTGACGTCGCTGGAGCTGAAGGCGGAATACGCGGAGGTCGCGCGCGGCAATGTGGAGGCAGCGGGCTACGGACAGGCTGTCACGTTCAAAATTGGCGATGGCAAAGCGAGCTTGGAGCAGCTTAAAGCAGAGGGTCAGCAGTTTGATTTTTTCTTTATTGATGCGGATAAGGAAGGTTATCCCGCGTATTTGGAATATGCGCTCGCTTTAGCAACGCCAGGAGCCGTTATTGTAGGAGACAATGTATTTTTGCGTGGACGGACTATGAATGCGGCCAGAGTTGGTCCGGCTATACAAGCGGTAAGAGCGTTTAATGAGCGGATTGCAAATGATGAGCGGCTGCTGAGCACGGTGCTTCCCGGCTATGATGGACTGGCTATTGCGATTGTTAAATAACAGGTGAATGGCGATGGCAGGGCAAAGGATTGTCTGTCTGATTAGCGCGGGGCGAAGGTTGACGCTCGCAAGCTCATTATTTTATAATGAGGGGGAATTAAAATCAGCGCCCCGCGAGAGAGGGAACGGTGTCCGAGGAACATGAGAAAATAACCTATTCGTTCAGAAGCTTGTAAATGACAACTTGTGATTCATTAAAAGTTCATTTTCTGAAGATAGGATTATTGCGCCCATTTCCGGACATGCCCCGTACATTTCACCCTCGATACGGTAGGCTTTGCCGCCAAAGGACAGAGACAGACGTTTCACCTTGGCGTGCTTGTTTGCTGCTATACGTGAACAGGGGTAACTGCATGCTTTTTCGGAATGGCTATAATTGGCGAATAATCCTCTTCAGATCGATACTTATTCGAGCTGGGGAGGTTTTTTTATGGGAAAATTAGAGGTTAGACATATAGAAATAGCAGTACAGGATCGATTGTTAGGCAAGCTGGACGGTGTCTGGGAGCTGGGTGACCGCGATCGCATTGGCATCATTGGCGTCAATGGTGCGGGCAAATCGACGCTGCTGGCTGTGCTGGCAGGCAGGCTGGAGCCGGATAAAGGCACATTGACCCGCAGCGGCTCTATTGCCGAGCTGCGCCAGGCAGCGGGCTATCGGGGCGAGGCAGCGGCGGATGAACAAGCAGCGCAGCTGCCCTCGGATGTGCTCAGCGATAAGCATGAGCTGCAAGAGGACGTGATTTGCCGCTCCCGCAGCCATAGCGAAGGGGAAAATGCCAGCCGCTGGCAGGCGCTGGCTGCGGAGGAGGCGAAAGGCTTTGGCAGCGGAGGCGAAAAGACGAGAACGGCGATAGCTGAGCTGTTCGCAAGCGGAGCGGAAATATTAATTGCGGATGAGCCGACGAGCCATTTGGATGCGGCAGGCATTCGCCAGCTGGAAGAAGCCTTCGCGGCGTATCCGGGAGCCGTCATTTTCGTCTCCCATGACCGCGAGCTGCTGGACCTTGTATGTACCTCGATTATTGAGCTGGAGGATGGGGAACTCCTTATTTTCAAAGGCAATTATTCGGCTTATAAGCGGGAAAAGGAGGCGAAGCGGGCCCGCGAAGCTTTTGAATACGAGCAGTACGCCAAGGAAAAGAGCCGTCTGCTGGGTTCGCTCGCCAAAGTGCGCCAAGCGGCAAAGGGCATCAGCCACAAGCCGAAGCGAATGAGCTATAAGGAGGCGAATCTAGGGCTGGAAGGCATGCGCAGCTCGCAGGCGAAGCTGAACAAGGCGGCGGATGCGCTGGAAAGCCGTTTGGAGCGGCTGGAGGTGAAGCAGAAGCCGGCAGAGCTGGAAATGCCCTTGTTCGATACGCAGGTGCATGAGCCTTGCCGCAGCAAGCATGTGCTCAGACTGGATCAGCTGGAGGCAAAGCTGTCAGATGGCCGCAGGCTGTTCCACGAGCTGTCCGTTCAAATCAAGCCAGGCATGCGCATTGCGCTGGTAGGCGGCAATGGGGCGGGCAAAACGACGCTGCTTCGGAGCATATATGAGTTAGCGGAAGGGGTTGTAGTGGCCCCATCCTGCCGTATGGGCTATTTTCGCCAGGATTTATCGCTGCTGGATGAATCCAAAAGTGTCCTGCAAAACGTGTTGGCATCAGCCGTCTATCCCGATGCACATGTGCGAACCGTATTGGCAAGGACGCTGTTCAAAGGCGAGGATGTGTTTAAGCAGGTGGCGCTGCTGAGCGGCGGCGAACGGGTGAAGGCAGCGCTTGCGAAGCTGCTGCTGGGGCGGCATAATACGCTGCTGCTCGATGAACCGTCCAATTATTTGGATATTTACGCCCGTGAGCAGCTGGAAGAAACGCTTCGGGCGTATCCCGGAACGATTATATTTGCTTCGCATGATCGGCGCTTGGTTAGAGGGGCGGCGACACATATCCTGCAACTGCTCGGTGACGGGGAATGGCGCTTCAGCGAGAATGAAGCGGTTGACGATGGCGGCGCTGCTGCAAGCAACTCGGCAGCAGCAGGAACGGAAGCGGCGAAGGCGAGCGTGGAGCAGGAGGAGCTGCGGCTGAAGCTGGAGCAAGAGTTCGCTGAGACGTTGGCGCTGCTGTCGCTGCCCCAGCGTTCAGCCGAAGACAAGGCGGCGCTGGAGCTGAAATTCAGCGAGCTGGTCGCTAAGCGTAGGGAGCTGGAGCTTTAAAACGCAGCTAATCGCGCAAGTGCAAGTCGCGCAAGCTTTATTTTTCATGGCGGAAGCGTCTTGGAAAATAAAGCTTTTTTGCTGCTGCGTGTAACATTTATTTTATTTATGCTGAAAACTAATGTATCATTCGGTAAAACGACCACACAAGGAGCTGTTCAAAGTGCCTGGTATTTCCCGATCAGCGGCAACGATATATTTAATTTTTCTCGTGTTTATATGGGGCATTAATTGGCCGCTCACCAAATATGCGCTGGACTTTTCTCCACCCTTATTATTTGCAGGCATTCGCACGCTGATTGGCGGTATTTTGCTTGTAGGCTTTGCGATTTGGAAGCGGGGGCCGCTGCGCCTAAAGCAGAATTGGCATATTTATCTCATTGCTTCGATACTGAACATCATCTTGTATTACAGCTTTCAGACGATAGGGCTCCAATATATGCCGGCTGGACTGTTCACGGCGATTGTCTTTTTGCAGCCTGTGCTTCTCGGTGTGTTTGCATGGCTTTGGCTTGGCGAGGCGATGTATCCGCTAAAAATTTTCGGTCTGCTGCTAGGCTTCGCCGGCGTTGCGGCGATTACGACGGGCGGCATCTCCGGCCATATTTCCGTGTGGGGCGTGCTGCTTGCGATTGCATCGGCCATATGCTGGGCGGGAGGAACGATCTATACGAAAAAAATGGCGCCGCGGGTCGATTCCCTTTGGATGACCGCGATGCAGGTGGTCATTGGCGGTATTGCCATTTTGGGCGCAGGGTCGGTGACCGAAAGCTGGTCCGATATTGTATGGAATATGCCATTCATATTCGATACGCTGTTCATCTCTGTTTTTGTTATTGCGGTCGGCTGGCTTATCTACTTCAAGCTAATTCGCAATGGCGATTCAGCGAAGGTCGGCTCGTTCATGTTTCTGATTCCGCTTATAGCGATCGTGTTCAGCGTATTGTTTTTGAATGAGCATGTAACGATTAATTTGGCGGTGGGCCTCGCGCTTGTAGCATCCAGCATAGTCGTAGTAAATCGGAAGCCCCGACGCTTGAAGAAAGAGCTTCCTGTGCTATGATAGCAAATAGAATCGTCGTATAAATATAAACGGGCGCTGCCGCTCTATGGGGGCAGCGCCCGTTTTATGCAGTTATTTTGCAGGAGACAGGAGAAGAGGGCATTGGCAGAAAAACCGGCAGTTGGACTTGTAAAAACACGGATTGGGACGATTAAGGAAATGAACCGTTACCCGATTAAATCGTTTGCGGGTGAGCGGCTCACATCCAGCAGGGTGGAGACGTATGGGCTGTACGGCGACCGCAGCCATGCTTTTATAGATGAAACGAAGCAAGGCTGGGACAGCTTTATTACGGCGCGGCAAATTCCGGCGATGCTTGGCTACAGGGCGAAGCTCCAAGGCAATGCTGATTGTGAAAAGGGTACGGCAGCGGCTTCCGAGTTTCCCGAAGTGACGGTCACGTCGCCTGACAATCGCGAGCTCGCCTGGAGCGAGCAGCTGCTCGCCGAAATACAGGCGCACACCCGCACGACCATTACCATGCGGCGTTATGCGCCGCAAACACTGGATTTGCTAGGCGCGGATGCCAGCAGCGTGCTCATTGTGACGGATGCGCTGCTAAGCAGGCTGGAGGCGATGTGGGGCAAGCCGCTCGATGCGCGGCGGTTCAGGGCAAACCTGATTGTGGCGCTTGCGGGCGATGCGCCGGATGAAGACAGCTGGATCGGCAAGCGGCTCCAGCTTGGCAGCGCGGAGCTGCGAGTAGATGAGCATTGCGAGCGCTGCTCCATGATTGCGCTAGACCCCGATACGCAAGAGCGGGATATGTCGCTGCTCAAAAAAGTAAATCAGGAGCTTAATCTGCATGTCGGCTTGTACGCCTCGGTTACGAAAATGGGGCTTGTGCATGTTGGTGACGAGCTATTCCTGCTGTCTGACGATTGAGTAGGCAACAGGAATGGGACAACAAAAAGTGGATAACAGGATAAGCGATGTCCTTTATCTGGGGAATTAGTAGAGGATACACTAAGTGCACAACCAAGCGTAAACGACAGACGCCTTACTCTGGCGGCAAAGCTACCGTTTCGCGGCTTATATTTTGAAAAAGCAGCCCCGGCGTAAATGCCGAGGCTGCTTTATCTCCTTTTTCCCTGTGAAGTTTACGTTACAGTTTTGCTGTCAGAGGAAATGTGACCACCACAAATGGCTCGTCAATGACTAGCCCGTCTTCGATCTCCCTTATTGGCAGCCCGAGCATATTGACAAATCGCTTCACCTTTCCGGTGAAACTATTAAAAACAACGAGCATTCCAGCTCCTCCGTATCATGCATTACACCAATGCAACGGTAAGTTTTATTTAGAATAGAAAGAATATTGAATCTATTTACAATAATAAAACCCCAACATCTTGAGTGTTGGGGTTGTGGTTAAAATTCCTCTACGTGTTCGTGTTACCGATTCTCTGCCGGCCAGTCGGGCTTGCGTTGGCTTGCATTGCATCAAGTGTGACTAAGCTGGATTTTTTTAGAGCAGCGGTTACCCCCAGATGCTCAATAATTGTTTGATTGTTTCGAACAACGAGTGGGGCTTGTGGTGAAGGTTCGCTGATGATCTTGTTGAGCAAAGAAAATAAAGTTTTAGACTGAAATGGCTGACCCACCCGACCAACCGTGTTGAATCAACCTCGTCAGTCTAAAACTTTATTTTCTTTTTACAGTCAGCCGATTATTCAGGCTATGTTGCAAAATCTCTTCTATAGACAATTCAAAATATAATCTCCATTATTCTATTAAACTTAGGTAGATGCTTTATTATATTCAGAATTTTGAGTACATCCCTCCTACGACCTGTCTATGTTCGAATGGTTTTTGATGAGTAACATATAAGCATATAGAAGCAATGTGATTAGGAAAAGTCTATCGCTGCTGCTTGCAATTATTTTAACTGATCATCCCTTCAAAAATTCACTCCATCTCGATGTAAAAAAATGTTAACAAAATTGATGCAATGTGGTATGTTGTTAGCGAGGAGGTAAATTATCCAAAAGAGCCACATTTTTACATGTTTATTTCATAGAATTTGTAGATTCATTAAACAAAAAAATTTTGGAGGTTGTTATGAAAAAGTTTGCTGCTATTTTAATTTCCTTAATGTTTCTTTTTTCGACTGTTTCTGTTGTAAGTGCAAATGAAGAAGCTAACTCGGAGCAAGATCTGATTAATCTTCTTAATAAGTATGGTTTTGAAGCCACTCAAGATAGTTCGATTCTTTCAAATGCGAATGAAACTATTGAAATTAGCAGTCTGTATGATTTGGAGATCCAACTTAAGGAATTTAAGAAATCAATTTTGAATGAAAAGTCACATTTTCAAGATGAAATCCTTATTCCAGCTAGCGAACAAAGTAAACTAAATTCATTCAGTAATTTGGCTGCTACCACTTATAATGCATCATATGTTAACGAATGGTGGTGTCCAGGTAATCCGGGATGGGGTGGTACTGCAATTACTATTACTTGTAATATTTCATATGATTATAGTTATTCTCACGCTAATGGGAAACCCTACTTCACAAGTGCATCCAATTTCTCATCTTACTTAGGTGGCATACACATTTATTCATGGGTTGGGACTAATCACTCGTATAACTTTGCAACAACTGTAACCTCGGGAGATACAATAAAGGTTACAGCAAAAGGATATTATATTTTAGGTATTACATGGAACAACATACCTATTGGTGCAACCTTGAACGATACATGGAATGCAAGTTTGCGTCTTTATTAGTGAATAACTTAAAACGAGCACTCCTCTATTACAGAGGCCACTGAAAACTTATGTTTTTCATTATTTAGATGTTGGACTTTTTCAGCGGCTTCCAATTACGAAGAGTGCTCTTTTTTATTGTATTCATTCTAATTCATATGGTGGGACGTTTGATTCGGCCCAACATTTTTATTATAAACTTCAGAACAAAATAGGTGATAACTACACTTGCTACATAAATATCTACTCTGAAAGATGTTGAAAATGGGAAGTGTTTGAAAATGAGGAAATTGTAAGCAGGCGCTTCAGCTCCATGATACGTAATGAAATTAAGCGGGAAGCCTAATTTAAACACTTTATACCCGTCCTGATAAAGTTGGCTCCAAAAAATAGAAGAAAGCGGAATAATACAACTCCAAATGAATAACTTAGTTTTTGTCAATTACTATCCCCTCCTCACGTTATTACAAAATTATAACAGAAAAGTGGTAGTAATGGAATGTTGTGAACGATATTTGGACGGAGCGCTCATGCCGTTTCTGCTTCCATTAAGAATGTCTTCATAGTCTTTACCTCACATTGCCACTTCAGTAAAGTCGAAACTCACAAGCTGATTGGCAAGACCGATTATGAAGCCGGGCTGATGATCAACTCCAGTTCGGAAAGAAATGTTAAGAGTGCCTCATTGACTTGCCCCATGGTTCACTATCCCCTTTGTTTGCTTCTTCTTGATAGCAGCTCACAAGGCATTTGTTTGCGATCTCCACTTCCAAATGTCTCATCCAAGCTCCATTATTGCCCGGCGGAGACTTACTGCTCGGTTCTTTCACGTTAAATCCGCAGAGCTATCTCTAGCTAACTTTGTGCAGCTCTCCGTTTGCCCCGCAGCAGCGACCGATGCACCCACAGTGCATTCAGCAGCATCATAACTGCGGACACAATGAACAGCCCCCGGATGCCAATCCAGCCGGATAGCGCGCCGCCGGTAATCGGGCCGACCATATTGCCAAGGCCGAGCGTGCTGCTGTTAAAGCTATAGGCACGGGATTCCATGCCGTCCGGCGTATATTTGCGAATGAGCGAGTTGACCGTTGGCACAAGTCCGCCGAGGAAAATACCCAGCACAAACCGGGAAATGAGCAGCTGCGGTACGCTGTCGGCGAGTGCCTGCGGGATAAAGGTGAGTCCCGCGCCAATAAGTGAATAGCCGAGAATGCGCTCCGACCCGATGCGATCGCTGAGCTTACCTAGCACGGGCGACGCAATGAGATTGGAGATGCCAGCAGCCGAGCCGACGAAGCCCGCCCAAAAAGCCAAATTGGCTGTCGGGCCGTGCAGGCTTTGCACATGCAGCGGCAGCAATGTCATCGAGCTCATCATTGCGAATTGGATGAGGAAGGTGACCGCATACAGCGATGTCAGCTCATGAATGCCGCGCAGCCGCTTGAAGCCCTCGATGACGGAAATTTGCACTTTAGCTGCTGCCTTTTGCAAATCGAACGTCTCCTTCACGACGAACAATGCCAGCATAGATGCGGCGAACAAGAGGGAGCCTGTTAAATAAAATATCGGACGGTAGCCGACAGCGTCAGCCAGCAGCCCGCCGATAAAAGGGCCTAATATCGTTCCGGCTATGCCGCCTGATTGGAGCGTTCCCATCGCATAGCCCATTCGATCCTTAGGCGTGCTGGCGGATATTAATGCCACCGCTGCGGGGTTAAAGCCGGAAATCGTGCCGTTCAGCATGCGCAGCAGCAGCAGATGCCACGGCGTCGTCGCAAAGCCCATCAGCACAATGACAATCGCCATGCCAATGCCGGAGCGAAGCAGCATCATCTTGCGTCCGTAGCGATCGGCGTATTTTCCCCATATCGGCTGAAAAATAAATTGCGTGACGAAGTTGCCGGCGAAAATAAGGCCAGCCCATACGGCAATTTCATGCGGATCGGTTAGACCCAGCTCAAATTGCAAATAAAACGCCATAAAAGGAATGATCATGGTCATTCCAGCCATTACGAGAAATTGCCCGAACCAAAGTACGATGAGATTTTTTTTCCACTGTTCCATGTTTTTTAGTATAGCACAAGCTGCAGGGCAGACAGAAATGCGAAGAACAATATGTCAGAAAAGCACGAAATTCGCCTTGGATCAGGTTATAATAAAGTGAATGCGTTAAGAGAGTGTCATAACATTGTCATAGGAAGTCCGGTGCTGGCGGTTGTTAGCCCCTGCAAAAACGGGCATAATGGAGTTAATAGAAAATTATATAGAAAAGAGGAACGGCGAACATGAGCTATAATGACCGTTTCATTCGGGCCTGCCGCAAAGAACAGCTGGATCAGGTACCCGTCTGGTATATGCGCCAAGCTGGAAGATACGACCCTGAATATCGAAAAATAAAAGAGAAATATTCACTGCTGGAAATTTGCAAGCAGCCGGAGCTGGCTGCGGAAGTGACGATGATGCCGGTGCGCAAGCTCGGCGTGGATGCCGCTATTTTATATTCGGATATTATGAATCCGGTTGCTTCAATCGGTATTGATTTTGATATTGTGGCGAATGTTGGACCCGTAATCGATAACCCGATCCGCAGCGCGGCGGATGTAGATCGTCTAAAGCCAATCGATGTAGAAGGCGATCTCGGCCATGTGCTGGAAACGATCCGGATTTTAGACCGGGAGCTTGATGTCCCGCTTATTACATTTGCCGGAGCGCCGTTTACGATTGCCAGCTATTTGATTGAAGGCAGACCGTCCAAAAATTATTTGCGCACGAAGGCTATGATGTACAGTGAGCCAGAAGTATGGAACAAGCTGATGGACAAGCTGGGCGATATGGTTATCGCTTATTTGCGTGCGCACATCGCTAGTGGCGGCAAGGCTTTTCAATTGTTTGATAGCTGGGTAGGCGCGCTTGCGCCAGCAGATTTCCGCAAGTTTGTACTGCCGACGATCGAGCGGATTTTCAGCGAGCTGTCGGATTTGCCGCAGCCGAAAATTTATTTCCCAGGCGTAAGCTCGGGCGAGCTGCTGCCGGAGCTCCACAAGCTGCAGGCTGATGTGATTGGCCTTGACTGGAGAGTATCGATTCCAGAGGGACGCCGCCGTTTGAATCACGGCTTTGCGGTACAGGGCAATCTGGATCCTGTCCTGCTGACAGCTCCAATGAGCGTACTTGAATCGTATGCGGCGGAAATTATTGAACAGGGATTGGAAGAGCCAGGATTTATTTTTAATTTGGGGCATGGATTATTTCCTGAGGCCTCGCTTGAGAAGCTTCAAGAGCTGACGGCTTACATACATTCGTATTCAAAAAAATACATTGCAGCGCGCGAAGGGAAGGAAACGAGCCATGTCGGAAGCTGAAAACAGCAAAATCGGAGTTCTCGTTATGTCATATGGAACACCGGAAAGCCTTGATGATGTAGAAGCGTATTATACGCATATTCGTCGTGGACATCCGCCTACTCCAGAGCAGTTAACGGATTTATATGGCCGGTATGAGGCGATTGTCGGCGGCGTATTCCCGCTGCGTGAGAATACGAACGGGCAGGTGGCTGGCCTTCAGGATAAGCTGGAGCAGCTCGCTCCAGGCCGTTATGCCTGTTATCAGGGGCTTAAGCATGCCCGTCCTTTTATCGAAGACGGTGTGGAGCAAATGGCTCGTGACGGAATTAAGCAGGCAGTAGGCATTGTACTGGCCCCGCATTATTCGACGATGAGCGTTGGCAGCTACATCAAGCGTGCGCAGGAGAAGGCAAGCGAGCTTGGCCTGGAGATGACGTTTGTCAAGCAATACCATCTGCATCCGAAGCTGCTCAAGGCATTGACGGAGCGGGTGACGGACGGGCTTGCACGATTAAGCGCATCATCTGGCGGAGAGACGAATGTAAAAGTGCTGTTCAGCGCGCACAGCTTGCCGGAAAAAATTCGCGAGCTAGGCGATCCTTATGAGGAGCAGCTGCTGGAGACGTCGCGAGCGATTGCGAAGCAGGCTGGCATTGCGGACGATAAATGGCAGTTTACTTGGCAAAGCGCAGGCCGGACGAGAGAGCCTTGGCTGGGACCGGACATTTTGGAGACACTTGCCGAGCTTGCTGAACAGGGTGTTAAGGCTGTACTGGCCGCGCCAATCGGCTTTGTGTCGGATCATCTTGAGGTATTGTTTGACCTCGATATAGAAGCGAAGACAACAGCGAAAAATATGGGCATTACCCTTGAGCGTATTAAAATGTTAAATCGCGACCCGCTGTATATGGAGACGCTGGCGGAGTCTGTAATAGAAGCAACGTAGAGTTTGGTAATGAAAGGATGAATGAGATGCGGAGAATCGGAGAAGCTGATCGAATTGTCATTATTGGCGGGGGGATCAGCGGGCTGAGCTCCGCTTTTTATTTGCAGCGGGAAGCGGAGCGGCAAGGTAAAGCGATTCATATTACGCTTGTCGATAGCGCCGAGGTATTGGGCGGCAAAATTAATACGCTGCAGCGTGACGGCTTCGTCATCGAACGCGGCCCTGATTCTTTTCTTAGCCGCAAGCTGGCGATTATAGAGCTGGCTAAAGAGCTCGGCATAGAGTCCGAGCTGACGGGTACGAACCCAAAGGGCAAGCAATCCTATATTTTGTTCAAAAATAAGCTTCATGCGATGCCGCAGGGACTCGTGCTCGGCATTCCGACGGAAATTATGCCTTTCGCCCGGACGGGCTTGCTTTCTTGGGGCGGCAAGCTGCGGGCGCTGCTTGACTTCATCAAGCCTTCGCGGAGTGATGCTGGCGACGAATCGCTGGGAGGCTTCCTTGGCCGGCGGCTGGGGACTCAGGTTGTGCAGCGCATTGCAGAGCCGCTGCTGGCGGGCATTTACGCTGGCGACCTTAACAAGCTGAGCATTCAAGCGACGTTCCCACAGTTCGCAGCTGCAGAGCGCAAGCATGGCAGCTTGATTCGCGGGATGCGCAGCAACAAAAAGCTCGCTAAGGCTCCCGATATGAGCATGCTGCCGGAAGGGGCAAGAAGCAGCGTGTTTCTTACATTTAAAGGCGGGCTGTCTACTTTGGTAGATGCGCTTGACCGAGCTTTACCGAGCATGGAGCGTAAGTTAGGCCAGGCGGTGACTGCGATTCATGATAAAGCTGCGGGCGATGAAGCAGCAGCAGGTTTTACTGGCATGACGGCTGGAGAACAGTCTGGGTCCCGTTATACGATTGAGCTGGCAAACGGGGAGCAGCTGCCTGCCGACAAAGTCATTGTGACTGCACCAGCTTTTCAGGCAGCGGAGCTGCTGGAGCCGCTGGTCGATTGCGCGGAGCTGCGGGCAGTTGATTATGTATCGGTCGCAAACGTCGTAATGGCATTTGACAAGGCGAGCTTGGGTATAACCTTCAAAGGTTCGGGGTTTGTTATTCCGCGTTCGGAAGGCTTGCGAATTACGGCATGCACATGGACCTCGACGAAATGGCTGCATACAAGTCCGGGAGACAAAGTGCTGCTTCGTTGTTATGTAGGCAGGGCAGGCGATCAAATCACGCCTTTTTTGCCGGATGATCAGCTAATGGCTGCCGTAAGAGAAGATGTGAAGAAGACGATGAATATTACCGCGGCGCCTTTATTTACGGAAATTACACGGCTGCCGCGCTCTATGCCGCAATATCCGGTTGGCCATTTGTCCCATACGAAGCGTCTGCGCAAGCGTTTGGCCCAGCAGGTGCCAGGCATTCATATTACAGGAGCGGCTTTCGACGGCGTAGGTTTGCCGGACTGTATTCGGCAGGGCAAGGAAATTGCGGCTGCTGCGCTCTCCTCTTCCTAGTTATTTCGCATATTTATAGCAAGCTTGCTATAATAGACAGGAAACTTTATTCATAAAGGAGCATCCTGTCATGAATAGATCTAGAACAGAATCGCGACAGCAGCAAAAAATCAGGCGTAAAAGAAGACTAAGACGCCTCATCATTTTCAACGGCTTTATGTTAGGTCTTATTGCAGTCGTTATTGGCTTATGGCTTAATACGCAAAACTGGTTTGATGCTGGGTCCTTATTTAATAGGGAAAATAAGCCTCAGGCAGCCGATGCCGCTTCCGCGGGCATGAGCGATGGTCAGAAGCCGCAAAACGCGGAAACGGACACAGGTAGCAGCTCGCCTTCTCCATCTGATGAAGCGGCAGCAACGAAGGAACCTGCTCCTACAGCCGATGAGGCTAACGGCGCAGGCGAGCCAGCGGCAACCCCGGAGAAGCAGCCGGAAGAGGTTGGCAATGAAGCGGTCGATGGCACAGGTGGCAATGACGTTTCTGGCGAGCAGCCGTCGTTTCAGGCTGGGGACGAGGATACGGTGAAGCTGAGCTTTGTTGGCGATATTTTGCTGGCAGCTTCGGTTGGCGACATGATGAAGCTGAATGGGTACGACTATCCATATAAGCAATCGCTGCTTTATTTGAGCGAGCCGGATATTATGGCCGCTAATTTGGAGTATCCGGTGACGGATAGCGGTGTTCCGGCGCTAGATAAGACGTATGTGTTCAAAGGTTCTCCAGAAGCGCTTCCTGCTTTTCGGGATGCCGGCTTTGATATCGTTAGCTTGGCGAACAACCATACGCTTGACCAAGGCGTCGAAGGTTTATTTAATACGATGAAGCATCTCGATGAGACGGGCATTTCCCATATGGGAGCCGGCAAAAATGATACGGATGCGTTTGCGCCTGTCATTAAAGACGTGCGCGGCATTAAAGTAGCCTACATTGGACTGAGCAGAGTTGTACCGGAAGTATCGTGGAAAGCAGACAAAAATGTTGCAGGCGTAGCGGAAACCTACGATACGACGAGAGCGAAGGCAGCAATTAAGAAAGCGAAGGAGCAGGCCGATCTGGTTGTCGTGATGGTTCACTGGGGAGAAGAGCGCAAAGATACGCCGCTGCAATATCAGCGGGATTTTGCACGTGAATACATAGATTCGGGAGCCGATCTCATTATCGGCAGCCATCCGCATGTGCTGCAAGGTTTTGAGACGTATAAAGGCAAGTGGATTGCATACAGTTTAGGGAACTTTATTTTTAGCGCTTACCCGAAGGGGCCGACTGCAGAGACAGGTGTGCTGGATGCGATTTGCACGAAAAAAGGGAACTGTGACCTGAAGTTTTACCCGATGTCCTCGGACAAAGCGCAGCCAGTGCTCATGGAACCTGAAAATGCGGCAGCGCTGCTTAAGCGCCTGACGAGCCTGTCCTTTGGCGTGAAGCTCCGTGAGGATGGCGCTCTCGTCTCTAAATAAAGAGCAGCGAGGAGGAGCGCATGGCTGAGCCAAGAAATGTATGCGTTGCCCACCGCGGGTGGTCAGGACGCGCACCGGAGAACACGCTTGCAGCGGTAAAGCTGGCGATGGAAGAGCCTGATGTGTTTTGGATTGAAATTGATGTGCAGCTATCGAAGGATCATATTCCGGTCGTTATTCATGATTATAAGCTAAGGCGTACAACGAATGGCAAAGGGGATGTCCGCAACTGGACGGCTGCCGAGCTTGGCGCGCTTGATGCGGGCAGCTGGTTTTCGCCCTTGTTCAAAGATGAGGGAGTACCGACACTTGATCAAGTGCTGGCATTAACAGCCGGGCGCTGCAATGTAAACATTGAGCTCAAGACGAATGGCATTCGCTATCCTGCGCTTGAGGAGCAAGTTCTTGCAAGCGTGCTCCGATTCGGCGTGGAAAATGAAGTAGTGCTGACCTCTTTCTATGCCGGAGCGCTGAATAAGCTGTTTAAGCTGGCGGAAGGACGTATTCGTACCGGCTTAATTATTGACGGCTGGCGTCAGACGCTGCCTCTGGAGCTGAGTCAGACGGGGTCGACCTTGCTTTCGATTGATTATTCGAGGCTGAATAAGGAGCGAGTGAAGCTGCTTAAGGAAGCTGGCATTCAGGTAATGGCCTGGACGATAAACGAGGAACGGGCTATTCGCAAAATCGCGGAGCTGGACCGGGAGCTAATGATTTGCACGAATTTCCCGAATCGCTGGCGTCAGGCAATGGCAGGACTGAGAGATAGAACTGGAGAGGAGCGAGAAGAATGGTAGGCTGGATCGATGAATGGTGGCTCAGGCTGCTTGGCGGTCTTGTTGGAAGCGGCTTAATTGCTTTCGTCGCCTATCGTTTCCGCTCTCTTTCGTTATCGGGTGCTTTATCGGCAATGGCAATGGGCACGGGCTTTGTGACATGGGGCGAACCGGTATGGTTCGCCTGTCTTATTGCGTTTTTCGTTACCTCAACCCTATGGTCGAAATGGAAAAAGCACTCCCGAGCGAAAGCGAAGGCGGAAGCGGGATATGAAAAAACAGGACGTCGCGACGCTGGACAAGTGTGGGCGAATGGCGGAGTAGGTCTGCTGCTGTGCTTCGGCCATGCGCTGTTTCCAGCAGCTGGCGATGGCTGGCTACTCGCTTATATTGGAGTTATGGCGGCCGTAAATGCCGACACATGGGCGACGGAGATCGGTGCGCTGAGCAAGCGCCCACCTCGATCGGTGACGAGCGGCAAAATAGTTGCTCCCGGCACGAGCGGTGCTGTGACGCGGCTCGGCTCACTCGCGGCGCTCGCTGGAGCAGCCTGCATTGGCGCCATCGCCGCCGTTATGCTGGCCTGGTTTCATCCAGCGTCTGCAGCCGATCTGCAGGCTGGAACAGTGGGGCTTACAGGTGGCGGCCTTAGCCTTACATCAGCTATAGCTCTTATTGCTGCTGCGGCAATGGCTGGATTTGCCGGCTGCTTTGCCGACTCATGGCTTGGCGCCACTTGGCAGGCGATGTACCGCTGCGCAAGCTGCGGCAGCGAAACGGAGCGTCGTACGCACTGCGGCGTGCCGACCGAGCGGATACGCGGGTTTGATTTTATGAACAATGACCGGGTTAATATGCTGTCATCCTTGCTTGCAGGTGTAGTTGGCTTGACACTGGGCCTTTGGTGGCTTTAATTGCAAAATAAAATAACACCTTCTCTCCTTGATATAGGAGTGGAAGGTGTTATTTTTGTTTTTAAAGCTTATCCCCTTAGCTCAGAAAGCAAGCCAGGAGGCAGAGAGCGTGCACAAATTTATTATTTTGTCAGCTCTTCCATTTGGCCGATGAGACTTTCAAATACGCTCATCGCTTGCTCAATCGGCTCTGGCGAGGACATGTCGACGCCCGCTTTTTTCAAAATGTTGATTGAGAAGTCGCTGCCGCCGCTCTTCAGGAAGCCGAGATAACGCTCGACTGCTGGCGCGCCTTCCTCCAAAATTTGCTTGGAGAAGCTCGTTGCGGCCGAGAAGCCAGTTGCGTATTTGTACACATAAAAGCTGTTGTAGAAATGGGGAATACGTGCCCATTCCATCGCAATATCTTCATCTACGGCCATATCGTCGCCATAATATTGAACATTGAGGTCGTAGTAGATTTTGCTCAAATCCTGTGGTGTCAGCGATTCGCCTTGCTCGCTTCTTTCGTGAATGATTTTCTCGAATTCGGCAAACATCGTTTGACGGAACACCGTGGTCCGGAATTGATCCGCATAGTAGGTGAGCAGGTACATTTTTTCCTTCGGATCGGTAGACTTGTCAAGCAAGTAGTCCATCAGCAGCGCTTCGTTCAGCGTGGAAGCCACTTCCGCGAGGAAAATCGTATATTGCGCATCACGGTAGTTCTGGGTCGTGTCGGAATAATACGAATGCAGGGCGTGGCCCATTTCATGCGTCAGCGTAAACATGCTGTTCAAGTTGTCCTTGTGATTGAGCAGCACGTAAGGATGTGTGCCAAACGCTCCCCAGCTGTAAGCGCCGCTGCGCTTGCCTTCATTCTCATACACGTCAATCCAGCCATCGTCAAAGCCATGCTGCAGCACGTTCAAATAATCGTCGCCGAGCGGCTTCAAGCTTTCTTTGACCGTTTTTTTCGCATCCTCATACGTAATGTTCATATCGAATTCCTCTACAAGCGGAGCGAACAAATCATACATATGAAGCTTGTCAACGCCGAGCAGCTTTTTGCGCAGGTTCATATAGCGATGCATCAGCGGCAAATGCTTATGAATCGTGTCAACCAAGTTTGTATAAACCGTCTCGGGGATGTTATCTCCATAGAGCGACATGGCGAGAACGGAATCGTGCTTGCGGGCACGGGAGTAAAAAATATTTTTCGTTACATTGGCATTCAGCGTTGCACCGATTGTATTTTTGAGCTTTCCGTATGTATTGTACATCGCTTGGAAAGCTTCTTTGCGCACCTCGCGGTTTTTGCTCTCAAGAAACTGAATGTAACGGCCCTGCGTCAGTTCAACCTCTTCGCCGTTCTCGTCCTTGACCTTCGGGAACTTCAAATCGGCATTGTTCAGCAGATTGAAAATCGTGCCGGGAGCAGAGCTCATATTGCCCACTTGCGCAAGCAGCGCCTCTTCATTTTTCGAGAGAACATGGGCCTTCTGGCGGCGCATTTCTTCGAGCGTATGACGGAACGCTGCCAGCTCCGGATTCGCGATCAATTGATCCAGCGCCTCATCACTTAAGGAAAGCACCTCTGGTGTAATGAAAGAGAGGGCTTCGCCTGTTTCCACGCTCAGCTTCTTGGATTTGTCGGACAAAGCCTGATAGGTCGGCTCAGCCGTATCCTCATGATGCTTCATATTGGCGTACACGTATAGACGCTCCACATGCAGCGACAATTCATCCTCCTGCTCGAAGCAGGCTTTCAGCTGGGCCGGGTCAGCCAATGTGCCTTGAAAAGCGCTGATTTTGCCAATCAGGCTTTTGGCAGCGGCAAACTCCTTATCCCATGCGGCTTGATCTGCAAACAGGTCTTCGAGCTTCCAACGGGCTTCTACTTTCGTTTCGGAACGCTTAGGTACGTGATTCATCGAATTCCTCCTTGGTATAATGGTAGATGAAGTAGCATATGGTGCCGTTTTGGAATAGGCGGGCTGAATCATTCCCTCAGCGCCACTAATCCCGGCTGTCAGGCTTAAAGAAACAAGGACGGGTAGCCATTTCATAGTTGCAATCGCCTCCGGGCATAAATTTGTACCTAGTATGTACCGGAGGCGGTCTTGTTATGTTGAAATACAAGAATTTACCTTGTATTTCATGCGTTGGCGGCTGCTCCTTGGTGTATGGCTTGTCAGCTGCCGCCAGCGTTTATGAGCTTCCCATCTGAAACAGACTGAATACAATAAGGAAAAACGAGAATGCAATTAAAACAATCGAAGCAAGTGCCAGCCCGCGGCGCAAATTGGGAGCGAGAGTATCGCGTTTTGCAAGGACAATCCACCCCAGTGCAAAGGAAGCGACAATAAAGATGATATTAGTCATTAAATCCATCTGGAAACGTACACCCCCTGTAGCCGCAAGCATAACACTGTCTCGTTAGTCTTCGCTCTAAAGGCTAATTTTTCCTGCTTATACTTCCTTGAAAGCACGGATGATGTTCTCCCGTTCTTCCTCGCGGCCAACATACTGGTCAGCACGGAAGCGATTTTCGGCCCAATGCATCATTTCAGGACGGCTTACGAACGTAAAGCATTCTTCGCCCCATTGATCAGAAATATCACGTACGACGAGGGTTTTCCCCTGTACTTCTACCGTCAGCATATTGTATTTGTCGGTTTTGAATATCTCGTGTTTCTTGAACATGTATAGGTCACCTTACCTTTCATTACGGCTTACACCGTATTCTTACTATTTTAGCTATCCAAGGGGTGGAAAGCAATAAGGGATGGTGTTATAATATCAGCTATAATGCGGGAAAGAGGCATTTGTGAGGCGAAGCTTCTATAGAGATAGGAGCGTATTCGCGAGGAAGAGTGTAGCTGAGACGAGGAGAGCTGAGAAGATGAAGCAATTGAAGTATGAGCAGGTAGGCGTTGCCATCACCTGCCGGGGTTTTGATGAGTATGTACACATGTTCGGATTAGAAGCAGACGATTTGGGTGCGGGGCCTCTACTCGACATTGCTGCTGGAGGCGCTTCATTTACCGCTGAGGCATGTGCCCGAGGGTATGATGCCCATGCTGTTGATCCACGTTATGCCGGAGATGTGGAGTCGTGGATTGCACAATCTGCAGAAGAAATTGAAGTTTCCACAAACAAGCTGATCGCTTTGCAGGAGGCATTCGACTGGAGCTATTATAAGGACGCTGCGAATCATCGCGCGGGAAGAGAGCGTTCTCTTGAGCTGTTTGCAAGTCATTTGCGATCTGTTGCTGGGAAAGCCCATTATCGTTTTGGGCAGCTGCCGGAGCTCCCTTTTGAACAAGGAACCTTCTCGCTTGTGTTATGCAGCCATTTTTTGTTTTTGTATGCGGAGCAGTTTGATTTCAATTTCCATAAGCAGGCTGTTTTGGAAATGATGCGACTGTGCAAGCCGGGCGGACAGGTGCGGATTTACCCGCTGTTGTCGCTAAGCTGGAAGGCTTACCCGCACATGGAGGAGCTGCTAAAGGCTGTCGCAGAGCGGGGCGGTCAAGCTGAGCTTATGCCAGCAAAGCTTCCTTTTATTCCTGGATCAGATTATTTTTTGAAAATAAGGGTTTAATTGCATTTTCCAGTTTAAGACTGTATAATATAGGGTATACGCTGATTAAACAGCGGTTTATTTTTTCTAGGAGGTTGTTCATTTGAAAGGAACAGTTAAATGGTTTAACGCAGAGAAAGGCTATGGCTTTATCTCAGTAGAAGGCGGCGAGGATGTATTTGTTCATTTCTCCGCTATCCAAAGCGAAGGCTTTAAATCGCTTGACGAAGGCCAAGAGGTAGAGTTCGACATCACTGAAGGCAATCGCGGTGCACAAGCGGCTAACGTCGTTAAGTTATAAGATTCGAAGTTTCTTATAATACTTGATTGCAGCATGTACAGGAGCTTCCGGTTAATTCGGGGGCTCCTTTTCGCATTTTAACAGGCTATTAGGATAGTGGTCAGTGGATGGTGCTGTATAATAGAGCGAGATAAGCCTCGTTTTGAACTATTTTTAAAGGGGGACAATGATGATGGAAGCCGGTGCCGAGTTTCAGCGGATGCGCTTTAACGAAATCAAGCTGAAATTGCCTCGCGAGAGCTGGTATTACTTGCGCCATGAACAAAATGATGGCGAATTTGAAGAAGAGGAAGTTTGGTATTATAAAGGGGATTTGCGGCTTAGCGAGCTTTTACTCGACCTGGATGCTATGCTCATTCTCGTTGAAGGAAATTTAATTTTGGATCGTTATGTTGGCAATACAGATACAGACGGTGCTACCGGCCTGATCGTTCTTGGCAATATGCGCGCTAGCCATATGGTTGTTGGCGGACAGGAGATCCATGTTGCAGGCAATTTGCAGGTGGATGAAATGTTCTGGGGAGATTATAATCACGGTGATCTCATCGTTGAGGGCAATATGCAGGCAAAGCTGATGATGACAAGCGATCAATATAGAGTGCGTATTCAAGGGACATCAGCTTTTGAACGATACATAGAGGAATGGGACGACTTCGGTGTATGGCAGGGCTTCGACATGACCGAGCTTTTTGTTCCAGACATTATTTTAGATGAGGATGAGGAGCCATCCGTCTGGCGAGAGGAAATGCTGCGTCTTCTGAAGGAAGACAAGCCAATTTTATATGAAGCTCTAATTAAGCCGATTCATGAGCAGCCGCAAATTCCTTTTTTATTCGAAGATACACAGCTCCGGCCGCTATATATGCAGCAGGTGACTGCTGATTCTCTCTGCTTCCTAGGCGAGCCTGAAGCTGCTAGCTCAAGCTATGAGTTTTGGCTGGGGGATCAGTTTTTCCGTGCAACCGCATATGGCAATGAAGCGGTTTCTGGACATTTTCGAAGCGTCTATTTTCAGGATGGGGAAGCGTATGGAGCGTTGCTTAAAATAGAACCTATTGCTGCACAATCGGGCTCTGTAGATCAGTCACGCACGATGCAATGGCAGTTATCAGGCAAATATCGCAGCGTCACGGGCGAGCATACGGATTGGTCGGAGATCGATGATGATTCACCAGCCGCTATCCAGCAGCTTTGCCAGCAAAACTGGATTCATTTGCTGCAAGCTGTATCGACCTATGAATACGCTCGTCATCTCATTGATCCGCAGCAGGTGCGCGAGCTGTTGGCTCTCCCGCTTGTCGAGCCTTATAACGATTATGATGATGAAGAGCGGAACGGGCTATGGATCGGCGATGTATATTTTTCATTTCGGCAAGAGGGAGAACTTGACAATGATGCTCCGCGATTGGCATTGGTGCGCATGGCCAGAGACTATACCGATGAACAGGGCGATGCTAAGGTCGAATATTTCTCTTACCGTATCCAGAAGCATATGGACGGCTCTGAATGTATTTCCGTTCAGTATTCAGAAGATGAAGATGATGACGATTATACGATGGTCAATTACGAAGGCGGAGCTAAATTGCTGGAGGCGGTCAAATTTTTTGAAAAAGGCCGAAAGCTGCTTACACGCTGCAACCAAGTTATGCTGGATGGAACGAAACCTTTTTTTGGCGAAGATTTTGCGATGGATTATTGGAGGGAGAAAGGCTATATTTCTTAAGGATATGTAACAGGAGTTCGTAATTTTGCCATGCGCTTTTCGCATTTTAGACTTTGACCGGATTAGGCGGGAAATGATACACTGTTAGGTGGAATCTTTGTCGGAGGAGCGAGTGGCATGAAGTTTAAATTGTTTAAGGATCGCAAAGGGAAGGCCGATCAGGCTAAAAATAATAAGTTTGTAAAGCTGTCGCGTGAGATTTATGTGCAGGCACGTAAAGGCGGAGCGAATCCCGAAGCGAATTTTGGCCTGAAGACGGCCATTGCCAATGCACGTGCGGAGCAAATGCCCAATGATAACGTTGAGCGGGCAATCAAGAAGGCGACGGGCGGCGACGCAGTCGATTATGAAGAAATTATGTATGAAGGTTACGGCCCAGGAGGCGTAGCGATTATGGTTCGTTGTTTGACGGATAATCGCAATCGTACGGCGGCTGATGTACGTTCGTCTTTTAATAAGCGTGGCGGCAATATGGGAGAAAGCGGCTGTGTAGCCTATATGTTTGATCATAAAGGCTTGCTTGTTGTAGACCGTGAGGATTTAGAAATTGATGAGGACTCCATGATGATGGTGACGCTGGAAGCTGGAGCAGAGGATCTTGTCGTAAACGACGACAGCTTCGAGATTTTGACGCATCCGCATGAGTTCGAGCAAGTGAAAGGCGCACTTGAAGCGGAAGGCTATACGTTCGTGAGCGCAGGTGTACGCTGGCTGCCGCAAAACATGGTTGCCGTAGAAGGTGAAAATGCGGACAAGCTGTCCAAAATGATGGACTCCTTCGACGATAATGACGATGTACAGGACGTGTATACAAACTTCGAGCTTGAGGACTAAATTGGGGATTAACGTCTACATAGTCAGGCTGGAACAAAAAACAGCTTCAGGAGCCACTTGATCGTGTGGAGCCGAAGCTGTTTTTTTGATTTATGGCATGAGCTATAGTGGGACGCTCAGTTAGCGTAAGTTCAAGCGCTGCGCCTCGTATAATGTTTGTAAATAAAACCTGCGGCTGCAATTAAAGCAAGCGTAGTACCTAAGTTAAAGAAGACGGTGCGTCCAAAGCTTTCATATACATAGCCGCCAATGGTTCCACTGAGCAGACCGGCAAGGCCTGTCCATACAACGGCATATACCGCTTGGCCAGATGCACGAAATTCATCGGGAATGATCTGCGAAATATAACGCAAAGCAGTCGAGAAATAGATGCCGAATGTAATGCTGTGCATGAGCTGTGTCGCCACGACGAGATAAGGGCTGCTCAAATGTCCAATGAGCCACATTCGCAGGGCATATAATACGCATGCAATAAACAGCAGCGGAAGCTCCTTGAATTTATGGCCGTACTTTCCAAGCAGATACAGCACGGGAATTTCGCTGCAGGCCGAAAGTGTCCAGGCGAGGCCAATAAGTGAATCGCTAGCTCCCATTTGATGCAGCGTTACAGCAAGAAAGCCTTCATACATGCGATGCGCGATCGATACGATCAAAATGAGGACGAAAAAGGAAACGACCTCTCTTTTGCCCAGCAGCTTGAAAAAACCGCTGAAATCCACTTTGCGGGCACTCCCGCGATAATCACGCAGCAGAAAGGAGAGCGCTAGCGTTATCGTTATCGTACAGACTGCGAGCGGCAGCGTCCAATTGGAGCCCATCTCCTTCAATAAAATGCCGAACAAGTAGGCCGATATGGCAAACCCGAGCGAGCCGAAAATGCGAATGAGCGCATAAGGAACACCTGTATATTGACTGGATAATAAAATCAAGCTGTCATTCAAAGGGTTAATAGGCGTCTGAAAAAAATAAAAGATCGTCATCACCAGACAGATTATCGTAAAATCTTGAATGGGGAACAGCAGCGAGATCATGACTAGCTGCCCGAATAATAAAAATACAAACAATTTTTTTATCGTCTGAAACCGGTCGCTTGCCCAGCCTAGCAGTAAATTCGCAAAGACAGATATGAAGGGCCCAGTTGCATATATAATGCCGATTTGATGCTCGGAGTAGCCTCGCGCCAGAAAGTATAATGGCAGGTAGGAGACGAGCAGTGCCTGTGTTGAGTAGGCAGAAAAGCTGAAGGCGCGGAGGCGCAGCGTTTCTTGGGATGTGTTAGGCTTCGCCTTGTCAAGGCCAAGTTGTGTCATTGCTGTATTCACTCCATAACTGTAAAAAACCTTGATTATACAGGTGTTATAGCTAATTATTAATAGATTGTAAACCAGTATAACATGAACTGCTGGATTATTGTTTATTGAAATGGTACATTTATGAGTGGAGGTTTCATTCATCGTGTAATAATGGGCTGGTAGCCGGCGGTTATTCAGCATTTTTTAAGAGGAGGAGGTGCATCGTGAGATTGACGACATTTTCAGGCAGCCGTGCGCCCCGAGGGCCTTTAAAACTTATGCATCGCGTATATAAATATGTGCTGCCGGAAGTTGAAGCGCAGCTTGGGAAGCTGCGGGTGATGGCAGAGCAAATTCCTGACAGGGAGCTGCGGACGCAAGCGCTGAGCAGCATAGCGAGCAAGAAATTCCATTGTCAGGGCGGCGGCGTGTATGCAGCGGCTAACTTGGAACAGCGGCATATTCTGATACCGCTTATTGTTGCGCTGCAAACGATTAGCGACTACCTGGACAATTTGTGCGATCGCAGCACTTCTCTTGATGCGGATGATTTCCGCCTATTGCACCAGTCCATGCTTGATGCGGTTAATCCGGCAGCGCCGCTCCGGGATTATTATGCCCACCGGAAGGAGCGGGACGACGGTGGATATTTGCACCACCTCGTTGCCGTGTGCCAGCACCAAATAGCGCTGCTTCCTTCCTATGCCAGCGTTCAGCGTGATGTAACCGAGCTGGTCAGCCTATATGGCGATTTGCAGGTGTACAAGCACATTCGCCATGACTTGCGTGAGCCGAAGCTGCTCGCTTGGTGGGAGAAGCATGCACAGCGCTACCCGCACTTGCAATGGAATGAATTCGCAGCTGCCAGCGGATCGACGCTCGGCATGTTTATGCTATTTTTAGCGGCCAGCGGTGATGGTCTGTCTTCGCCGGATGCGGCGGCGATTAAAGAAGTTTATTTCCCCCACGTATGCGGCCTGCATATCATGCTTGATTATTTGATTGATCAGGCGGAGGATCAGGAAGGTGGAGATTTGAATTTCTGCAATTATTACGACAGCTTCCATTTGATGGCGGAACGGATCGGTACAATAGTGGAGTGGGCAAGGGAGGATGTGCGGCATTTGCCGGCTTCCCGGTTTCATCGCCTTATCATTGAAGGGCTGCTTGCCCTGTATTTATCCGATCCGAAGGTGCGTGCGCAGAAAGAAGTGCGCAGCGTAACGCGCAAGCTGATGAAGAACAGTCCGCTTACCCGCCTGTTTTTCCTGATTAACAGCGTGTGGATCAGGAAACAGCAGGCTTAGCAATATATTACATCATTTTGGAGGAATGACTATGTCTTCAGTAAAATCAATCGCAGTATTAACCAGTGGTGGTGACTCCCAAGGGATGAACGCAGCCGTTCGTGCTGTAGTGCGGAGCGCTTTGTATAACGGGCTGGAAGTATACGGTGTACAACGCGGTTATCAGGGTCTTCTGAATGACGATTTGCGCCAAATGGATCTTCGCAGCGTAGGCGATATTATACAGCGCGGGGGAACCATTTTGCAGACGGCGCGCTGCAAAGAATTTATGACAGCTGAAGGCCAGGAGAAAGGCGCTGAAGTTTTGCGTGGGCGTGGCATCGACGGTTTGGTCGTTATTGGCGGCGACGGCTCTTATCAAGGGGCTAACAAGCTGAGCAAGCTCGGCATCAAGACGATGGCATTGCCAGGAACAATCGATAACGATATTCCTTTCACGGATTACACAATCGGTTTTGATACAGCTGTGGGCATCGTTGTTGATGCCATCAACAAAATCCGCGACACGATGTCATCTCATGAGCGTTCGTCTGTCGTTGAGGTTATGGGCCGTCATTGCGGAGATATTGCGCTTTATGCTGGACTTGCAAGCGGCGCCGAGACCATTCTTGTACCAGAAGTGCCGTTCAATTTAACGGAGGTTTCGCAGCGGATGGAAGCCAACTTTGCCAAAGGCAAACGTCACAGTATCGTTGTTGTTGCTGAAGGAGCAGGTAATGGGCATGATGTATCCAGCGAAATTACGCGTGGTTGCGGACTTGAGCCGCGGGTGACCGTCCTTGGACATATTCAACGCGGCGGAACACCGACCGCTGTTGACCGTATTCTTGCAAGCCGTCTGGGCGATTATGCTGTGCATCAGCTGATGGCGGGCGATTCGGGCAAGGCTTGCGGTATCGTGCGCGGGGAGTTTCTTTCCACGGATATCGACACGGTTGTCAATACGAAAAAGCCATTCAATCTGGATTTGTATGAGCTTGCGCTGCGTCTTTCGCAATAATGCTTACAGGCCCGTCTGGGCAATTGCAAGGGTTCGTATTAAAAAACAAACAAATAACCTCCGGCAACGCTTAAAAGCAGCGTACCGGAGGTTATTTGTTTGAAATATAGAAAAAGATATCCTAATGCTATCCTTTCTCTATATTTCTCGGAATGAAACGCGCCGCGCGGCCAAAGGATGGCGACAGCCGTTTCACCTTGTAGCGAGAAGCGGGATTATACGCAGCTCGACTTATCAAATCGCTATTCGTAATTAACGCCTTCTGAATATTTATTGCCTGCATTCCATAAGAGAAATTCATGAATGTCGGTGTCGGAGAGCGCCTTAATTTGTGCCTCGACTTCTTTCTTGCCATATTTCATATAATTGCCCTGTCCAAGCCAGCTGGCTGTAAAATCCTGAATCCAAGGGCGGATAATTGGCTTAGCATCACCGATCGGGTCCAGCTTGGCATGCGTATCCTCCATAGCGCCTACGATGGTTTCATAAGGGCTTTTGTCCGGTACCTTCTGCTTAAACCAGCCAGTGCTGTAATGGCTCGGATAAACCATGGGAGATATGACGTGCACATCGTTGGAAATTTTCACAAAGTCCTGGCCAATGCCTTCGGCTGCAGGCACCGATGCGGCGTAGCCGAAAATATCGACCGATACACGCACGCCAAGCGGCTCAAGCTGCTCACGGGCATATTTTACGAATCCCGCAACGGCATCGACTCGGCTCTGCTCTGTTTTCTTATACTTCAGCGAATCGGCTTTCTTATCAAAGCCTTCAGGAAAACGAACATAATCAAACTGGATTTCTTTAAAGCCCAGCTTAGCAGCTTCCTTGGCAACGGCTACATTGTAACTCCAGACTTCCTTCATATAAGGATTAACAAAGCTTTCACCGCGGCCATTTTTCCAAATCGTTCCGTCGGAATGGCGGAACGACAGCTCCGGATGCTGGCGTGCCAGCACAGTGTCCTTAAAGACGACAATTCTGGCAATCGGGTAAACCTCATGCTGCTTTAATTTCTTCATCAAGTCGCCAATGTCGCGAATGTACTTCTGGGTAGTTCCCAGTTCGAGCAGCTCCGGCGTCTCGGTCGGATAAGTAATATAGCCGTTGTCGTCTTTGACATCGATGACCATGCTGTTAAGCTTCGTATCATCAACAAGCTTAAGCAAGCTATCCATACGCGCTCCACCTGCACTGTGAGCCGTCACGTAGATGCCCTTCACAACGGGAGCATCTTTCTGCGGATCGCGCTTAGCGCCCGTCTCAGACGTCCCCTGGCCTTCTCCACCCGTTGGGCTTGCCTGCACGATATTTGTTCCTAGTGAAGCGTTTAGTACCGAGGCTGCGAGCTCCCGGGCGGCTGCATGATCCTCTCCGCTTCCCGTCAACAAGCTGTATAACAGCATGACAGTTGAAAAGATGATGTCCATTTCCTTCTCTCCCCGCTAGCTCTTCTTTCCAAATTATAAAGCAGAATTAGGCTGCGTGACACTTATTTTTTTCTAAAAGCGTAATTTTACACAGAGAAATGTTGCTTAATGCACCATTTTTGGGCGGGAATTTCCGGAGAAAAAAAGCATGCAAAAAACCTGCTGACGCATGCGTCAGCAGGTTCACTATCAATCGGTATATCCCCTTGTCATTGCAGTAAGGCTTCTCTTTGGTGCTCGCAAATGCTGTGCTGAACAATCTCCATTGCATCCGCCGGTTCAAGTACAGCCAGTCCGTCCCTCAATACGATATTGATCGAGAGTTCCCGATCCGTAAGAAAAGGACTGAGCTCGGGTGCTAGCTTCTCTACAATTTGTGACAGTGTTACGGTTTCGATATCCACCTGGCATCACCCTTTCATCATAGGTTCAGGGCAAAACATATGGCATGAAAACGTTAAAACAGCGGGATAACCACATTATAGCAGGATCAACTTTAAAAAAACAGGGTTAACTGCCATGTGCGCTGCGGGCAGGGGCTATACAATAAAGCAACCGCTTTCTCGTACGACTTTTGATTTGTTTTTAAGCTTCGCTGGTAAACGTGTATGATTGTATGCTATAATAGCTTGGATATTTTTCAAGTAGGCTGAAGATAAAAGGAGTATGAGAAAGTTTGAAAACATTTGCTGAATTTGGCTTGGAACCTAAAGTGTTGCAAGCAATCACGGAGCTGGGGTTTGAGGAGTCAACTCCGATCCAGTCCAAAGCTATTCCAATTGCAATGGCTGGTCAAGATTTAATTGGTCAGGCACAAACAGGAACAGGAAAAACAGCGGCATTCGGAATTCCGCTCATTAATAAAATTCCGACAAGCGAGGAGCGCATTGTCGCCTTAATTATGACGCCTACCCGTGAACTCGCTATTCAGGTAGCTGAAGAAATCGGGAAGTTGACTCGATACAAAGGTTTACGCTCATTGCCAATTTACGGCGGACAAGAAATTGGACGTCAAATTCGCGCTTTGAAGAAGAAGCCGCAAATTATTATTGGTACACCAGGACGTTTGCTTGACCACATCAACCGTAAGACGATCCGTCTTGAAGATGTACAAACGGTCATTCTTGATGAAGCAGATGAAATGCTGGACATGGGTTTTATGGAAGACATTCAGTCGATCCTGAAGCAAGTTCCAGACGAGCGTCACACCATGCTGTTCTCGGCTACAATGCCGGCGAACATTCAGAAGCTTGCACAGCAATTTCTGAAAAATCCAGAGCATGTGTCGGTTATTCCTAAGCAAGTTACGGCGCCGCTTATCGATCAAGCGTATATTGAGGTTCATGAGCGTCAGAAGTTTGAAGCGCTGAGCCGTTTGCTTGATATGGAATCCCCAGAGCTTGCCATCATCTTCGGTCGCACGAAGCGCCGGGTTGATGAGCTGAGCGAAGCTTTGCAAAAACGTGGTTACACGGCAGACGGCCTTCACGGCGACTTGTCCCAAAACCAACGCGACAGCGTAATGCGCAAATTCCGCGATGGCAGCATTGATGTGCTGGTTGCAACGGATGTAGCTGCTCGTGGCCTCGACGTTTCGGGCGTAACGCATGTTATCAACTTTGACCTTCCGCAAGATCCGGAGAGCTATGTTCACCGTATCGGCCGTACTGGCCGCGCAGGCAAAGAAGGTACGGCATGGTCGTTCGTAACGCCTCGTGAACTGGATCACCTGCATTTCATCGAGAAAATTACACGTCAAAAAATCAGTAAAAAACCTTTGCCTAGCATTGCGGAAGCGATTGAAGGCAAACAGCGCTTGACAGCTGAGCGTTTGCTCGAAGTTGTTCAAGAAGAAGAGTTCACGGAATACAAAGCAATTGCCATTCAATTGCTTGAGCAATATGATTCCGTTCACTTGCTTGCAGCAGCCGTTAAATTGCTGACAGGCGAGAAGAAGGAAGTCAATATTGAATTGACACCGGAAGAGCCGCTTCGCGCGAAAAAACGCAAGCCGGACATTCGTTCGAATGGTCGTCGTTATTCTGGTTCCTCGTCCTTTAGCGGTGGCAGCAGCCGCAGCTCCAGTGGCGGTGGTGGCGGCTATCGTGGCCGTGATGACAGACGTGGCGGTGGCAGCAGCAGTTCGAGCTCCAGCTCGCGCAGCAGCAGCAGCAGCAGCTATGACCGTAACCGTGATGGTGGCAGCAGCAGACCTCGCACTAGCGAGAACCGCCGTCCAAAACCATCGTCCGAAAGCTTCAACAATAACAACAACTAGGGTCATATCATCTTGATAAGCCCGAATAACAAAGCTTAAGAAACCGGGGAAGTCCGTGATGCCTTACGGGCGTCCTGACTTCCCCTTTTTTATTGTTCATTTGATTAAGCCAGCCTGCTTGATTGAATAATATGCTTTGGTGCATGTCACAACCAAAATAGTAACGAACAAGACGGAATAGTGGGGGCAGATCACATGGAGCCAAGGGGTTTAATGGGAGGTTTTTACCGCATCTCCGAATGGATTATGCGATTATCGGTAATCAATGTATTATGGCTAATATGTTCAATTCCTTTTGTATTATTGGCGTTTGTGGGCGTATTTCCAGGAAATGCTTCAGCATTAGATGAGGCGGCTTATCTGGACCATGTTAAAACAACATTGATTTTCATGGCGATTGTTGCTCCGTTCACCTTATTTCCAGCTACAGCTGCGATGTTTGCGGTAGCTCGCAAATGGGTGATGGGTGAAACGGATGTCCCGCTATTCAAAACTTACTTTAGAGGATATAAGGAAAATTATCTTCAAAGTATGATTGGCGGGTTTTTCTACGCTATTCTGTTTGCCATTATGATTGTCGATTTTATTGTGTATCGCGACCAGTACAGCCTGATTTCTTATATCTTTATTGCGTTGCTGCTTCTGCTGGTAATTTCTTTGTTCAACTTTTTCTCGATGCTTGTCCATTATCATATGAAAACGTTTCAATTGTTGAAAAATGCTATTCTGATTACGATTGGCCGTCCAATACGCTCATTCTCTTCTGCGGTAATGAGTGGTGCGGTCATCTATATCAGTACGCGCTTCACCTTTTTGATTCCGTTTTTTATGGGCAGCATTATCGCTTATCTGTCGTTCTGGAATTTCTACATGATTTACCAGAAGCTGCAGGAGCAGGCGGAGAAAGCTAGGCTTGCCCAGGAGGCAGAAGAGGTCGAATTTGCAGAGCTTACAGATGGCGATTCGAGCTCGTCCAATAAATAAACGTTTAGACATTTACAATTGTAAAGGTAACGTTTATAATAACAATACATCCTGCGATGTTCGTTTCGGCTTTACGTTGTTTTGAACCAATGGCTGTTTCTCGGGAGACCTAAATTGTTACGTTGCTGACATGCCCTCTAAAGGGGACTTCAAATTCGTTTCTGCGGACACCCACCTTGCGAAAGCGAGGTTCAGAAACATGTAAGTCGGACGGCATAGGCGGGTTTTTATCTACACTCAAGAGACTCTGCTGCGCTAACACGCTCAGGGTTCTTTTTTTGTGTAACAAAACATGTTAATATAGATATTACATACAAAGATGCTGGAGGGGGAGATCGTTTTTGTTGAAGCGGACCGTAATCGGGCTGCTGCGCAGTCATGAACAAACAGGCGATAAAGCCAAAGACCCGATGCTCAAATCCCATTTTTACAAGTTGTCCAAGGAAAAGGCTTGGGAAGAAGTAGTTTCTACGCTGAAGAAAATGCAGGGCTACAAGGTGTTGCATGAAGTTCAATCGGTTGGGGAGATTGTGCTCGAGAAACGCACGGCTTTCGGCCGGACGATGGACATTACGGTGTCGGTCATCAGTGTGAATCCAGTAAATGCAGCCGTTGATATTTATTCGGCTTCCAGAGGCTCTTTTGGCGACCTTGGTTCGAACTACCGGGTTATTCTTGAGCTTTATCGAACGCTGGACAAGAAGCTCTCTGCTTATAAAACGACCGGAAACTCATAAAACGTACAAAAAGCGAGGAAGGTTTCCCTTCACTCGCTTTGTTTGTGCACATAAAAGATTGTATACTGGATTATACGAGCGCTTTAGCCGCGTTAATCGCCGCTTCATAGTTCGGGTGCTCAGTCATTTCTGCCAAGTACTCGACATATTGGATCGTATCATTGGCATCAATGACAAAGATCGAGCGCATATCCAGGCCGAATTCTTTAATGTAAACACCATATGCTTCGCCGAAGCTTTTAAGTTTGTAGTCCGACAGCAGCTCGACTTTATCGATGCCTGCGGCACCACACCAGCGAGCCTGAGCGAAAGGCAAATCTACACTGATTGTAAGTACAGCGACGTTGTCGCCAAGCGAAGCAGCAGCTTCATTGAAACGGCGAGTTTGAGCGTCGCATACGCCTGTATCAATAGAAGGAACTACGCTGATTAATTTGATTTTACCAGCATAATCTTTCAAGGATACGCTATCAACGAGTGTTTTGTTCACTTGAAAATCAGGAGCTTTATCGCCGACTTTCAATTCTGGTCCGATTAATGTAAGTGGATTGCCCTTAAATGCGGCAGCTCCAGCACGTTCTTGAGACATGTATAACGTCCTCCTCAAAGTTAAATGGTCAATACCCATTAATTATAATCGGAGCGCGGCAATATTGTCCAATTCTAGAGCGGGGGAATTACTGATGATTTTTTTAAGATACGAAAGCTTTCGCGTTTATTTAAGATCTTATCCCATAACTTCTGCGATAATCGCGTTAAATACGCTCTTTTTTATATTTGTTGCTTTAAATGGTGGAACGACTGGCGGAGAAAACTTGTACCGCTGGGGTGCCTTTTTAACGTTTCATGGAGATCCGTACGGACTGGAAGAGCCATGGCGCTATTTAACGTCCATCTTTATGCATGGAGGCTTTCAGCACTTGCTTTTTAATATGTTTGCCCTGCTCGTGTTTGCGCCGCCCTTGGAGCGTCTGCTGCGCTCTGTGAAGTATGTTGTTTTTTATCTGCTTTGCGGGCTGCTCGGCAATTTGTTCAGTGCAGTTATTACGGTTATGACAGAGGGTGGCAATGGGGAATTTGTCCATTTGTCAGTGGGAGCATCCGGTGCGATTTATGGCATTTACGGAGCGTATCTATACTTGTCGCTGTTCCGTAAAGCTTGGCTGGATGATGGATCACGCAAAACCGTATATATGATTTTGGGAGCAGGCATCATTTATTCCATTATTTTGCCGACAATAGATTTATGGGCGCATGTTGGGGGTGGCCTTGCCGGCTTCCTCATGTACGGTTTATTCGATCGGGCAATGGTACGCAGGCAGCGGATCGTCCGGAGATAATGTTTGGATAAGATAAGGAGAGATCATGGAACTTCGTCAGCTTTATTATTTCGTCAAAGTAGCGAGAAAAGAGCATGTGACACAGGCGGCGGAAGAATTGCATGTTGCTCAATCAGCTGTGAGCCGTCAAATTCATCAATTGGAGGAAGAGCTTGGCGTAAAGCTTTTTTTACAAAAGGGCAGAAATCTGCAATTGACACCTGTAGGTCATTTGTTTTTGAAGCGGGCTGAGGTCATATTGGCTGATCTGGACCGGGCTGTTGTGGAAATACATGAATTTCTTGACCCGGAAAAAGGAGAAATTCGGCTAGGCTTTCCGCATAGCCTCGGCGTATCCTTAATCCCGCAGGTTGTGGCCGCTTTTCGCAAGCATCATCCGAATGTGCAGTTTCGTTTTAGGCAAGGGATGTATCCGTCGCTCATACGAGATATGGTGAAGGGTGATATTGATCTTGCTTTCATTTCTCCTTTTCCGGATGAGCATGAGCATGTATGCGGGCAGGTGCTGCTGACAGAGGAGCTTTATGCGATATTGCCGCCGTCACATCCACTTGCTGGAGAGAGCTCGATTCAATTAAATCAGCTTAAGGACGAGACATTTGTCTTGTTCAGCGAAGGTTATTCGTTAAGGCCCATCGTATGGGAAGCGTGCCAGGAGGCAGGGTTTACACCGAAAATCGGATTCGAGGGCGAGGAGACGGAGACGATCCGCGGGCTGGTCGCCGCTGGGATGGGTGTCAGCTTGCTGCCGGAAATGGCGCTTCATCATACGGGCATTTTACAGCCAGCGAAGGTGCGCGTGGAGCAGCCTCATGTAACTCGCAATATCGGCATCATTCATCGTTCCAATGAGAAGCTGTCGCTCGTTGCGAAGGTGTTCCATGGCTTTCTGCTGCATTATTTCAATGAGAAGAAGCATGAGGATTAAAGCAAGAACAGTTATAGGTTATAGGAGAAAGAACCGCTGCAGGCGCCAATTTTATTCTGGCTGCTGCAGCGGTTCTTTTTTTTGCGTGAAAAGAAGAGTGGACCTGCCTATTACTTAGGCGGGCCCACTCTTCTGAGTTGATCATGTTAGTCTGTAAGCTAGTCATTCCCGGTTTGATGATGTGAAGATCATAATATATTTGACGAGCTCCAGCAGGGAGATGAGCGCGGCTGCTACGTAAGTGAGAGCGGCAGCGTTCAGAACTTTGGCGACACCGCGTTCTTCTTCATTCGTTATAAAGCCTTCGGCAATCATAATATGGCGGGCACGGTTGCTTGCATTAAATTCAACGGGCAGTGTAATAACCTGAAAGGCTACTGCTACAGAGAAGAAGATGATGCCAAGACCAATCAGATTAGCCTGTTGCAGCAAAAATCCGGCGATCAGCATGAATGGAGCAATGCCGGATGCGATGTTAACGACCGGGAAAATGCGATGGCGCAGCGCCAGCATCGGATAATTCGCCTTATGCTGAATCGCATGGCCGACCTCATGGCAGGCAACGGACAAGGCGGATATGGAGTTTTCATAATAAACATGCTCGGAAAGTCGTACTTTACGTGATATTGGATCATAATGATCGCTTAGGGTGCCTCGTACAGGTTCAATCTGTACATGCTGCAGCCCATTAGCATCGAGCATTTTGCGTGCGGCCTGGTAGCCGGTTAGTCCGCTCATGGAGCGAACGGTAGACCAGGTTTTGAACGTTCCTTTAACCCTAAATTGCGCCCAAATCGATAAAGCGAAAGCGATTAGGATGAGAATGTCCATTTTGTGAAAAAACATAACGTCATTCCTCCAAATGATAATTTTGACTTACCAATCAAGGGGAGAAGCTATGATTGTACAACTTACATAAAATTTCCCTTGTTTAGCAGCAGCATTAGCGCTTCTATACAAGCTGCCGTTTGTGGCATGAGACGAGTGTAGAGCTTGTTAGCCTGGCGTGGCTTCATTTGCTTGATTACAGGCTCCAAGTCTTTAACCTCGCGTTCCAGCTCGCTTAGACGAAGCTGTAGGTCGGTTAGCTTGCGCGATACCTGCTCTTCAGCAGTTACGCTATCCCACTGCGCTAATGAATGTTTAATTTCTTCAAGCGTGTGCTTGTTTTGCTTCATTTGATCAATACGTTTCAAACGGATCAATGTTTCAGAATTATACAAGCGGTAGTTCGTAGAAGAGCGTTCCGCCGGTTCAATAAGTCCCATTGAAGTATAATAGTCAATTGTTCGCGGACTGATGTTGGCCAGTTTAGCGAGTTCTCCAATTTTATAACGTTCAGCAGATTCCAATCCGTTCACCTTCTTTCCTCTATCTATATATGTCTATATTTAATGATAATCGGAAAGTAACCATACAGTCAAACGTATGACATGGATATGTGAGTGCAGGAGAATTATGCCTAGGAAGATGCTTCCTATAATAGAAGGTGAAAAGCACAAAGGTTAAACTTCAGCGCGACAAAAGCTGCCAAGATCAGGCAGGGACTGTGAAAAAACTTAACATTAATCGCTTTCTTGAGGCGGAATGTTAGATTTTTTTTGAAAATAGAATAAAACGTATTGTCAAATGCGACTATACTGACTATAATGACATTAAGTCTTTCCTGAAATGTTAGGAAACATAACGCATAGGGAGTGGTCGTAATGATTAGAAAGATGTTATTCACACTAGGGGCAATGTGCTTAGTATTCCCGGCAATGGCTTTTGCGAATGACCCATCCAATGCAACATTGAACATGGGCGTCAACTCCTTGTGGGTCATGGTAGCATTCGTATTAGTTTTGCTCATGCAAGGCGGGTTTATTCTTTTGGAAACAGGTTCGACCAGAATGAAAAATGCTGGCCACGTTGCTGGCAAAACGATTTTCACAGCTGGTCTTGCAGGTTTGATTTACTGGGCTGTCGGTTACGGTATTGCTTTCGGAACGGCTAATGCCGATGGCGGTACGAGCAGCCTTATTGGCTGGGGTGATTTCTTCTTTAATCCAGCCATTACAAGTGTGGACGACGGACTTCCAACAACAATTTTCTTCCTGTTCCAACTAGCTTTCGCAGCAGTATCGCTTTCCATCGCATGGGGCGGCTTTGCGGAACGTGCTAAATTGTCCTCATACCTTATTTTCACCGTTATCTACATTGCTGCGATCTATCCGGTAGTTGCTCACTGGATCTGGGGCGGCGGTTGGCTGGCGGAAGATGGTGCACAAGACTTTGCCGGTTCGACGGTCGTCCATTTATCCGGCGCCTTGGCAGCTTTGGCAGCAACCATTTTACTTAAGCCTCGTATTGGCAAGTTCAATAAAGATGGCTCTGCCAATGAAATTGCTGGTCATAACCAAGTGTACACAGCTCTATCGGTATTGCTACTGTGGGTTGGCTGGTTCGGCTTTAACGCAGGCAGTACGTTAGCAATCGGCGATGGATTCTTTGGTTACGTAGCATTTACAACGATGCTGGGCGCCGGTGCCGGTGCGGTTTCCTCACTGCTCATTTCGTGGGCTGTAACAGGCAAGGCTGATATTACAACGACATTGAACGGTACACTAGCTGGTCTTGTTGCGATTACAGCTTCCTGTGCATTCGTTGATCCATGGGCAGCAGTTGTTATTGGTCTAGTAGCTGGCGTGCTTGTATTCTACAGCGCAAAGTTTTTCGAAAAAATGAAAATCGACGATCCGATCTATGCAATGTCGGTTCACGGTGCAGCTGGTATTTGGGGTACGCTGGCTAACGGTATTTTTGCAACACAATTACTGGCAGATAAAGTTGGCGTAGGCCAAGGTGGTCTTATCGATACTGGCAGCTGGAAACAATTGTGGGTCCAATTCGAGAGCGTTGTTGTATGCGGCGCATTCGTTCTTGCAGCATCGTTTCTGGTACTTGGCGTTATGAAGCTGGTTATGGGCTTCCGTGTAACAGAGGAGCAAGAAATTGTAGGTCTTGACCTTAGTGAGCATGGCGCTTATGGTTATCCTGAGCAAATGAAAAAAGCAGGACAAAACCTGCACGGTTAATATTATAAGGGCGATTTAAAGGGGAGAGACTCAGATGACAGACCCTGTGCATGTGGAGCTGCTGGAGCAGATCGGCTCAGCCGGAGAGGTGGGCACGCTGCGCAGCTTGCGGGATCAGGTACATGATCGGATGAAGGAAGCTCTCCTTGCAAGCCCTGTCGAACAGTTTAATGAACAATTGAATGAGATGCATGATTCGGTGATCAGCCGGGCAATTGCACTCGCAGAAGCGGAAATGGCACGGATGGGGAAGGGTTCTCCTCCCGTGCCTTACGCCTATTTATTATTCGGCAGCGGAGGCAGGGAAGAGCAAACCTTGTCCAGCGATCAGGACAGCGGCATTGTTTATGAGAATACAGTTGGTGATGAGCCGTATGTGCAGCGTTATTTTAATGAATTATCAGCGTTAATTGTCAGCTACCTCCAAACAGCTGGATATCCTCCATGTGAGGGAGAGGTAATCAGCAGCAACCCCGAGTGGTGCAAATCACTATCAGCATGGGAGGAGCAAATTAACCTGTGGTTTAAGGAGCCGAGCTGGGAGGCTGTTCGTTATTTGCTAATTATAGCGGATGCACGCTGTATTTTTGGAAGCGAGCTGCTCATGCGGAAATTTAAGGATATTTTTTTCACCGACATGCTGGCAACGCCGATTATTATTAGACGCATGCTGGAAAATACGATGAGGCACAAAATGCTGCTTGGCGTATTCGGCCATTTGCTCAAGGAGCAATATGGAGAGGATGCAGGCAGTCTGGACATTAAATATGGGGCCTACATTCCTATGGTCAACGCGATTCGTTTGTTATCGATACAGCGAGGCATTCGCGAGTCTTCTACGATGGATCGCATGCGGAGGCTTTTGGAAGAAAAGGAGCTTTCGGAGCAGGAAGCAAAGCAATGTGAGCAGGCTTTTCTCTTTATTCTTAAGCTTCGGCTGTTATCAATTGAAAGCTCGGAAAACGGCTGGTATGGCAACAATGGCAAAGTAGCTTCTCGCAAGCTGACTAAAGAGATGAAAGATCAATTAAAGAAAAGCTTGCGGCTGGGCAAGAAGCTGCAGCGCAAAGTGTATAAAACCACGACGGGAAGGCTTGTGTAAGGCGGTGGATGGAGATTATGAAGGAACCTAAAGGCGTGGGACGGATGTGGAGCTTATATAAAATGGGCGGCTTTACGCCGGCCATAGCCTCAATGCTGGGATCGCAAAACGCCCAGCAAATGGCTTTTATTCGCTCTGTCAACAAAGAGCAGCGCAAGCAATCTCCGCTTGACATGCTGCTTAGAGAAATGGAGTTTATCGTGTTCGACTTGGAGACAACGGGATTTTACCCGTCGAATGGAGATGAAATTATTTCCTTTGGCGCCGTATTAATGCGGGGGAGCGAAATTTATTCCTCGGAGACGTTCTACAGCCTCGTTAATCCAAAGCGCCGCATTCCGCGGGCTATTGTGGAGCTAACGGGCATTACGAATGAAATGGTAGAGGATGCCCCTGATTTAATGCAGGTACTGCATGACTTCATGGAGTTTGTCGGCAAGCGGCCGCTCGTTGCCCATGCTTCCGGACATGATAAGCAATTTCTCAACGCTGCGCTATGGCGAACGTCGAAGGTTAACTTAAACCACCGTGTATTAGATACGATGATGGTTGCCAAGTGGCTGGAGCCGAAGCGTGATAGCTACGCGCTTGATGATTTGCTGGAGGACAGCGGCATTACAATTACACAGCGGCATCACGCGCTGGAGGATTCTTTAATGACGGCGGAATTGTGGCAGGCGTATCTGCGGCGTATTTTTGAGCGGAATATAAATACGCTGGGTGACCTGTATGCTTATCTCAGTCAGCGATAGCCCATTGCAATGACTGGAAGCATCCGTTCATGTAGCAATAAGCCTTTATTTCAGGCTGCAAAGGCTGCTGCAAAGAAATAATCCAATACGACAATAATAAATCATCCGAATGGAGGCCCAGCCCATCAGCAGTTGAAGGATGGGGATGCGACGTTGGGTGAGAGTGAAAGAAGCCGAGCAGAGATTGCCGGCTTTTTTGCATGCGGTAATAAGCCTTTACCCAATCGTCTGGAGCGAAAGCGAAGGCGGTGGCAGGGGAAGAATGGACGTTGGCAATAGCGGTCACGTCCACTATTTTGCCGATATCTCTTTCACCTGTCAAAATCCCACAGGCTTCCATGGGCAATGCTTCCCGGCATGAGGCAATGAGCCGATCATAAGCCTGTGTTGTTATATGTAGTAGCTGCAACTGCACGCAAATTTCCTCCCGTCAATTGTATATTCTATATCGAATAGGTATGATTTGATTTATTTTAACCTAAAATAAAAGGGGAAAACATGGCGGATATGACGGTTTAATGAAGGAAAGCTGTTTTTCTTGAGCTTGTCTTGCCGGACATGTTACGATAGAAGCAGATAAAAGCATGAATTTGGCAGGAGGATTTGGGAAAATGAAGAAGGCGTCCGCATGGTTTATAGTAGCTTTTGTGCTGGCAGGCTTGGCCATTTCGCAATATATGGAGAAAGACAGCGCAATTATTGCTGCTTCCGGAGATTTTAAGCCGAAAGCGGGATATTCTGCCCAGCAATTTGAGCTTCAGGCGCTTGATGAGCAGATGTACAAAATCGGTGGCGAGCAGGGCAAGCTTAGCTTCGTGAATTTTTGGGCGTCATGGTGTGGCCCTTGTGAGCTGGAGGCGCCTGATTTGCAGGAGCTTCATGAGAAGTACGGGGATAAAATCGCAATGTATGGCGTTAATTCAACTAAGTTTGACAAAGAGCGCGCGGCTAGGCAATTTGTGGCGGATCATGAATTCACGTTTACCATTCTGATGGATCGTGAGGGAGATGTCACGAAGGAATACAAGGTAAATACTTTTCCGACGACGTTTCTAATTGACTCCAAAGGTGTCATTCGCGAAAGAATCAATGGAGTCATTCCGCTTTCGGAATGGGATCGTCTCATTGAAAAATATTCATAAGCAGATAAGGGAGCCTGCACGAACAATGAATACAGAAAAGAAGAAATTATGGCTCCACCCTTATGTATGGCTGTTTATTGCCGTTTTGGCTGTTGCGGTATCGTCGATTATTATCAAGTTTTCAAGTGCCCCTTCCTCGGTGGCAGGGATGTACCGGTTATTAATTACCGTCGTTATTATGCTGCCGCTTGTACCGTGGAAGGTGCTGCGAACGATTCGGCTAACCGGCAAAGAGTGGATGGTTTTAAGTTGTGCAGGCTTTTTTCTCGGCCTGCATTTTTTGTTGTGGATGGAATCGCTGAAATATACGTCTGTTGCAAGCTCCATGGTATTTATAACGCTGCAGCCATTTTTTGTGATGCTTGGCTCGTTTCTTCTATTTAAAGAGCGCCAGACGATAGCCGGCAGCCTTTGTATGGCGATGGCGGTATTGGGCTCCTTCGTTATCGCTTGGGGCGATATCGGAATTTCGCGTGAGGCATTATTTGGCGATTTATTGTCCTTGCTCGGAACGATGGCGGTTGCCGTGTATATGATAGCTGGGCAAAAGGTCAGCAGCAGCCTGCCCTCGAATCTTTATAGCTTAATGGTTTTTTTGATTGCAGGAACAGTCATGTTCATTTACAATCTCGTCAATCAAATTGCATTGACGGGGTATGCTGCGGAGGAATGGATGTATTTCGTCTTGCTTGCGATTATTCCGACGATCTTCGGACATTTGGTGTTTAATATGCTGCTGAAGCACATTGGGGCGACGAACGTTTCGATGGCGATTATCGGCGAGCCGGTGCTGGCCATGATTTTGGCTTATTTTCTGCTTAATGAATATTTAAATACTGCGCAGCTTATTGGAAGCTTTTTGACGATTGCCAGCATGGGCATGTTTTTTCGACTAAGGGCCCGGTACAGAGCAGTTGCTGCGGAGACAGCCGCTTAAGAAGGGAGCATCATTGGAGCTGCCTGCAAAAATAGCGTTCGACCATTTTATCAAAACACAACCGTAAATGTCTGTCGCCGTCCTCTGGCGGCAAAGCTACCGTTTCGAGGTTGGAATATAGAGAAAGGATAGAAAAATCATATACTTTCCTATATTAAAAAAAGGGCATTCCTGCAAGCCAGTTATTACTTATGGCTTGCGGAATGCCCTTTATTATCGTTACAGCTGCCTCTTATGCGCTAAATTAATGGTTTACTAGTCCATGCTGCTCGGTTACAGGGGCATCAATAGCATCGGGTTTGCCCATGTTAAGCAGAGCGTAGCGAATGCCGTCAACCAATGCTTCCCAGCTTGCTTCGATTACATTGTTAGAAACTCCTACGGTGCTCCATGTGTTGTCGATGCTAGTAGACTCTACAAGTACGCGCACTTTAGCGGCTGTAGCGTCTTTCTCGTCGATTACACGAACTTTGTAGTCGGACAAATGGATCTGCTTGATTTTTGGATAAAACTGCACGAGAGCCTTTCTTAAGGCGTTATCAAGCGCGTTGACAGGGCCGTTGCCTTCCGCAGCGGTGTAAACCTGCTCGCCGCCAACGTTCAGCTTGACGATCGCCTCGGTGCGGAGCGCGCCTTGCGAGTTTTCCACCAGCATTTTAAAGGACTCGACCGTGAAAATTTCTTCGACCTCGCCAAAAGCTTCTCTAAGCAGCAGCTCAAGCGATGCATCAGCACCTTCAAATTGATAGCCTTGATGCTCCAAGTCTTTAATCCGCTCCATAATTTGCTTCGTTTTCTCGTTGTTGGCATTCACATCGAGGCCAAGCTCCTGGGCCTTGGATATGATGTTGCTTTGGCCTGCCAGCTCGGAGACGAGTATGCGCTGTTTGTTGCCAACGAGTTCCGGCGCGATATGCTCATAGGTTTTGGAATCCTTCATAATCGCTGACACGTGAATGCCGCCTTTATGGGCGAAAGCTGCATTGCCGACATAAGGCTGTCCTACAGGCATATGAACGTTGGCAATTTCACTGACAAAACGTGCGGTTCCTGTTAGCGTGCTCAGCTTGTCATCCGGCAAACAGTTATAGCCCATTTTAAGCTGCAAATTGGGAATAATCGAACAAAGGTTGGCATTGCCGCAGCGTTCGCCATACCCATTGATCGTACCTTGTATTTGACGAGCTCCGGCTTGCACGGCAGCAAGCGAGTTGGCAACGGCGAGCTCACAGTCGTTGTGCGTATGAATACCGATAGGAGCATTCAGCTCGGCGCGAACACGCGACACGATTTCGTGAATTTCGCCCGGCAGCGTGCCGCCATTCGTATCGCAAAGCACGAGCCAATCCGTTCCCGCTTCCTGCGCCTTGCGCAGCACAGCCAGCGCGTATTCCGGGTTATGCTTGTACCCGTCGAAGAAATGCTCCGCGTCAAACATCGCTTCAATACCGTTATGCTTGAGGAAAGCAAGCGAGTCGTAGACCATAGCTATGTTTTCTTCAAGCGTCGTTTGCAGAGCGGTGTGTACGTGGAAATCCCAAGATTTTCCAACTAACGTCGCTGCAGGAACGCCGGATTCTTTAATTCTAAGCAAATTAGCATCCTGGTGAGCCAGACTGAACTTGCGTCTAGTACTGCCGAATGCCGTAATCTTCGCTCGCAAATTATACGCTTTAATGCGCTCGAAAAACTCAATATCCTTGCTATTGCTTCCCGGGTTGCCGCCCTCAATATAATGAACGCCTAGTGCATCAAGCTTTAAAGCGATCTTCAGCTTGTCCTCCGCTGATAGGCTGATGCCTTCTCCTTGCGTACCATCACGCAGCGTCGTGTCAAAAATAGATAAATTCATTGTCATGGCCAGAAGGCCTCCTTCTTCACTGATAGCCTTTACAATTATAATGAATTATTATAACACTAGTTGACTGGAATGTAGAGGGGAGCCATTACTTTTTTTAATCGAAACGGTTGCATTGCCGCCAGAGGACGGAGACAGCCGTTTTCGCTTGTGACTTTTGCAGTTCGCTGTTGTTCAATTGACTTGCTACATTGGCAGCGGTATGCTGATAAGTACAAATAAACAACGGTGGAGACTAAGTGTTCAAGCGGATCTCCTCGCAGGTGGTGGAACCATACAATGACGAATACGAATGAGCATTATCCAGCGAAGGGCCGCGTCATTTTGCATCTGGATATGAATGCCTTCTACTGCTCTGTCCATGAGGCGGAGGAGCCGGATAAATATAAAGATAAACCAACGGCCGTTGCCGGCAGCGTGGAGCTGCGCAAAGGGATTATCGTCACCTGCTCATATACAGCCAGAAGGCTAGGGGTCAAGACGGGCATGACGGTGCGCGAGGGGCTTAGACGTTGTCCTGATCTCATCCTTATTCAGCCGGACTTCCATTTATACCGCAAATATTCACGAGGTTTTATGACGATTGCCAGAAGCTATACAGATATGGTAGAAGCTGTTTCAATAGATGAATGTTATATGGATATAACCGGTTCGAAAATATTTGGAACACCGCTGGAAATTGCCAGCGCTTTGCAGGAGCGTATCCGTACAGAGTGGCAGCTGCCCAGCTCTATTGGCATTGCTCCGAATAAGCTGCTGGCGAAGATGGCCTCGGATATGAAAAAACCGAATGGGATGACGGTGCTGCGGCTGCGTGATGTGCCAGAGCTGCTATGGGACAAGCCGTGCGGCGTGCTATTCGGCATTGGGAAAAAGACGGCGGACAAGCTGGCTCGGCTCAATATTCGCACAATTGGACAGCTTGCACAGACGGATGAACGGCTGCTCATTAAGCAGTTTGGCGTCGTTGGAGCATGGATGAAAGGGGCAGCAAGTGGCATTGACCACGCTCCTGTGAATGGAGAGCGGGAAGTGAATAAGTCGATCGGTCATACGACGACGCTGCCGAAGGATTTTATCGTCAGGGAAGATATTCACCGTGTTCTGCTTAACTTATCGGATCAGACCGCACGGCGGCTTAGAAGGCAGAAGCTGATGGCTCTTACGGTACAAATTACGGTTCGCAGACCAGACATGTCGACCATTACCCGTTCGAATACGTTTCGCTCGCCAACGCATGCAATGGAAGATATTTTTCAGGAAGCCTGCCGCTTGTTCGATAAGCATTGGCCGGAGGGAGAGCCGGTGAGGCTGCTAGGAGTTACGCTGCAAAATTTGTCGCCTGAGATGAATACAGCGGTTCAGCTGGATCTGTTCAATTATGAGGAGCAGCCGCGGAAGGAAGCGCTGACAAAGACGATGGACTTGCTGCGGGACAAGTTTGGCGAGGATGCGGTGTTAACGGCGGGGATGCTCAGCGATGATCCTTCCGCACTGATTCGCAATAAGCGGCTGCGGGGCACTTCGCTGCAAAAGGAAGATTTTTAAACGCGGTGTCAGGTTGCCAAAGGCCGAATGATGGTATATATTGATGAATGAAGCTTTATTATTATGATGTCATTAACGGAAGACAAGCTATATAGCGGCATTATTCCGTCACTTTATGGGAGGTATTTTGAATGGCTAAGTACACTTGGGTAGAAAAGGATACTTGTATTGCATGCGGCGCATGCGGCGCAACGGCTCCTGACATTTATGATTACGATGATGAAGGTCTGGCAGAGGTGATTTTCGGCAACGACGGCAATAAAGGCTGTGTTGCAATCTCGGAAGATCTTTATGACGATATGCAAGATGCAGTAGACGGCTGCCCGACTGATTCGATTAAAATCGCGGACGCGCCTTTTAGCTAAACCCAGCTTAAACCTAAGCTCCTCAACTATGCAGAAGTTGCACTGCGTAGATGGGGAGCTTTTTTGTGTGCGAAGTGGGCTTCAAATAGAAGGATGGCAAAGCCGTGTACACTTTAAATAGAAGAATGAATAAGGCTGCGACTTATCATTACGCTTCTATTTCTACGCGAAACGAGCTTTTGCCACCGTCGGTTGGCAAAGCCGTTTACGCTAGAGTCAAAAAAAAGGTAAATGCTGCCGATATAGTGGTATTGGACTTTGAGGGGGGTTAATGATGGAGCAATTAGAGGATAACCTCTATCTGAAGCAATATGTTAGAAATCATCCTGACAATAAAATGGCCTGGTATTTGCTCGGCAAGCAATATTTGCAGTTGGATAAAACGGCGAAAGCAAATTATTGCTTCATTCAAGCAGGGGAAATTTACGAGGCATTTGAGCGCAAGCCTCATCCGCTAGCGGAAAGCCCACAGGAAATGCTGGAGGATTGGAATCGCCAGCAGCGTAAAAAACGGAGAATTCGCCGCGCAATAATGGGAGCGATTTCGATTGCGCTGCTGCTAATGTTCATGCCTTCGAACGCAAGCAAGCTAGCTGATCCTGCAGCAGCAGGAATGGCAGCTGTCATTGACGCGCCTATTGATCCAACCTTCGGCGTCGTGCTGACCGACAAGGGTGAGCGCAATCCGATCGGAAGCGCGTGGGAAGAGCTGCTTTCCTGGACTAAGCGGCCGTCTGTAGCGGCAGTAGTTAAACTTGAGGAGCAGGAGGGCTGGCGCAAATGGACAGGCAGTCGCAAGCTGCTGATGTCGGTGGAGCAGCAGTCCGATTATGTACCGATGGAAGTGAAAATGCTCGATGGCGGAGTATGCAGCTGCAAGCCGGCTGATGCATCCACGGTGAAAACGAAGTTCAAGGCGTGGAGCGAGCAGCAGGAGGTTCGTTGGACGCTTGCCAGCGCGATCTATCAGTACAAGCGGATGCAAGAGAAGTGGCCAGAAAAGCTGGATGATCTCATTAAGCCATACCCCAACAATGTTTTGGCTGGTGAAGCATCTGGAATGAAGGAGATGTTTAAACCGCTTGTTGCCGCAATGAAAACGGATCAGTCAGGGGCGAAACAGCCTGCGCAGCAGCATAATGAAGCAGAAGGCAACAAGCCAAAGACGGATTCAGGGCAACGTCAATCGCAGTTTATGCAGAGTAATTCAGATGAATTAGTAGGCGGAGTGGACCAAACCTGGCGCAAGCCGCTTGAAATCGTCGTCGATAAATCCACTTACAGACTAGCAGTTGTTAGTGGCGACATTATCGTTCGCAGCTTCAAGGTTGGGCTAGGTGGCGACAAAACGCCGGAAGGCAGCTTTTATATTAGCGAGAAGGTGAAAAATCCGAATGGGCGCGATAATGGCCAGTTCGGCAGCAGGGGGATGACGCTTTCCAGTACGCTTTATGCCATCCATGGCACAGATGAGCCGGATAGCCTCGAACAGGATGAATCGCTCGGATGCATTCGTATGGGGAAACAGGATGTGGAGGAGTTGTTTGATCTGGTGCCGATGGGTACGATCGTCAAAATTAAAAACGGGACTCTGCCGTCCGAAATTTCGGAATCCAAGGAGCGCTTCAAGCTGAATCCGAGTCAGGACGAGACGAATCCCGGTAAAGTATATCACTGGCTGGGCTGATTAACCGCTAACCAACAACAAAACGGTGACGGCGACAATGACAACTCCAATAGCGGCGCCTATCCAGACAAGTGCTTTCTTATTGACTTCCTCGGGCGCTTTTGCTTTAACTGTGGGTGGTTTGCGTTTGGGTGAACTCATGGCCATCAACCTCTTTCTAATAAATAAGGAATATAGTCATATTGTAATCGTTTTCGGAAAGAGCCGCAATAACAAAGGAGCAGTATTGCCCTTTTCTTTTCTGGGCAAAAACGCTACACTATTGGGTAGGACATTTATTGTAGATCGGAGTGAGTATAATTGCTTTATTCTTCATTAGGTAAGCCGATATTTTTTCGCATGGATCCGGAGAAAGCTCACCATTTGGTTATAGATGGATTGCATGCTGCTGGGCGCGTTCCGGGCATGACGGGCATCATGCATGCGATGTATGGGGTAAATGAGACGCCGGAGCTTGCTGTGGATTTATTCGGCATTCATTTTCCGCATCCGATAGGGCTTGCGGCAGGGCTGGATAAGAACGCAAAGGCAGCCGATGGCTTTTCCAGCATAGGCTTTGGCTTTATGGAAGTAGGAACGGTAACTCCGAAGAGCCAGCCAGGCAATGAGCAGCCGAGACTGTTCCGGCTTCCGCCTGACGAAGCGCTGATTAACCGAATGGGCTTCAATAATGATGGCGTTGATGCGATGGCAGAGCGGCTGAACAAGCGCAAAATACACCGCATCCCGCTTGCTGTCAATATCGGAAAAAACAAAGTGACGCCCAATGAGCTTGCTCATGAGGATTATCGCTTATGCATTCAGGCGCTGTATGGACAGGGCGATTTTTTTGTCGTCAACATTAGCTCGCCCAATACACCGGATTTGCGTGCGTTGCAGCATGGGGATGAGCTGAGGCTGCTCCTTGATACCGTTTTGGAGGAAATCAGGCAGCAGGCGTCGAAATCTGGTAAAAGCGCGAAGCCAGTATTGGTCAAAATTGCTCCGGACATGACGGATGAGCAGCTTAAGCTGACGGTAGCGACAATTAAGGACAGCGGCGTTTCCGGCATTATTGCGACGAATACGACCGTTTCACGCACGGGCCTTACCCATTCGAATGCTGGGGAAATGGGCGGCCTCAGTGGCGTTCCGGTGCGCGAGCGTTCAACAGAGGTTATTCGTGCGGTTTACCGTCAAACGGAGGGTAAGCTGCCGATCATTGGCTCGGGTGGCATTTTCACCGCAGCTGATGCATACGATAAAATCCGCGCTGGGGCCTCATTGGTTGAAGTATATACGGCTCTAATCTACAAGGGCCCAGGCTTGCTGCGTGAATTGACCAGCGGCTTGAAAGAGCGCCTGCGCAAAGATGGCTACCGCAGCATAACGGAGGCTATCGGCGCAGACCATAGATAGGATAAGGAGGCGGCCCTGATGGATGGACGAGACTGGAATCTATTTTTACAGCCTTACGAGCAAACGGTTGAAGAACTCAAAGTTAAATTTAAAACGCTGCGCGTAGAGCTGAAAAGGCGTGAATCCTATTCGCCAATTGAATTTGTCACAGGCCGAGTGAAGAAGGTTTCGAGCGTTTTGGAGAAGGCAAGGCGGCTTCATGTGCCAGCTGACCAGCTGGAGCAAGGGATTGAGGATATTGCGGGCATTCGCATTATGTGCCAGTTCGTTGATGATATTCACCGGGTTGCCGGATTAATTCGTTCGCGCAAAGATTTGAAGCTTGTGAATGAGAAGGATTATATTACGAATTACAAGGATAGCGGTTATCGCAGCTATCATATGATCGTGGAATATCCTGTCCAAACAGCGCTCGGTCAGAAAAAAGTATTGGCAGAAATTCAGATTCGCACACTCGCGATGAATTTCTGGGCGACGATCGAGCACTCGCTGAACTATAAATATAAGGAAAGCCTGCCTGAGGATGTGCGTCTGCGTCTCAAAAAGGCGGCGGAGGCGGCCTCCTCCCTTGATGAGGAGATGTCGAGCATTCGCCATGAAATTTTGGATGCGCAGCGCGGCTTCGAGGAAAGCTCGAATGTTGTCAGCAAGGTGCTTAGCACGATACAGGATCTTTATTTTTACCACCGCGTTCGGGAAGCTGCTCAATTTCAGCTGAAATTTAATGAAATGTGGGAGCAGGAGGATTTGTTCGGGCTCCAGCAGCTTGCTCTTGACGTTGAAGCGGCGGTTTTGCGGGCGAAGAAGGGTACGCAAAGCTAATAACAGACCTCCAGTGGCGCACAAGCGAACGCCTTTGGAGGTTTGTTGCATAAATAGGGAAGCAGATATTTGGAGGAGAGATCGTTTTGGCAGCAAAAATAAGGCTGGACAAGCTATTGTCCCATACGGGCAACGGCACGAGAAGTGAAATTAAAAAATTCGTCAAGCAGGGGCTCGTTACAGTTAACGGAGCTGTTGTGAAAGATAGCGGCATGATCATTAATCCTGAACTGCATGAGGTCAGGTTCGAAGGACGGCAGGTCAATTACCGGGAATTCGCTTATTTTATGATGAACAAGCCAGCAGGCGTTGTATCGGCTACGGAGGATCGTAAAGATGAGACAGTCGTCGATTTGCTCGAAAATGAGGATCAAGCGATCCAGCCGTTTCCGGTAGGGCGTCTAGACAAGGATACGGTTGGTCTGCTGCTGCTGACCAATGATGGGCAGTTGGCCCACGAGCTGCTGTCGCCGCGCAAGCATGTGCCCAAAACGTATGAGGCTGTAGTGCGAGGGAAGGTAGGACGTGCAGATCAAGATCAGTTCACTGCGGGCGTTGAGCTGGATGATGGGTATGTGACGATGCCTGCCCGTCTAAATGTACGGAGCCAAGAACAGACGGATGAAGGCGTTATGTCGATGATTACGCTAACGATTATGGAAGGGAAATTCCACCAGGTCAAGCGGATGTTTGAGGCAGTAGGCAAACAGGTTGTCCATTTAAAGCGGGTGGCCATGGGCCCTCTGGCGCTGGACCCTGAGCTTGAAGAGGGAAGCTATCGTGAGCTGACTGAAGGCGAGCTGGAGCTGCTTCGTACTTATCGACGGACAGATTTGCAATAATGACGGGATAGAAAGCAGCAGCATTCGAAGCAAAAGGAATGAGACAATCTGTCAGCATCATAGGGTAGGTTAATAAATACCATTCCTGAGGTGATTGCTGCTTGCGCGTCCAAACCTTTAAAGTATACGTCATTACATCTGCAGATATCAGGCGTTTCATTATAATTGAAATCGTAATCGGCACGCTGACGTACAATGTGGGGCTTAAGCTGCTGCACAACGCCATTTTGGCAGGAACGCTGAGCTTTGCGGGAACCGAGAGCATTAAACGGAGCTTGCAGCTGATCAGGCGTAAGGGTGAAAATAAAAAATGAGTCTTACTCCCTTGTACATCAGGAGCAATAAAGCACAGAAAAACCGCCAGGAGCGCGAATCCCGGCGGTTTTTTGCATGCAGTGTGAGGTTAGGATTAGTACAAAAATCCTTTAGTTATGATGACCAGAAGAATAAACAGGACCAGGATGGCACCCGTCGATGTGAAGCCTCCATGTACACCAGACATGCTAATTCCTCCTGTACAGTTAATTTCCGGCTTAGGGTGCTGCTTTATTGAAATGTTCTTTTCCCTGCCGCTCGGTATACAGTATTGTATGTATTTCGCCCTGTTTGGAATGGACTCCTGTCATGGGTCATTTATAATTGGGCTCTTGTAAGGCCGCTAATTTCAGCAGCTTATGATGGATGTTACTATGGCGAATGCCCGGGAGGGATGAAAAAAGCAGCCTTCGTCGATAGGTATCGACGGAAAGCTGCTTGAAAAGTTCATTTATCTTTTGCGACCGCGACTGCTTCCAGCTCCGCCGCCACGGGAAGGGCTGGATCCGCGGCTGGAACCGCCGGAATTGCGACCGCCGCTGCCAGAACCGGAGCTGCGTCCACCGGAACTGCGTGTTCCAGAGCTGCGCGGTGCACCGGAGGAGGAACGTTCGCTGCGCTCGCCGCTACCGAAGCTGCGAGGACCGGAAGGCCGTTCGCTGCGTTCGCCGCCGCCGAAGCTGCGAGGACCGGAAGGCCGTTCGCTGCGTTCGCCGCCACCGAAGCTGCGAGGACCGGAAGGCCGTTCGCTGCGCTCGCCGCCGCCGAAGCTGCGAGGACCGGAAGGCCGTTCACTGCGTTCGCCGCCACCGAAGCTGCGAGAACCAGAGGAACGTTCGCTGCGCTCGCCACCACTGAAGCTACGCTCTCCATTGCCGCCACGCTTGTTTCCAGTATTGCCGCCGCTTGCTGCTTCCCATGGGCTGCCGCCGCCCGATTTGCTTGGAGCTGATGACCGTTCAGCCTGCTGCCCACGGCCTCTGCCGCCAGCTTGCTGACGTCCGCGACCACCAGAGGATTCGCCGCCTCGGCGTCCTTGCTGGCCGGAACGTCCCGAATCGCGTCCACCGCGTGTTCTTCCGCCACGCTCTGACGAGGAGGAATCTCTGCCATATGCCTTGGCTGGAGCTGCTGAGCGCTTCGTATTGTCAGCTGTTAATTGGCCTTCTTCGTCAATCGTAAAGCGCTGCAGGGAAGCATCAATGCTGCGCTCGATATGAGCAACTGCGCCGCGATCATGCGGTGAAGAGAGAGTTACTGCTGTACCTTGATGACCTGCACGGCCTGTACGGCCGATACGGTGAATATAAATTTCCGAATCCTGCGGCACATCAAAGTTGTACACATGAGTAACGCCTTCTACATCAAGTCCGCGCGCAGCGACATCCGTTGCGACGAGAATTTGCAGCTTGGCATCGCGGAAACGCTTCATGACCTGCTCGCGCTTCGCTTGCGTCAAATCGCCATGCAGCTCGTCCGAAGGAATGCCATTATCCTGCAAAGCAGCATTCAGTTTTTTGGCCCGCACCTTCGTCCGGCAGAAAATAACGGCCAAATATGGGTTATGCTGCTCAATGAGCTGCATAACGGCACGTTCACGTCCGCGATCCGTTGTTTCGATGACGAATTGCTTAATGTTGTCGAGCGTCACATGCGTGCTTTGAATACGAATATCGACTGGCGTATTCATATAGTTCGCAGCAAGGCGCTTAATCGCTTCCGGCATCGTAGCCGAAAACAGCATCGTCTGGCGGGCTCTAGGCATATGCGCGATAATGTTCTCGACTTCCGGCAGGAAGCCCATATGCAGCATTTGGTCAGCCTCATCCAGCACGAGCATTTTCAGCTTGCCCAGGTTGATCGTCTCCCGGCGAATATGGTCAAGCAAACGACCAGGTGTTGCAACAACGATATGGGGAGCGTTGTTCAGCTTGCGAATTTGTGCGACAACATCTTGTCCGCCGTAAGCGGCTAGCACCGTAGCGCCAACAGTCGGAGCAAGCTTCGTAAGCTCGCTCGTAATTTGAATGGCGAGCTCGCGGGTTGGAGTCAAAATAAGCGCCTGCACCTGTTCCTTGTGCACTTGAATGCGCTGCAATATAGGCAAGGCAAAGGCAAGCGTTTTGCCTGTTCCGGTTTGAGCTTGGGCAATGACGTCTTGTCCCGCAAGCAGCACGGGAATTGATTTTTTTTGAACCGGTGTTGGCTCGGTAATTCCGTTCTCATGGAGACGCGAGGCCAGCTCCGGCATGACGCCCATTGCAGTAAAATCAGTTGACATTAGACAATTTCCTCATTTCATAAAACATCGTTTGGTGTTAAGTATAACAGGTTGTACCCATCATGTGCATCTTTCCTGTACATATGCTATGCTATTTTGAAAGAAAAGTATAGCATATGGCAAGGTGAACCGGCTGTCGCCATCTTTTGGCGGCGCAGCGCGTTTCAATCCGAGAAATATAGAGAAAGAAAAACGTTAGGATATTCTTTCCTATATTTCAAGGTGAAACGGCTGTCGCCATCTTTTGGCGGCGGAGCGCGTTTCAATCCGAGAAATATAAGTCCATTATAAGGGTTAAACTTGTAACTGCTTATATTTTGAAAAAGTCTTAATCAAGTGCACACTTTGGTTCACCACGCTTTTTTGAAAAGGAAGGGTAACGCATGAACGGAACGAATCGCGCGGCGGTCAAGCCGGGCCAGCAGGTCGATATTGTGCTAAAGCAGGATCAGCGTACGGGCAAGCTGACGAGAGGCATCGTCAAGGATTTGCTGACGAATTCCGGTACGCATCCGCACGGCATTAAAGTTCGGCTGACGGATGGGCAAGTGGGCCGTGTTAAGCATATTTTACCAGGGGAATAAGGAGATGGACGAGTGGCATTCGGCATATCCAGAACCGAAATGAATGTTTGGAAGGAACGGGTGCAGAGCGGCGAAATCGCTTTTTTGACGCATTATTGGCTGGACCCGCGCTTTCCGGCTATGAAGACAGTAACGAAGGTAGGCTGCTCGAATATAGACAAGCTGGCACAGTGGTGTATGTCTTATGGGCTCGATCCCCGGTATATTCACTACCGCGACAGCTATCCGCATTTTGATTTGTTTGGGCCGAAGCAGCGTCCGATTTTAATGGCGGAGCAGCAGCTTGACCAAATAACCCGCTTTAAATTGCTTTAATGGATATATGATTAATGGAATGGCATGTGCCGCCGTCAGGGCGGCTGTTTGGCTTCGATTAGAGGGCAAAACCTATCATATATCATGCCGAATATGAGATTTCGATTTTACGAGTTTAATGGAATGAATTATAAAAGTAAGCTCACATATGGGGAAAGCGAAGCGAGGGAGAGCGGTACATGGAGCAGGAGCAGGGAAAACAGCAGTTGCTTAAGTATTTTCAGGAATGGATTACATTTGTGGAGACGTTGGAGCAGCAGGAGGAAGCAGTATGGGAGCTAAGCTTGGCTCCGGGAAAATGGTCTGTTCGCGAAGTCGTCGCTCATATTGCGCTTTGGGATCGTTATTTTCTCACGACAGCAATTGAGAGATTGGGTCAGCAGCAGGTGCTGACGCTCAAGCATTTGGATTATAATGCTTTTAATGAAAATGCCCGTTTATATGGTCGCTATACTTCAATTGCCAAGCTGATCAGGCAGACGATTCAGGATCGTGAAGCGATTGTGGGGCTCATTCAAGCTTTGCCGGAGCAGCAATATGCGGCTGAATACATAGATAGCGAGGGGCATCCCTTCCGCCTGCAGGCGTATTTGACCGATTTTATCGCGCATGACCGGCATCATATGGCACAGATTAAGCAGCTTCTGGACAGCGCTGCAATAGATTCATCCTCGGAGGAGCGGCTTCAGCTCAAGCTGGAGGAGCTATCGATGAATGCTTGGCCTGCGCTGCAGGTGCTCATGTATGAGGGGTGGCAGCTCCGTCTGGCGAACGGCTATACAAAACGGTCAAACTCCATTGTGCCAGCAGCCTGCAGTGGGGAAGAGCTGTCGCGTAAAATCGCCTATGGCGAAGCTTTTTATACGGCGCATGGACTGGATACGGCCTATAAAATCACGCCTTTCTCCCAGCCGCCGGAGCTGGATAAGACGCTCGCGCTGCGCGGCTATGACAAGATAGACCCAGTTTACGTCAAGACGGCTTCCCTTAATCAAATGCGCAAACCGGCTGGCGGGCTGGACGTTCGCATAGATCCTTTTTTAAGCGAAGCTTGGCTGGAAGCTTATACGTCGATGGCGAAGCACACGGCTGATGAGCGGGAGACGCTGAAAAATATGTTTGCATCACCGCCGTTCCAGACGGCCTTTGCTGTGCTTTATGTAGAGGGAGCGCCGGCGGCTTGCGGTATTGGCGTTATGGAGCGGGGATATATCGGTTTGTATGCCGTCGTGACCTCACCAGATTTTCGCAGGCGTGGATTTGGCGAGCAGCTTCTGCTGCATATTTTGCAGTGGGGCAAGGAAAGTGGGGCGGAGCACAGTTATCTGCTCGTTACGCATGCCAATGAGGCGGCTAATCGCTTGTATGACAAGCTGGGTTTTACGCTGCAATACAACTACTGGTATCGGGTGAAAAAATTAGCGGCGTCCCATTAACCCGGGCGAAGTGGAGGGGCGATAACGTTGAAGCAGGCAGGCGGAAATTCCGGTTCCTTTGCACAAAAAGTGACAGCCGCTCTTATCGTTGTGTATACGATGGGGCTCATTTATGCGATGTTTTTTGGCTTTGGCCGGCAGGCGGGCAGCAGTGCGGAGCTTCGATATAATATCATTCCGTTTTCGACTATCAAGCTGTATGTAACGAACTTTTATCATATAAACCTTGGCGATTGGATCATTAATATGGGCGGCAACATTGTCGTGTTCGTACCTTTTGGCCTCGCGCTTCCAATTGTTTTTCGCTTGCGGCTGGGCAAGACACTGCTGTCGTTTCTGCTGTTTATTACGCTGCTGGAAGTGCTGCAAATGCTCACGAGGCGCGGCAGCTTCGACATCGATGATATACTCATGAACAGCGTCGCTGTTGTGCTTGGTTACGGCATTGTTGTCTGGTTTAGGAAGCAATAAAAGGCGCCCTAGGCTCTCTTACTTAGAGAAAGCCGGGGCGCCTTTTGCTTTTATTCGAAAATCAGGCCCATTAAGTCGTCCTTCGTCACTTTGCCGAAATAATAGCCTAAATCGATCTCGCCAAGCAGCTTGCCAAGCGCAGCAGCTTCGTAACGCTGGCCAATAAGCTGCTTTGCAAATTCGCTGCTCTCGCCACGGCCGAAGAAATCGCCATATACAGCGGCATCCACAATCAGGCCTTCCTCAACTTGGAGACGCACATCGAATGTGCCAGCTCCTTCTATCCGCTTCGTCTGGCGCATATTGAATGCTGGCGACCGGCCATAATTCCAATCCCAGTTGCGATATCGCGTCTGTGCCAGCTCGCGGATATCTGCCCATTGTTCCTCAGTCAGCTCGTAAAAAGGAATTTCCTCACTGCCTTCAAAAATGGAAGCAAGCACGCTTTGGCGGAAGTCTTCAATTGTAATAGGTGCTGCAAGAAACTCGGAAATGTTGGCCACGCGGCTGCGAATCGATTTTGTCGCTTTCGACACATATTTTTCGGGATTCGCTTTTAAAGCCGATACGACATTTTCAATTTCGGAATCAAACAGCAAGGTGCCATGGCTGAACATTCTGCCCCGTGCCGAAAACTGCGCGTTGCCGGAAATTTTTCGTTCGCCTACTTGAATATCGTTGCGACCCGTAAGCTCGGCCTGAACGCCAAGCGCGGCTAGTGCCTTTACGACAGGCTCGGTGAATTTTTTGAAATTATGGAACGATTGGCCATCGTCGCTCATGATGAAGCTGAAATTTAAATTACCTTCGTCATGATACACGGCCCCGCCGCCGGACAGCCGGCGCACGACATGGATATTATTTTCCTCTACATAGCGCGGGTTGATTTCTTCCATTGTATTTTGGTTTTTGCCAATAATAATGGAAGGCTCATTAATATAAAACAGTAAATAATCGTCCTCTGGCGGCAGCGACCGTAAAATATATTCTTCCAGCGCCAAATTAAGCGCAGGGTCTGTTATATGTTTGTTGCTTACAAAACGCATCATAACGATTCCTCCGAAAATAGTAATAGGTTGCAAAAGCTTGCTGCTCCTATTATACCCCTCCTTGGGGCAAATGCCATGGATAAATGAGAGCGGATTTTCAACCCGCAAGGAGAAATGCTTTTTCTCGCAAAAAAGGACTGTCGTTCACGCATCGTTCATTTTAGTGTAAAATAAATGGACTTTTTGGAATAAAAAGGGAAGTAGCGGAGGGGCTATCTCTTGACATCGCGCGAAAGCTTCATTATAATCGGAACTAATTCTTAAAATGTCACATTTGGCGTTGATGAGGAGCAGTAGTATCGCGGGGCATGGCTTAGAGAGCCGGCGGATGGTGCAAGCCGGACCTGCAGCGATATGAATCTCACCTTGGAGCTGTGCGCGCAAGCGTACCGTATGGCCTGCGTTAAAGGCAACAAGTGAGCACTCGGCAAAGCATGTCCGGGGGCTAACTAGGGTGGTACCACGGGAGACAGCTCTCGTCCCTAGCGATCATACGCTAGGGGCGGGAGCTTTTTTGTTTGGAAGCCGCTGAAATTTTGCTTTACCAAGCTTAAGGAGGAAACATTCATGAGTCAAGATCAGCAACCGCAAGGCTATAATCCACTGATGGTAGAGCCGAAATGGCAAAAATATTGGGATGAGAACAAGACGTTCGCAACGAAGGAAGAAGCGGGCAAACCGAAATTTTATGCACTCGATATGTTCCCTTATCCATCCGGTTCTGGCCTGCACGTCGGTCATCCGGAAGGCTATACGGCAACGGATATCGTGTCGCGTTACAAGCGTCTGCGCGGCTTTAACGTCCTGCACCCGATGGGCTGGGATGCATTTGGCCTTCCTGCAGAGCAGCATGCACTGGATACAGGGCAGCATCCGCGTGAGATTACATTTAAAAATATCGACAATTTCCGTCGTCAAATCAAGTCGCTCGGCTTTTCCTACGACTGGGATCGCGAGTTCAGTACGACTGACCCGGATTATTATAAATGGACGCAGTGGATTTTCATCCAACTGTATAACAAAGGCCTTGCTTATGTAGCTGAAGTTCCGGTTAACTGGTGCGAAGCGCTGGGAACCGTGCTTGCCAATGAGGAAGTGATTGATGGACTAAGCGAACGCGGCAACCATCCAGTTGTACGCAAGCCAATGCGCCAATGGGTATTGAAAATTACCGAATATGCGGAGCGCCTGCTGGAGGATCTGGAGGAGCTTGATTGGACGGAAAGCATCAAGGATATGCAGCGCAACTGGATCGGCAAGTCTACAGGCGCCGAAGTGACGTTTGCTATTGAGGGCCATGATGCGAACCTTGTTGTGTTCACGACGCGTCCGGATACTTTGTTCGGTGCTACTTATTGCGTGCTGGCGCCTGAGCATGAGCTGGTTGCCCAAATTACGACAGCGGATCAAAAGGCAGCTATTGAGGCTTATCAGCTGACAGCTTCCCGCAAGAGCGATTTGGAGCGTACTGATTTGGCGAAGGAAAAATCCGGCGTGTTCACGGGTGCTTATGCGATTAATCCGGTCAATGGCGAGAAAACGCCAATCTGGATTGCCGATTATGTATTGGCTGGCTATGGCACAGGTGCGATTATGGCTGTTCCAGGCCATGATACGCGCGACTGGGAATTTGCAACGCAGTTCGGACTGCCCATTGTGGAAGTCGTGCAAGGCGGAGATATTTCCAAAGAAGCTTACACTGGCGACGGTGCGCATGTAAATTCCGATTTGCTGAATGGGCTTAACAATGAAGAGGCGATTGCAAAAATGATTAGCTTCCTCGAAGAAAAAGGCAGCGGTCATGGCAAAGTGACCTACCGTCTGCGCGATTGGCTGTTCAGCCGCCAGCGTTATTGGGGAGAGCCGATTCCAATTTTGCATCTGGAAGATGGCACAATGAAGCCTGTTCCAGAGGACCAGCTTCCGCTGCTGCTGCCGGATGTAGATGCGATTAAGCCTTCGGGTACAGGGGAATCGCCGCTTGCGAATGTAACGGAATGGGTCAATACGATTGATCCGGAAACGGGCATGAAAGCACGCCGCGAAACGAACACGATGCCGCAATGGGCGGGCAGCTGCTGGTACTACCTGCGCTTTATCGATCCGAAAAACGACAAGGAAATTTGTTCGCTGGAGAAGCAGCGCGAATGGCTTCCGGTTGACCTGTATATCGGCGGAGCGGAGCATGCTGTGCTTCATCTGCTGTATGCGCGCTTCTGGCATAAAGTATTGTATGATCTTGGCGTAGTTGAGACGAAGGAGCCTTTCCATAAGCTCGTTAACCAAGGGATGATTTTGGGCACGAACAATGAGAAAATGTCCAAATCCCGTGGCAACGTCATTAACCCCGATGAAATTGTATCGGAATTCGGCGGAGACACGCTGCGTTTGTATGAAATGTTCATGGGGCCGCTGGAAGCAACGAAGCCTTGGAACACGAACGGCGTAGAAGGATCTTTCCGTTTCCTAAGCCGTGTATGGCGCCTGTTCATCGGTGATGATGGCAGCTTGAGTTCGAAAGTTTCGGACGCTGAAACGACGGAGGCATTCAAGCGCACATGGCACCGTACGATCAAAAAAGTAACCGATGACTTTGAGCATCTGCGTTTTAACACGGCAATCAGCCAGTTGATGATTTTTGTCAATGAAGCTTATAAAACCGAAGTGCTGCCGCGCGAAGCAATGGCTGATTTTGTGAAAATGCTGTCCCCGCTTGCGCCGCATATTGCGGAAGAGCTGTGGGAGAAGCTGGGCGGAACAGGGACGATTACTTATGAGTCCTGGCCGGTATGGGAAGAGGCTTGGACGGTTGACCAAGAGGTTGAAATCGTCGTTCAAGTTAATGGAAAAATCATTGAGCGCCTGTCGATAGCGGCAGACACGGATGAAGCCGAAATGGAACGTCTTGCGAAGGAGCTAGGTAAGGTGCAGGAGCTTATCACAGGCAAAACCATCCGCAAGGTCGTAGCTGTAAAAGGTAAAATCGTCAATATCGTTGCCAATTAAACGGTAGCCACATGAAGAGGTGAACGGTCAGTTAGCTGAAGAACAGCTATTGACCGTTCACCTCTTCTCCGTAGAAAGATATGGAAACTTTGGCGACATCGTCATGGAATTTGGCATGAGTCGTACGGATAAGCCGGTTGAATACATCATCGGTCTCACAGCGAAGCAATTTCAGAGCTTGTGCGGTTATGCCTCCGGGGACGGCTACTCGCGCCTGCACATCAGCTGGCGTAAGTCCTCCTTCAGTCAGGAGCAATCCTGTTCCGAGCAGCATGGCGCTGGCCACCTTGAGCGCTTCCTCGCGGTCAATGCCCGTCTCTTCAACCGCTGCGTCCACGAACTGCTCCAGCAGACAGGAAATAAACGCTGGACCGCAGCTTGACAGATCCGATACGACTCGCGTATAGGATTCATCAATTTGCAGCGGCTCGCTGATAAAGGCGAGCAGCGATTCGAGTCGTTCCTTGTCTTCGCTGTGGATGCGGGAGCCATAAATACATAAGGAAGCGCCGCTCCATACATGATTTGTAATGCTCGGAATGACTTTGGCCACTTTGCAGGGCACTACTTCCTCAAGGTGCGAGAGCAGAACCGGGCTTGTAATCGAAACTAGCAGCTGCTCAGGCCTTACGACAGACGATATGTCGTCGATGACCTTTTTAAATTCATGCGGCTTAATGCAAAGAAACACAATATCCTTGCCAAATGCGGCACGTGCATTGCTCGCTTCTGCTTGAAGCCCGGCATAGCGGTCAGCGAGTGCCTGTGCTTTGGCGAAAGTGCGGTTGCTGACGGAAATTTGATCGGATTCCAGCGCTCCCGAAGCGATTAATGCTTCAATGAGCAGACTGCCCATCGTTCCCGTTCCAATAAATCCAACTTTCATAGGGTGACCTCCTTCGTTGTGAGGTTGTGAAATGGAAGCGGCCTTGTGGGGGCCTGATTGAATTGCTGTGTAAGCTGTGATGATTTTCCAAAGTGGAACAGGCTTTAAGGCGAAGTAAGCCTATTCGCAGTTTACCTGTTCTTCTACCGTATTCCTGACAACTTGGCAGTTATGTCAACAATTTTCATCTTTTTTGGAGCGGTTATTCATAGCGAAAGGTGTGGGTAAAGGATGAGGCAACGAGCGAAGGGGAAGCAATATGGGAAAGGTTCGGATGCTAAGCGGACGATTATGGCGGTTTGTTTGCTGCTCGCCTGTGGGCTGCTTGGAGCTGCTATATTTATGCCGAAGGAGCAGGCTCCAAGTGGCTGGACGACGCTAAATGAGGCTGTGGAAGCGGCATTGCCGCCAGAGCAAGGCAGTGAATCCGGTTCTGCTGGGGTGAAGCGCGAGGCTGGAGAGGGTATCGGCTTAGGGAAGCAGGCGGATGCAGAAGGACAGCAGGTGAATGCAGCGGCAAATGGCAGTAGTGGAAAACAGACCTCAAGCGGTGGCGGAGATGGGGGAAACGGAAGTGGGAAGCTGTCTGCTGCTGGGGGAATAGCAGAGGGAACGAGCTCATCTGGGGCAGAAAGTGCCGAGAAGATGATACAAGATGGAGAAAGTGTCGACGCTGGAGGAGCTGCAGAAGCTGGGGCTGGAACTAGCAATGGAATTAGCGGTCAGAATAGCAATGAGAATGGAAATGTAGCAGGCAACGGAAGCGGCGCTGTTGGGGCGGGGCAAAGCGAGACGGGTGAAGGGATAGCGACGTCGTCGACGGATTCGGGCAAGCTGGATATTAACCGAGCGACAGCTGAGGAGCTTGATGACCTGAAAGGGATCGGACCAGCCAAAGCTAAAGCGATTGTTGAAGATCGGGATAAAAATGGGCGCTTTACATCGGTCGATGACTTGCGGCGAGTGAAGGGAATCGGTCCTAAGCTGCTTCAGGGCATGAAAGACAGCATTGTCGCCAATCCTTAAGTATGAGAAAATAACAGGCAGCAGCCGGATTTTATGAAAAAACGAATATATCGCGCATTTTAGACACAATTGTGGCTGACGATTATTTTGAACGAGCATCAAGGAGGAAGCTGAAACAATGGCAATAGTAGGGCAAGACGCCGAACGTAAAGACTGGGATACGTATTTTATGGACATTGCTTATATGGTATCGACGCGCTCACGCTGCCCGAGGCGGCATGTGGGAGCTGTACTGGTGCAGGGCAAAAAACTGCTTGGCACCGCATATAATGGAGCGCCAATGGGCGTTCAGGATTGCTCGGAAGCGGGCTGTATGATTGCGGAAGAATGGGAAATCAAGCAGGAGAATGGCGCAGAGCAAATGGTTAAAAAGCAGCGCTGCATTCGCACGATCCACGCGGAGCAAAATTTGCTGCTGTTTACCGATCGCGCCGACCGTGAGGGCTCGACGGTATATGTAACAGACCAGCCATGCTGGACTTGCGCGAATATGCTTGCGAACAGCGGGATTAAAGAGGTTGTTTACCACCGCGGTTACCCGAAAGACAGCGAGAAGGTTGTGACGCTGATGGGGCACTTAGGCATTGTTTTTCGTTTGCTGGAAGGCTATGAACCGCCGCCGCAGGCGGGAATGTCGGTTATTTCTTGATTTTGTATGTGGGTAGAGACGGTTAGAGCTATGGATTATAGTGGATAAGAACTAGGCTAAGAAGAGAGAGTGCAACAGCCAAAGAAGCAGCGTTGATAAAAATGATTGGTGATAGAACATAAACAGTGACAGAACATAAACAGTGATAGAACAAAAAATAATGATAAAAAATGAACGGCTTTTAAAAGTTAAACAGTAACAGAAATAGAATATTGCAAGAGCAAGAGCAAGAGCAAGAGCAAGAGCAAGAGCAAGAGCAAGAGCAAGAGCAAGAGCAAGAGCAAGAGCAAGAGCAAAGAAGATAAAATAATTGTTTATTTAGAGAGGAAGCACCTCTTATCGCATGCGCATCTGCATGTGATAAGAGGTGCTTTTTTGCAAATATAGGTATTTAAAAGTTTGAGCCTATTAATGATTTGTATTTCACCGCGTAACGAGCTTTAGCCGCCAGAGGATGGCGCCAGCCGTTTACGCTGGGCTGTCTCAGTTGCTTACATGAAAATGAAGTCAATTTCAAGTCAGAATGGAGAGGTGATTGAAAATGAATAGAAGACCGCTGCTTTGGTTCGCGGTATGTTTTGTGGCAGGCTGTGCAAGCGGTGCGAAGTTGAGCGGCGCAGGAGCCGCACTGGCGGCGGGCGGCGTGGCGGTAGCCGCCCTGGCGCTGGTTTTGTCGGGACGGCTGACGCGGAAGCTGGCAGCCGTATGTGCAGTTGGCTTCGTCCTTGCAGCTGGGGAACGGATGTGGGCGGATGCCCGCAATGTGACTGGCCTGCTGGACGTGCTGCGCGCCGCAGAGGCGCAGGGGTCGGACGCTGCGATAGCGGTTGAAGCGTCCGGGACGATTGTGTCGGTCGTCGAAATCGACGGCGACCGGGCAATCTTTGAGCTGGCGGTCGATGCCGCCAGCGTAGCGGGGTTTGGCTCGCCGCGCCAGCTCGGCGGCGAGCGGATGCTTGTGCAGCTGCGGCTCGAGGAGCAGCCGCAGCAGGAGGTCGCCGCTGCTTGGCGGCGCGGCGACGTCGTTGACGTTAAGGGCCAGCTGGCGCAGCCCGCTGGCCCGGCAAATCGCGGCGGCTTCGACTACCGCCGCTACTTGAGCAGCCAGAATATCCACTGGCTGCTTCAAGCTACGGGCACGGGCGCGATCGACATCGCGCCCGGCCCGCCCTGGACTGCGGCCGCGCTGCTCGGCCGCGTCGACACCGTGCGCGCCTGGCTTGGCGCACGACTAACAGGCATGTACCCGGGCGTGCAAGCCGGCTACATGCAAGGCCTCGTCCTCGGGATTACGGATAACCTTGATCCCTCCCTCATGCAGCAATTCGCTCGTCTCGGCTTAACGCATATACTCGCCATATCAGGCCTGCACGTTGCGGTGTTCCTCTACGCGCTGGGCCTGATTTTACGGCTTTGCCGCATGACGCGGGAGCGCTTGCTGCTGACGCTCGTTTTTGCCGTGCCCTTCTATGTGCTGCTCAGCGGCGCTTCGCCTTCGGTTGTGAGGGCCGGCGTAATGGGCATGCTCGGTTTGTTGGCTGCGCGCATGCACAAGCTGAAGGATGGCCTGCATATATTGGCGGCCGCAGCCGTAATTATGCTGGCGATCAATCCTTTTTATTTGGAAAATGTCAGTTTCCAGCTTTCGTTTATCGTGACGCTCGGCCTTATTCTTGGTGTCCCTCCTGTAAGGCGTGCTATGCCTGACTGGAAGCGGGGCAAAGCGCTGCTCGATTTGACCGCCGTCAGCGTCGTAGCGCAAGCTGTATCGTTTCCAGTTTCCATTTATTATTTCAACCAATTCCATTTGCTGTCGCTTCCGGCTAATTTACTGCTTGTGCCATTTATCAGCTTTATTATTATGCCGTTAGGCGGAGCTGCGCTGTTCATTCATATGGCTTGGCCATCAGGCGGCAAGCTGCTCGCATGGGCGAGTGTCTACGCTAATGACTGGACATTTTGGCTTGTGGACTGGCTCGCCAAGGCCGATTTATTTCGTACGATTTGGGCGACTCCACCGCTATGGTGGATTGCGGCTTGGTATGGCGCCTTAGCGCTGCTATTCCGTGCACTTCCAGTGCGTCAGCCATCAGTCGCCCCTGAGCTGGGGCCAGAATCAGAGCATGGCGACTCGGCAGCTGGTCACGAAAACGGCGAGTTAGAGACGCAGCCGCTCCACGAGCTTCCATCCATACATAGAACGGGCGGCATCATTGCTGCCCACAAATCATCTCGAGGATTTAAAGGCCTTCCGAGTACAACCTCTGCGATGGCGCTTCTTTATCCCAGCAGCCTGTTTTCATCCTTCCTCCTGCTGCTAGCACTGCTATTTTTCGCCTATTATCCTGACCTATATGATCGCGACGGCCGCGTTCATGTGCTGGATATTGGACAGGGAGACTCTATTTATATCAGGACACCGGAAGGGAAGCATCTTTTGATCGACGGTGGGGGAACGGTTTCTTTCCGTAAGGAGGGCGAGGAGTGGCGAGCGCGCAAGGACCCTTTTGAAGTGGGCAAAAAAGTCATTGCCCCGCTGCTTATGAAGCGCGGTGTCCATCAGCTTGATCTACTCATCGTCTCCCATTTGGATAGTGATCATATTAAGGGGCTTAAGGCGGTTATGGATTCGATCCCAGTCAAAGGGCTGTTATGGAACGGCAGTATGAAGCATTCTCCTGATGCAGAGGAATTGCTTGCTTTTGCGGTTCAGCATGAGATTCCAATGTACCGGGCTGAGGCGGGGCAGGAGTGGGAAATGGGCAAGCAAACAAAGCTGACCGTTCTATGGCCCTCTGCCGTTGTCCACACGGAAAAGAGCAGCATTCCCAGCATACAAATCAAGGAGGTCGAGGAGCAGAACGAAGCGAGTGTTGTCCTTTATTTGACGATGAAAAATTATACTTTTCTAATGACGGGAGACATCGGTTTTGAGACGGAGGAGCGTTTGATGGCCGATATGGATGAAAATCCAGACTTTTATGCGGCCTGCTGCACCAAAATCGATGTGCTTAAAGTAGCGCATCATGGAAGCCGCTATTCGACGGCAGCCAATTGGCTGGAACGCTGGCAGCCGCTGAGTGCGGCGATTTCCGCAGGTGCGACAAACAGCTACGGCCACCCTCATGGCGATGTATTGGGACGCTTGAAGGCAGCGGGAGCTGAGGTGCGCCGAACGGATCAGGACGGTGAAATTGAATATCGGGCGGCATCGGAGAGGCTATTGGTCAGAACGATGGATAAAGGGAATTGATATGCAATGACAATAAACACAATCATCAAAAGGAGAATTTTTAATAAAATTGCATATAGTTTAGGCGTGCATGAAGCCGTAAGCAAGCTATACCCAGATCCAAATCCAAATCCAGATTCAGATTCAGATCAAATATAAAGTCACAAGTATTCCCACTATTGATGGAAATATCACCGCTTATAAATGTGGACTTACGTACCGAAAGGCAACTGGGTGTTCTGCGTTCAAGTGGCTTACTCCCTGTACAAAGCTGGACTAGGCGGACACAGATGCAGCTAATGCAACAGAATCAAGGGTATAGCACAAGCGGCGGACTCAGGAGCCGCTAATGTGCTGCAAATGGCCATTTTGTCGCGATAAAGAGGGCATTAACGGATTTCCTGTCCGCTTAAGGTCTAAAATCGGATCAAAACCCAAAATAGCGGAATTTCAGTCCGCCAAAAAAGGAGCGCACGTCTCGAGCCGCGGATTCTCAACCGCAGTGTTTTCAACTACAATGATCTAAGTTACAGTATTTTCAACCATATTGATCTCGGCTACAGTGATCTCTACCGCAGTGATCTAACCACATTGATCTAACCGCAGTGATCTAACCATAATGATTTCAGCTATAGTGATCTCAACCATAATGATCTCAGCAACAATCGCAGCATGTGCTTCCCCAGCCTCGAATCGACAGATGACATTTGCCTCTAGTAAACGCTAAGCAAGGAGCAGCGAGCCCGCTCCAATTGTCATATGCACCCTGAAAAAGCGGTATGTCTCAGCAGCTTTCTGCTCATTTTTAGCGCATGCATCAACCTATACGCATCTATCATATTATATGTTTAAACAAAGAAAAGCGGAGTGGAGTGAACGACGGAGTAGGTTTCTTCGAAATGATCCTGTAAAATGAGCATAAGCAGCGGCAGGAGATTAAGGCAAGGAAGTGTGAATTCGATGATAAAAATAAACAGAGCCGGAAAATATGCCATTGATATCCGATTCGATATAAATGGTGCAAGCGAGCTTTGTGAAGCCCTCTGCCTAATGTTTACAGGGGAGGAAGCGACAATTGCTCTAAGCGAAGCTGCGCAAATTAACAGTAAAAAGGTAAATGAGCTAAGGCTTGTACAGGTTAGAGAAGACGAAAGTCTCCATTACGCGCAATCGGGCCTAATTCTGAAGCTCGATAAGGACAGCATCAATAACATTTTGGACAAGCTCAAGGCATGCGTGGGTGGAAAGGATTTCTTTCCGGCTGAATGCTGTGAAGTGCGCTTTGGCAAAATAAATCTTAACTTATATGCTTTTCTGGAGAAGTCCTCTGTGTAAAAGAGAAAATCGGCTAACTCCACGCAGTCATGAACTTGCTATATACGGTGCTTGCTTTTTTTGATATTCTTGAGTGTGGAGTACGCTTGTTTAAATCGGAATATGGGCCTTGTGGCTAAAATAAAAAATGTATTTGTACGAAGATTTGCAACATTTTACGTAACCTGCTCGTCAGAGAGGTTGCAAGAGAGGGGGATCCTTCGTGGTGGAGCCTGGCCTTATTAGAGCCGCTCAGTCGGGAGATCGCGATGCATTGATTACTCTATTGCGAGAGATTGAAACACATGTTTATCGGACAGCCTACTATATAGTAAACAACGAGCAGGATGCAATGGATGCGGCGCAGGAGGCACTCATTCGCATTTATACCAAAATCGGCTCATACGAAGAAAAAGCCCAATTTAAAACATGGATTCAACGCATTGTAACGAATATCTGTATTGACAAGTTTAGAAGAAACAAGCCGACAGTGTCCATTGATGAGCATGATATGGTGTTTCACGAGAAGCAAAATGTAGAGGATGAAGTTTTGTCCGCTTACGCAGCTCAAGACATCCGTAACGCTATTGATAAGCTACCCGATCATCACCGCGCTGTTGTCGTGCTTCGATACTTGCAGGATTTTTCCTACAATGAAATAGCTGAGTCTCTGGATTTGCCCCTAAACACAGTAAAATCCTATTTATTCAGAGCCAGACAGCAGCTTCAAACGTTACTACATGATTATCAGAAAGGTGGTGTCCGGGGATGAACTGTCAAGAGGTGATGGAATATATGCAAAGGGAGCTTGACGGCGACCTTGATGAATACGAGAAAGCAACCATGACAAACCATTTCAAGCAATGTCCGGACTGCGCAGCAATGTTTGAGCGGCTGAAAAATTTGTCTGTGGAATTGGAAAATCTGCCTCATGTAACGCCAAGCTACAGCCTTGTGGATGCTATTATGCCTCAATTGGAGCAGCTTTCTTTCGAAGCGGCTGGCTCTGTTGTGGAGCCACAAGAGACGGCAACGCCCAAGCGGAGGAAAATGCCGAATCGCGTCGCTTCATCAAAGCTTCGGCAGCTTACAGGCGTCGTTGCGGCGTGCCTTGTAGCGGGTACATTTATCGTTTCCTATAACGCAGGCTGGTTTAATGGGTCGCAATCAAACAATGACTTGGGCCGGACGGAAGCAAGCGCTACTGCTGCTGACAGCCCTATAGCCAATTACGACACGTCGGCGGTCAGGCAATTTGTGGCTACTGATCCACAAACTTCGGGTGAAGTGAAATCAGAATCGCTTGATACGGGCATGAGTCTTAAGAAGAATGTAACAGGACAAGACGGCGACGGATCAAATCAAGATGGCGGAAGCGCTAATGGCAATAACAGCAGTGAATTTGGAACTTCTGATGTTGGTTCGGCTTCTGGCCTTACTGCTCCGGATTTCAATGATGCAAAGTCTGACACGGGTACAGACACCAGCACTTCTCAAGCTCCTGCTGAGGAGGATGGCAAACCATTGGAAGGCCTTTCAGGCGAACCGGAGAAAGCTCCTCTCGCATCTGTCGCAGTGGTTTCTGCTGACGGCGTTTATTCGGCTGAGGTTGTTGGCTACGTCATTAAGATTTATGAGGTAAGCGACCATAAGCTATTGTTGGAAACGGCGCGCAAAAACGGCCAGATCGCCAATTTAAGCTGGTCGGAGGACAATAAGATTTTGAATTATGAAATTCATCTGGAGTCAGGCGGCATTGAAAAATATGCAGTTGATCTGAATACGCTCAAGGATGACAAAGCAGCACATTAATTTTATGAAGGTCTACAGATGTATGCACACTTTCCGCTTTAACTGCGTATGGTAAAGAGTGGAGAGAAGATGCGACGTGTTAGCCTTGATCGTCGTATGACCATCAGCAGAAGGAGAAGCCATGGATCTTTCTGCTGATGTTTATATAGATGTTCAGGGACAAAGGGATGAAGCCGATCGGGCTCATCCCTTTGTTGCCGTTCACAGGAGAAGGTAGGGAGGAATAACCTTTGGATGGGAAAGAAGCATTGAAGGAAATTAAGGGCAAGCGATTTCGCCCTGTATACGTCGTTTTCGGCAAAGACCGTTACCGAATTCAGCAGTTTGCCGATACGCTTGCGGACGCGATGTTCACCGCTGATGAGCGGGAGCTGGGCATCGTCAAATTCGATACAGCAGAAAGTGTGCTGGATGAGGCTGTACTGGAAGCGGAGACGCTGCCCTTCTTTGTTGAACGCAAGCTGGTCATCGTAAGGGATGCCGTCGTATTTGCGGCTGGCGGGAAAGAGGGGGGCAAGCTGGACCATCGCACCGACCGCTTGCAGCAATATATAGAGAATCCTTCAGAAACAACGGTCATTCTGTTTTTGATTCACGCGGAGAAGCTGGATGAACGGCGCAAGCTCGTCAAGCAGCTGAAGGATCGCAATGCGCTCATTGCTTTTCAAGAGCTGGATGCAGCTGAGTTGAAGGGCTGGGCCATCCGCCGGGCGGCTGAGCAGAAACGCACGCTGGATACTGAGGCGGCTGAGCTGCTTCTGTCACGGGTAGGAGCTCATATGCAGCAGCTGGCACTAGAAGTGGACAAGCTCTGTCTGCACGCAGGTGTTGGCGGTCAGATTGGACGTGAGGAAGTGGAGCTGCTGACGGTGTCCACTGTGGAAGAGGATGTATTCGCATTGGTGGATGCAATTGCGGAATTGCAGGTGGACAGGTCGCTGCGATTGTATAGACAATTGCTTATCAGACGCGAGGAGCCGATAAAAATCGCGGCGCTGATTGCACGGCAGCTGCGCATCATGCTGCAAATTAAAGAGCTGGAGCAGCATCGCTATTCGCCGCAGCAAATGGCCGGACAGCTCGGACTTCATCCTTATGCGGTCAAGCTGGCTGCGGAGAAGTGCCGGAAGTTTTCAACGTCGCGGCTAGGGGCATTGCTATCCGCTATTGCTGATCTGGATTATAAGATGAAGACGGGGCAATTGGATAAAAACTTTGGCCTTGAGCTTTATTTATTATCGCTTGGCGCCCCAAAGCGGATGGCATAGAGGCCAGCGACGACATCATATACACACAAAAAAGCTGTCAACCGGAAAACCGGAAGACAGCTTTTTTGTATGTTCAAGGACGGTTTAAGCTTGCGCCGAAATAGCGTTAAGCTTTTTAGCAAGACGAGATTTTTTGCGGGCAGCCGCATTTTTATGAATCAGGCCTTTAGTAACCGCCTTGTCCAATTTTTTCGTCGCAGCGATTAGAGCTGTTTTAGCAACAGCTACATCAGTGCCGGCGATAGCTTGGTCAGCAGATTTAACAGCCGTACGAAGCGCGGATTTTTGGGAAGCGTTCAAAGCGCGGCGTTTTTCGCTCGTTTTGACGCGTTTAATTGCGGATTTAATGTTTGGCATCGAGTTTCACCTCCTACGAAATATGCACAGGCAATCTTTAGCATACGCTATAATTCTGGATAACACAACTTAAAATATATTACCATGCGTATACCCAAAAAGCAATAGCACGCATGAAAACCAAATGCTTGCGAACACTAATGGCAGAAAGCATTTATTTTTTCAAGGAAGAAGGGTATGCGGTGGGACAACTTGATTTGCAAGCTTACAACGTTCGAACGGATTTGGCGCTGGAAGCAAAAGAAATGGCCGAGCAGTCGGGCGGCGTCATTCCGGGCATCCATTCCGAGCGCCAAGATGAGGATGGCATCGTCATTACAAGCCTTCATGTCCAAAATGAGCAAGGGGCCGCGGCAATTGGCAAAATGCAGGGCCACTACGTCACACTGGAGGTTCCAGGACTGCGTACACAGGATACGGAGCTGCAGAACCGGGTTGCGACGATGTTCGCCAAGCATTTTGAGATTTTTCTTGAACGCATCGGAGTTGGCAAGACAGCACGGGTGCTCATTGTCGGACTTGGCAACTGGAATGTGACGCCGGATGCACTAGGCCCGATTGTCGTGGAGAACGTAATGGTGACCCGCCACTTTTTTGAGCTGATGCCCGACCAGGTTGCGCCTGGCTATCGCGCGGTTAGTGCTATTGCGCCTGGTGTATTAGGCATTACCGGCATTGAGTCCAGCGACATTATTCAAGGCATTGCCGAGCGGACGAAGCCCGATGTCATCATTGCTATTGATGCTCTTGCTTCCAAAGCGGTGGAGAGGGTGAACACGACGATTCAAATTGCCGATACCGGCATTCATCCCGGCTCTGGCATCGGCAATAAGCGCAAAGGACTCACGAAGGAGATTTTAGGAATTCCGGTAATAGCCATCGGGGTCCCGACAGTCGTGTATGCATCTACAATTGTGAATAATACGCTGGAGCTAATGCGTCAGCACATTGAAACGAACAAGGGCGACAGCAATCAGGTATTTGGCATCATGAACCAGTTGGAGGAGCAGGAGCGGCTGCAGCTCGTCAAAGAGGTGCTTCACCCGCTCGGCCATGATTTGCTCGTAACACCGAAGGAGATTGACCAATTTATCGAGGACATCGCCAACATTATTGCGAGCGGGCTCAATGCTTCGCTGCATGATGCGGTTGATACCGACAATGTAGCTGCCTATACCCATTAAAAGTAAGCCGCCATATGATGCCTTTCAACACAGAGGCATGGTATGGCGGCTTTTTTTATATAAGCATGCCGCTATCACTCTAAAACTAGCAGATCAATATATTAAAAATGCGGGTGCAGTCGGTTCTACTAATGCCTACTCGTTCATAGATTAATAGCAGCAGGACAGCTCTAGCACAGAACCGGGAGGTAAGCGAAACGATGAGACGAAAAATCATGCTGCTCGATTTGGCGTATGGAAGCCGGAAAATTCGGCAATTGCTGGTCACAGGAAGAACATTCGCTGTTCTTTCTTTATGTTCAATGATTTTTTTCGTCATTATAGGCATTGCGGCAGTTGCCCATCGTCAAGCATCGGCTGCGCCGGTGTCTTCGATGAAAGGTTTTGCAGCGGCGGTATCTAGCGGTTTGTTCGGGGATATGCTGGAAATGGAGCTGCCTGCCTATCAGGGCAGCAACCAGTCTGGCGATCTGTCTGTACCGCAGGTGAGCGCTTTTCTAGTCAGGCTGATGACGGATATTAATCCTACCCAGCCCAAAAGCCTGCTAGCGGCAGGCATTCCCGGCATGAACGCCGGAGATTCCTTCCTCATTCGCAAAGGCAGCGGAACCGATACCGCCGTTGGGCCTGAGGATAATGAGCCGATTCCTTCGCATGCCGAAGAAGGACAAGCAGGCGAACAGCCGATTGTGGAGCCGCCGCCATCGCTGCCGCCAAGCGCTGTTGACCCAGCGGACAAGCCAGGGCAAAGCGGCAGCGGAAATACGAAGCCATCGACGGGAGAAGCCAAGGTCGCATTCATCTATCATTCCCATAATCGGGAATCGTGGTACCCGGAATTGAAGGATGGCGCCAAGGACCCGAATTCCAGCACAACGAATATTACGCTGGTTGGCAAGCGGCTCGCAGAGCAGCTGGAGAAGCGCGGGGTAGGCGCCTTGCATTCAGAAACGGATTATCCGACCGCCATGAAAAATTACAAATGGGAGCTGTCCTATAAATATTCTATGAAGACGGTAAAAGAGGCGCTGGCGAGCAGCATGGATTTGAAATTATTATTCGATCTGCATCGCGATTCGCAGAAGCGCAAATATACGACGACCGAGATTAAGGGCAAAAGCTATGCACAGGTTTATTTTATAATCGGCCATAAAAATCCGAACTGGAAGGAAAACGAGGCATTTGCTACTAAAATTCACGAAGCGCTGGAGAAGCAGTATCCGGGCATTTCAAGGGGAATATGGGGCAAAACAGCTGCCACAGGCAATGGGGAATACAATCAATCACTCGCCTCAGACAGCGTGCTGATCGAGGTAGGCGGTGTAGACAATACGCTGGTAGAGTCGTATCGCACCGCAGATGTGCTTGCTAAGGTGATCGCGGATATTTATTGGCAGGATGAGAAGGTTACAGCTCCACAAAGCTAATTGGCGAATCTAGTGCAGAAAGGATAGGGTCGGTATGAGAAAGCGGCGTGATGCGTTTAAATGGGCGATCATCGGCGGGGTACTCGTTTTTGTTATCTTGTATGGCATAGAAATGTCCTCCTCGGGCATTGAACGGATTTATGGGCCGATTGAGGAGACCGGAGCGTCCTCTGTCATGCCGGCAGATGCAATCATTAGGCAAGGTGCGGAAACGGGAGTCAGCGGAACAGCTGTACCTGAAACACAGTCGATTGCCGGCATGTCGGATGCCGCTTCGCGCAAAATATCCGAGCTTGAGAGGGAGCTGGCAGAGGTGCGGGAGCTTGCCGAGCAAAATGCGCTCTATGGCGACCGGCTGCCGGGCATGCCCTATGAAAATCAGGAGCCTTCGGTCAATAAGCTGGCTGATGGCACGGCAGGCTTGCTGCAATCTTTTTCGACCGGAAGCATGGAGTTTATTGTGGATTTGTTTGAAAAGGTGACGAAATAACAAAGGTGCTCTGCCGGAATTTCGGCAACCGCATTGCTGGCGCTCTCCATTGCTGATATAATGGAAAGAATGATTAGCAATAATGGATGGTGTGGGGGTTAGGCATGGCTGACGTACGTGACCGACAAAAGAAAATTAGAAACTTCTCGATTATCGCGCATATTGACCACGGGAAGTCTACGCTTGCGGATCGCATTTTGGAATACACAGGAGCGCTTTCTTCGCGAGAAATGCAAGCTCAAGTGCTGGACCAAATGGATTTGGAGCGGGAGCGCGGAATTACAATTAAGCTGCAGGCTGTTCGTCTGACCTATAAGGCTGATGACGGTGTGGAATATTTGCTCAATTTGATTGATACGCCTGGACACGTCGATTTTACATATGAAGTTTCCCGCAGCCTTGCTGCTTGCGAAGGCGCGCTGCTCGTTGTAGACGCTGCGCAAGGGATTGAGGCGCAGACGCTTGCCAATGTTTATTTGGCACTCGACAACAACCTCGAAATTCTTCCGGTCATTAATAAAATCGACTTGCCAAGCGCAGAGCCAGATCGCGTCAAGCAGGAGATTGAAGATGTTATCGGGCTGGATGCAAGCGAGGCGGTTCATGCTTCGGCGAAGGCAGGCATTGGCATTAAGGAGATTTTGGAGCAGGTCGTTGCAAAGGTTCCAGCTCCTACAGGAGATCCTGATATGCCGCTTAAGGCACTGATTTTTGACTCTCACTACGATGCATACAAAGGCGTTATCGTTTACGTCCGAGTTATGGACGGCAGCATTAAAGCGGGCAAGAAAATTCGTTTTATGGCGACTGGTGCTGAATTTGAGGTTATTGAGGTTGGAGCGTTCATGCCGCGTATGGGCATTGTGGACGAGCTGGCTGTTGGTGACGTAGGTTTTGTCGTTGCTGGCATCAAAAATGTAAAAGACACGCGTGTCGGTGATACCGTAACCGATGCGAAGCGTCCAGCACCGGAAGCACTTCCGGGCTACCGCCGAATTAATCCGATGGTATTTTGCGGACTTTATCCGATCGAAACACAGGATTATAACGATCTGCGCGAAGCGCTTGAGAAGCTGGAGCTGAATGATGCTTCGCTGCGCTACGAGCCGGAAACGTCGACAGCATTAGGCTTCGGCTTCCGCTGCGGGTTCCTGGGACTCCTGCATATGGAAATTATTCAGGAGCGTATTGAACGCGAGTTCAACATTCCGCTTATTACGACGGCGCCAAGCGTTATTTATCAGGTGACGCTGACGGATGGAACGGTCATGAGCATCGACAATCCGTCCAACCTGCCAGAGCAGGGCAAGCTTGATTTTATCGAGGAGCCTTATGTTAAAGCAGGCATTATCGTACCGAATGATTATGTCGGCGCGATTATGGAGCTGTGCCAGAATAAACGCGGCGAATTCGTTAATATGGAATATTTGGATACGAACCGCGTCACGATTACGTATGAAATTCCGCTTTCGGAAATTGTATATGATTTCTTCGACCAGTTGAAATCAAGCACGAAGGGTTATGCTTCGTTCGACTATGAAGTGTCCGGCTATCGGAAGTCCAATCTTGTGAAGATGGATATTATGTTGAACAGCGAGCAGGTCGATGCGCTGTCCGTCATCGTTCACCGCGACCGGGCGTTCTTCCGTGGACGGATTATTTGCCAGAAGATGAAGGAGCTTATCCCGCGTCAAATGTTCGAGGTTCCGATACAGGCATCGATTGGCACCAAGGTTATTGCTCGTGAGACCGTTAAGGCGATGCGTAAAAACGTACTTGCCAAATGTTACGGCGGTGACATTAGCCGGAAGCGCAAGCTGCTTGAGAAGCAAAAAGAAGGCAAGAAGCGCATGAAGCAGGTCGGCAGCGTTGAGGTGCCGCAGGAAGCGTTCATGGCTGTGCTCAAGATCGACGAAAGCTAGAGGGAGAAGGAGAGCCGGAGGCTCTCCTTTTTATCATGAGAGAGGCAAGAAGCCGGCCGCACTATGACGGACTGGCGCTTGAAGAGAGCTTGCCACAGGAAAGCAGGTATACAGCATGACGATTCATTACGCGCCGCGGGCGCTTTATATTCATATCCCTTTTTGTACGAATAAGTGCCATTACTGCGATTTTACGTCCTATGTGCTGAAAGGACAGCCGGTGGACGATTATTTGGATGCGCTGGAGCGCGAAATGGAGCGGACAATCAGCGTGCTGCCGCCTGAGCAAATCGATACGGTATTCGTAGGCGGAGGTACGCCGACGGTGCTTACACCGCCGCAGATGGAGCGATTTCTCGCAGCTGTTCGCAAGCATTTTCCGCTGTCTCCAGATGTCGAGTTTTCGATGGAGGCAAATCCGGGCACGACGGATGCTGATAAGCTGGCGGCGATGTATGCTGGTGGGGTGAACCGGATCAGTTTTGGCGTGCAATCGTTTAATAATACGCTGCTGGAGCGTATTGGGCGCATTCACAATGTGGAGGATGTGTATCGCAGCCTGGAGAACGCTAGAGCCGCAGGATTTACGAATTTGTCGATCGACCTGATGTTTGGCCTGCCAGGGCAGACGGTTGAGCTGCTCGCGGACAGCGTGCAGAAGGCGCTTGCGCTTGAGCTGCCGCATTATTCGCTGTACAGCCTTAAAGTGGAGGAAAACACGCTGTTCCACAAGCTGTATGAGCGCAATGAGCTACCGCTGCCGACAGAGGATGAGGATTTAAATATGTATTTGCTGCTAATTGAGCAGCTTAAGGCTGGCGGCTATCAGCACTATGAAATAAGTAATTTTGCCCGCCCCGGCTATGAAAGCAAGCATAATTCAACGTACTGGCGCAATGAGCCTTATTATGGTCTTGGAGCCGGTGCCCATGGGTACGCAAATCGCGAGCGCCATGTTAATATCAAGGGGGTACAGCCTTATATTGACGCTACGCTGTCGCGCTTGCCTCGGCTTGATGCGGAGACGATTTCCGAGCTTGAGGCGATGGAGGACTTTATGATGGTTGGCCTGCGTCTGCTGGATGGCATTCGTACAGCTGATTTTACCCGCCAGTTTGACGGGAAGATGCTCGGCAGCTATTTTGGCCCGATTATTGACAAGCATTTGAATGACGGCTTGATGGAGCGTCTGGAGGATGAGCGTGGCGCAGGCTATCGGCTGACGGATAAAGGCGTGTTGCTCGGCAACGAAGTGTTTGGTTCGTTTATTGGTTTGGAAGTTTAGCTGGAGCTGGGCAGTTTTGAAAATTTATATGAAGCGTTTTTTAAATTGCCTATTGAGAAAACATGCGTGATGTTGTATATTTATTCAATGATATGAATAGGGTGATGAAACAAGCACCGGATGGGGGGAGCAGCATGAAACTAATGGACAGCTTGCAGGCAGTGTGCAGAAAAGCAACCAAAGATGATGTTGACGTATTGTTTGATTTAATTCAAGGCTATGCAGAGAAAGGGATCATGCTGCCCCGTACCCGGTATATGCTTGAGTATTCGATAAATTCTTTTATTGTAGCGGAAGTAGGCGACCAGGTTGTTGGCTGCGGCTCGCTGACGAAGCTCGGCGATAATTTGGTGGAGATCCGGTCACTTGGCATGTCGGATGGCTACAAGGGTCTGGGCATAGGCAGCAAGCTCGTTGACGGCTTGCTTGCTGCGGCGAAGGAACAGGGCATTACGAAGGTAATGGCGCTGACGTACGAGGTCGCTTTTTTTCTGCGGAATGGGTTTACGGTCGTAGATAAAGAAATCTTTCCAGAAAAGGTATGGACCGATTGCGTCAACTGTCCGAAGCAGAATGCTTGCGATGAAATTGCCGTTTTGAAAGTGCTGGAGTAAAGGTTTTTAAATCATATTAATGCTTTCATGCAAGCCTGATGAAAAAGAATATTTCCAAAATGGGAATATTCTTTTTTTATCGGGTTTTTTTACGAGTTATGAAGGAACTAGGACGTGTATGCAAACGCAAGCGAGTTGGATTCCGATGGAAGCCAGTGTTCAAAGGCCTTCCATCTACTACCGGGAATGGCACAACTCATAAATGTGAATAATATGAACCTACTTACCAAAAGGCAGCTTATTGCTGCTCGTTTTAGGGGTTTGCTCCCTTCGCGAAGACACAAACATAGATTTGGAGGACACAGCAGTCGCTATTTCAACTGAATCGCAGGTTTTGGCAAAGGTTGCGGACTCAGGAGCCGCTAATGCGCTGCCCATCGTCATTTTGAGAGGATTATGAAGGCAATAGCGGATCTCCTGTCCGCTTAAGGCCCGAAATGGGAGCGAAATCCAGAATAGCGGAACCTCAGTCCACAAAAAAGGAATCCGAATACGCACTAAGCAGGGAGCAGCAGGGGCTCTCGTTTGCATACACATCCTAACAGATAATAGTGTAGTGGGAACTGCGGCAGGTACAGTAGAATTAACTTTGGTACCTAACTACGGTGATTGGGACAATGCAAAGGTATTGATTATAAAAGTGACTAAGTAATCCTTTTTTTAACGTATCAATAGATGGATACTTAGTGTTAACAAGTGGCTGAAAATAAAATAGGCTAACTAAAAATGCCAAACTCACTTGACAATGCTCAAGCGGGTTTGGTATTTTTGTATTAACGATTAGCACTCAATCAAGACGAGTGCTAATGACAAAGCCGATGACTTGGAGGGAATGCGCATGTTGACGGATAGACAGCGAATGATTTTAACAGCTATCGTAGATGATTATATCCGCTCGGCCGAGCCGGTCGGTTCACGCAGTATTTCTAAGCGCGGTGATGTTGGCTTCAGCCCAGCTACCATTCGTAATGAAATGGCGGATTTGGAGGAGCTTGGTTTTCTGGAGCAGCCACATACGTCGGCAGGTCGGATTCCTTCTACTAAAGGCTATCGCTATTACGTCGATCATCTGATGCGGATGGAAGAATTGAACGATGCCGATATGACGAAGGTTCGTTCTTTTTTCAGCGAGCAGATGAGCCAGATGGAGCAGGCTATTCAGCATGCAGCATCGATATTGTCCAGCCTGACGAACTACACGTCGATTTTGCTGGGCCCGGAGCTGTTCAATACATCGCTGAAGCATTTCAGCCTCGTGCCGCTGGATGAGCGTTCTGCGGTCGCCATCATTGTCACCAATACAGGGCGCGTCGAGAATCGCACGATTACGCTGCCGTCTGAGGTGAAGATGGAGGAGCTGGAGAAGGTCGTTCATATTTTGAATACGAAGCTTGTCGGCATTCCGTTAGTCCGCTTGAAATCCAAGCTTTATCTGGAGGTCGGTCAGGAGCTTGAGCGTTACGTCGATCATTGCGAGGAAGTGCTGAGCGTACTGGATCAGGCGCTGCAGCCTGATAACGATCATCGCCTGTTCCTAAGTGGAACGACGAACATGCTGACGCAGCCGGAATTCAAAGATGTTGACAAGGTAAAAACGATTTTGGATTTGCTGGAAGAAACGCCAGCCGTGATGAAAATGTTTTCCTCCTTGCCTTCAGGCATACAAGTGCGCATCGGGACGGAAAATGATAATCTGGCGATTGCCAGCTGCAGCTTGATTACTGCTTCTTATTCGGTTGACGGGCAGCCGCTCGGAACAATCGGCATCCTTGGTCCCACGCGGATGGAGTATGGCAAGGTAATGAGTTTGGTAGATATGATTTCTAAAGATATGGCTGCATTTTTGGCCCGTTGGTATAAATGATGAAGCCATGTTTAGCGGCATTTGAAGGAGGTGAATAGGGTGAGTAAAGAGCAACAAAATGATGTGGTTGAGGAGCTAGTGGCAGACGAGACTGTCGAATCGCAAGAAACGGCTGAAGCTGGGCAAAATGAAGCTGAAGTAGTTGATGCGCGTTATGCAGAGCTTGAGAAGCAGCTTGAAGAGAGCCAGCAGCGCTACCTTCGCACACAAGCGGACTTTGACAATTTCCGTCGTCGTTCCACTAAGGAAAGAGAAGAGCTGGCGCGTTATGCGTCGATGAAGCTCGTTACAGAGCTGCTGCCGGTTGTCGACAACTTCGATCGGGCTACAGCTGCTGTTTCCGTTAATGGTGACGTAGAGGCGCTTGCGAAAGGCGTAGACATGATTTTCCGCCAATTGACACAAACGCTTGAGCAGGAAGGTCTCACGGCGATGAATGTCGTTGGAGAAGCTTTTAACCCTGACTTCCATCAGGCGATTATGACGGTGGAATCCGATGAATATGAAGAAGGAATTATTGTGGAGGAAGTTCAAAAAGGCTACATGCTGAAGGAGAAGGTTCTCCGTCCGGCAATGGTTAAAGTGAGCGGCTAACCGATATTTTCCTTTGATAATAGAATGTATGGAATGAAGAACCATTATAAGGAGGAAATTCACGATGAGTAAAGTAATCGGTATCGACCTTGGTACAACAAACTCTTGCGTTGCAGTAATGGAGGGCGGCGAAGCTGTCGTTATTCCTAACCCGGAAGGCAGCCGTACAACCCCTTCGGTCGTTGGTTTCAAAAAAGACGGCGAGCGTATCGTTGGCGAAAGCGCGAAGCGCCAAGCGATCACTAACCCTGACCGCACGATTATTTCGATCAAGCGCCACATTGGTACAAACCATAAGGAAAGCATTGATGGCAAAGATTATTCGCCACAAGAAATTTCCGCAATCATTTTGCAAAAGCTGAAGTCTGATGCAGAAGCTTATTTAGGCCAAACCGTAACGCAAGCCGTTATTACGGTTCCTGCCTACTTCAATGACAGCCAGCGTCAAGCGACGAAAGATGCTGGTAAAATCGCAGGTCTGGAAGTTCTTCGTATCGTCAACGAGCCGACAGCAGCAGCTCTTGCTTACGGCCTTGAGAAAACAGAAGATCAAACGATCCTCGTTTATGACCTTGGCGGCGGTACATTTGACGTATCGATCCTTGAGCTTGGCGATGGCTTCTTCGAAGTTAAAGCAACAAGCGGCGACAACAAGCTGGGCGGCGACGATTTTGACCAAGTCATTATCGATCACCTTGTAGCTGAATTCAAAAAAGAGCAAGGCGCAGACCTTTCCAAAGATAAAGCGGCTGTACAACGTCTGAAAGATGCTGCTGAAAAAGCGAAAAAAGAACTGTCCGGCGTTATGTCGACAACGATTTCGCTGCCGTTTATTACGATGGTAGATGGCGTTCCTCAGCATATGGAAACGAACCTGACTCGTGCAAAATTTGAAGAACTGGCAGCTGACCTCGTAGAGCGTACGCTGAAACCAACTCGTCAAGCGCTGAGCGATTCCGGCCTGTCCGCAAGCCAAATCGACAAGGTTGTTCTTGTTGGTGGTTCAACGCGTATTCCTGCCGTACAAGAAGCCGTTAAAAAGCTGATCGGCAAAGATCCGCACAAAGGCGTTAACCCGGATGAGGTTGTTGCCTTGGGCGCAGCCGTTCAAGCAGGCGTATTGACTGGCGACGTTAAAGACGTTGTATTGCTTGACGTTACTCCGCTTTCCCTTGGTATTGAAACAGCAGGCGGCGTCTTCACGAAGATGATTGACCGCAACACAACGATTCCAACAAGCAAATCGCAAGTGTATTCGACGTATGCTGACAATCAGCCTGGCGTTGAAATTCACGTCCTGCAAGGCGAGCGCGAAATGGCAGCGGGCAACAAAACGCTGGGCCGTTTCACCCTGAGCGATATTCCTCTTGCACCGCGCGGCGTACCGCAAATTGAAGTTACTTTTGACATCGATGCGAACGGTATCGTTAACGTATCTGCACTGGATAAAGGCACAGGCAAAAGCCAAAAAATCACAATCACTTCTTCCAGCGGCCTAAGCGACGCGGAAATTGAACAAATGATGAAGGATGCCGAGCTGAATGCGGAAGAAGACCGCAAACGCCGTGAGCTGGTAGAAGCGAAAAACAACGCTGACCAACTCGTATACTCGGTAGACAAAACGATTAAAGATCTTGGCGATAAAGTAGCTCCAGAAGAAATCGAAAAAGCAAACGTTGCGAAAGAAAAAGTAACGGCTTCGCTTGCAACCGACAATCTGGAGGAAATCAAAGCAGCTTCTGATGAGCTGACTGAAATTGTACAGCAGCTATCCGTGAAGCTGTATGAGCAAGCGGCTGGACAGCCAGGCGCAGAAGGCGAGCAGCCGGAAGCAAAAGGCAAAGACAATGTGGTTGACGCTGACTACGAAGTAGTTGACGACAAAAACTAAGCTTGTAGCGCGGAAGAGGTCAAAGACAGGGCTTCCCCTGTCTTTGACCTTGTTCCATGATTATGTCATCATAAAAGCTTCGACGAATAATTGAGGCGAAGCTATACTTTCTTTAAAGGATAAGTTGAACAAAAGAGATATATGTAGCATGGGAGTAACGGAGAGAAAGGGTGGAACTGTAGGAGCGGCAGCGTCCGCCTTTGTTTTCGGATTTTTTCCTCAAGAGGAATAATTCAAGAAATCAGAAAACAACAGCGGCCGAAAGTCCACCCTTTCTCGCAGTTACGACCTTGGCGCACATACCCAATTGTTTTGTCCCAGCTTATCCAACACATTTATGGGCGGAGGTGATACCGTTTGTCAAAAAGAGATTATTATGAGGTTCTGGGTGTAGGTAAAGACGCTTCAGCGGATGACATTAAGAAATCGTATCGTCAGCTCGCGCGAAAGTATCATCCGGACGTCAATAAGGCAGCTGATGCCGAAACGCAATTTAAGGAAGTTAAGGAAGCTTACGACGTGCTGAGTGACGATGGCAAACGCTCAACCTACGACCGATACGGACATGTTGACCCGAATCAAGGCATGGGCGGCGGAGCTGGCGGTTTCGACGGCGGTGGCTTTGGCGATATTTTCGATATGTTCTTTGGCGGCGGCGGTGGCCGTCGTGATCCGAATGCGCCACAGCGCGGCAGCGATTTGCAATATACGATGACGATTGATTTCAAGGAAGCGGTATTCGGCAAGGAAACGGAAATTACGATTCCCCGTACCGAGACATGTGATACTTGCACAGGCTCTGGAGCGAAACCAGGAACGAAGCCGGACACTTGCTCCGTATGTAGCGGTACTGGTCAGCAGGAGGTTGTGCAAAATACGCCGTTCGGCCGAATGGTCAATCGTCGTGCTTGCTCCAACTGTAGCGGAACAGGCCGCGTAATCAAAGACAAATGCGGAACTTGTCATGGCGCAGGCAAAGTGAAGAAGCAGCGCAAAATTACTGTGAAAATCCCAGCTGGCGTTGATGAAGGCGCACAAATCCGTTTGTCCGGCGAAGGTGAAGCTGGCCAACGCGGCGGTCCTGCGGGCGATTTATACATCGTTATTCGCGTAAGAGCACATGAGTTTTTCGAGCGTGAAAACGACGATATTTATTGTGAGGTTCCTCTTTCCTTCGTACAGGCGGCACTCGGTGATGAAATCGAAATTCCGACGCTGACGGAGAAAATCAAGCTGAAAATCCCAGCCGGCACACAGACGGGCACGTATTTCCGCCTAAAAGGCAAAGGTGTACCAAAGCTGCGCGGATATGGACAGGGCGACCAGCATGTTAAAGTAACGATCGTTACGCCACAGAAGCTGACGGATGAACAGAAAGAGCTGCTTCGCCAGTTTGGCGGCGTTACAGGCTCAGTTCCGACAGAAACGGCAGAAAATCATGAATCGATTTTTGATCGGATGAAAAAGGCGTTCCGCGGCGAATAAGCGCGGATCGTCTTTTTTTCTGAAAGCTTGCGAAAAAATGAATAATAATGGCGCTGGTTTTCCATTCTATCGAAGTAGGAAGCGGGGCGGTGGAATGCCGCTTATCTATACGAAGAGGGAGGCTTGGCCCATAATGGCTGATCAACACGTACGTGCTGTCTTTGAACATTCTGAGGCGGCACAGGGAGCGCTGCGCAAGCTGCAGGCGCTTCGTGTAGATGGACAGGCAGACAGTACAGCACTTACCGCGACGCTTGAAGAGCATGTCAAGGACAGGGTACTGCGCCTAATTGAGGATGCAGGCGGAAGTATTAGCTATTGATGTAAACGGGCCATGTAAAGCCAGCACTGGCATTTGCAGGCGGAGAGGACAGGGGAAAGCAGCCTGCCCTCTCTTTTTGCTATGCGCAAAAGATGATTTAATGGCTGGAAAGGCTGTAAAATAGCAGGTTTATCACATTTTCAAATACATATTTTGTGCATCAATGCGGATTGGTGTACAATAGATGTTAGTTTTTCACACTGGAGGCGTAGAAGCAAATGAAATGGCATGAACTTACAATCTCGACGACGGAGCAAGCGATTGAGATGATTTCTAACTTTTTGCATGAACGGGATGCGGACGGGGTTTCCATTGAAGAATCCGGTACGCTGAACAAAGAACGGGACACGTCCCTCGGTCAGTGGTATGAGACACCGCTGAATGATATTCCGGAAGGACATGCGGTTATAAAGGGGTATTTTTCGGAAGGAACAGATATCGCCGCTTTGAAAGCAGAGCTTGTAGCACCGATCGAACAGCTGCGTGAATTCGGCATTGATCCAGGCGATTATGAAATTACTTCGCAAATGGTAGATGAAGAGGACTGGGCAACGGCTTGGAAGCAATATTTTAAGCCGCTTAAAGTATCGGAAACACTGACTATAAAGCCGACGTGGGAAGAGTACGAAGCTGCGCCGAATGAGAAAATTATTGAGCTTGATCCTGGCATGGCTTTTGGGACAGGTACACATCCAACAACCTCCCTCTGCCTGCAGACGCTGGAATCCGTCATTAAGGGCGGCGAGGAAATCATTGATGTTGGTACAGGCTCAGGCATTTTGGCGATTGGGGCTTGCAGATTGGGTGCCAGCCGTGTGCTTGCGCTTGATCTGGATCCAATTGCTGTCACAAGTGCGACGGAAAATGTGCGTCTGAACGGTCTGGAGGAGCAAGTCGAGGTTAAGCTCAGCGATCTGCTTGGCGTATTAGGCGGCAAAGGGGCACGCGGAGCTGTTGGTTCTAATGAGTCCACGACGGTCTCGGTGCCAGTCGATCTGGTCGTTGCAAATATTTTAGCGGAAATTATTTTGCTATTTATTGATGAGGTTTATCAGGCGCTGAAGCCGGGCGGGCTGTATATTTCCTCCGGCATTTATAAAAACAAGGAAGAGCTTGTGGAGCAAGGGCTTGTGAAAGCCGGCTTTAACGTGGAGGAAATACGCCGCGATGAAGACTGGGTTGTATTCGTAGCACGCAAGCCGCAGGTAACCCAATGAGTATGGAAGGTTGGTTTGCTTATCCGACCGCTGAATTGCCGTTTGCTGTGCTTGTGCTTATTATTGCTTTCACCGTTCACGAGTTTGCGCATGCTTACACGGCGTACAAGTTCGGTGACAATACAGCTTATGATGCCGGCAGGGTAACGCTGAATCCGCGCGTTCATTTGGATGTGCTAGGGATGATTTTAATTTTGCTTGCAGGCTTTGGCTGGGCCAAGCCTGTACCGGTAAACCAAAATCGCTTTAAGCATCCGCGCTTAATGGGCGTTATTGTGACGGCGGCAGGTCCGCTTAGCAACTTTGTGCTCGGACTGCTTGGCATTATTCTTTATTATATCAGCATCAAGTCGGGACTGTACCATATGGGCTCCATTGGCGTACAGGATGCTTTGCAAGTATTTTTCTCTTATTTCATTTCGCTTAACTTTTTGCTGTTTATTTTCAATTTGATTCCATTGCCGCCGCTTGACGGTTACCGGATCATTCAAAATCTCGTACCGCTTAAAGTCGGGTATAAAATGGAGCAGAACATGCAATGGGGCATTATTATTTTCCTGCTGCTGTTGTTCATTCCACCGCTTCGCGCGGTGACCATTAGCCCGATTCTTAATTTTTCGCAGGAATTGGCAGCCAATTTTATGAGCCTGATCGGCGGACTGTTTATTTAATATTTCTCGGATTGAAACGCGCTGCGCCGCCAAAGGGCGAAGGGCAGCCGTTTCACCTTGAAATATAAGAATTTATAAGTTTGACACATATAAATAGGCTTATATTTCTCGGATTGAAACGCGCTGCGCCGCCAAAGGATGGCGCCTGCCGTTTCACCTTGTTTGGCACGGTTTGGTCGTGGATTTTCGACATGAAAACATGCTATTATGAAGGATGGTTATGTAGACAATATGCAGCGGTATTTTATAGCGAAAGAGCAGTTTGCAGATGATAAGGTCCGCTTGCTTGGCGAGGATGCTTTCCACGCTGTGCGCGTCATGCGGATGAAGGCAGGCGATACGTTTATAGCAAGCGACGGCGAGCAGCGGGTCGTGCTTGCTTCGGTGCGTGAAGCGGCGTCCACTGAAGTTGTGGCGGATATTGCAGAGGAGCTTCCCCAAAATAGCGAGCCGAGCTGGCTCGTTACGATTGCCCAAAGCTTGCCGAAGGGCGACAAGATGGAGCTGGTCATCCAGAAGGGCACCGAAATTGGCGCCTATTCGTTTGTCCCGTTCCAGTCGGAGCGCATGATTGTGCAATATGACGGCAAGAAGGAAGCAAAGCGTCTGGAGCGCTGGGGCAAAATCGCCAAGGAAGCGGCGGAGCAGTCACATCGCTGCCGCGTACCGGCTGTAGAGCCGGTACGAAGCTGGCGCGAGCTGGTCAAATCGATTGCTTCCTATGATTTAGTTTTGTTTTGTTACGAACGAGAAGGCGATGCAGCGGAAGGCGTGGGCATTAGGCAGGCGCTATCTAGCTGGCGCTCTAACAGGGGAAACGATACTTCCGCTCCGAGCGTATTGCTTATGGTGGGGCCGGAGGGCGGCTTTACCGAGCGTGAAGCAGATGAGGCAGAAGCAGCAGGAGCCATTATTGTCGGCCTCGGCAAAAGGATATTGCGGACGGAAACCGCAGGTATCGTCGGATTGACATGCTTGCTGTATGAAGCTGGAGAAATGGGAGGAGTATAACAACATGCCATCGGTTGCATTTTATACATTAGGCTGCAAAGTGAATTTTTATGACACGGAAGCGATATGGCAGCTTTTCAAAAATGAAGGCTACGAGCAGGTCGATTTCGAAGCGACCGCTGATGTTTATTTAATCAACACCTGTACGGTGACCAATACAGGCGACAAGAAGAGCCGCCAAATCATTCGCCGCGCAGTGCGCCGCAATCCGGATGCCGTTATAGCGGTAACAGGCTGCTACGCACAGACGTCCCCAGCCGAAATTATGGCGATTCCCGGCGTCGATCTTGTTATCGGTACGCAGGATCGCGAGAAAATCATGACATTTGTCGATCAAATTCATGCGGACCGCCAGCCAGTCAACGCTGTTCGCAACATTATGAAGACGCGCGAATTCGAGGAGCTGGATGTGCCGGATTTTGCCGAGCGCACGCGGGCATTTCTGAAAATTCAGGAGGGCTGCAACAACTTCTGTACCTTCTGTATCATTCCATGGTCGCGCGGCTTGTCCCGCAGCCGGGATGCGCATAGCGTCGTTGAGCAGGCGAAGCAGCTGGTTACGGCAGGCTACAAGGAAATCGTGCTTACGGGCATTCACACTGGCGGCTATGGCGACGATTTGGATAACTACCGTCTGAGCGATCTGCTGTGGGATCTGGATCATATCGAAGGGCTGGAGCGTATCCGTATCAGCTCGATTGAAGCAAGCCAGATCGATGAGGCGATGATTGATGTGCTGAATCGTTCTACGAAAATGTGCCGTCATCTCCATATTCCACTGCAGGCCGGCGAAAACTCCGTGCTGAAGCGGATGCGCCGCAAATATACGACCGAGGAATTCGCGGCGAAAATCAAGCGTATCCGCGAGGTTATGCCGGGTGTTGCCATTACCACGGACGTTATCGTTGGATTCCCTGGCGAAACGAATGAAATGTTCGAGGAAGGCTTCCGCTTTATGGAGGAGCTGGGCTTCTCGGAAATGCACGTGTTCCCTTACTCCAAACGGACGGGTACACCGGCAGCGCGCATGGAAGATCAAGTGGATGATGAAATTAAAAATGAGCGCGTCCACAAGCTGATCGACTTGTCCGAGCGCATGCAGCTTGCTTATGCAGAAAAGTATGTAGGCGCTGTGCTTGATATTATTCCAGAGCGCGACTACAAGGGAGCTCCAGGAACGGGACTCGTTATGGGCTATTCCGACAACTACATTCAAGTTGTATTCAACGGCTCCGAAGAATTAATCGGGAAGCTGTGCCGCGTTAAGGTTACCGAAGCTGGCGTCAATGAATGCCGTGGCCAGCTCGTGCGAGTGCTGGAAGGCGAAGCGCCGGCACTTCGCGGCTCTGAGACACATAGCTTTGTGCTGGAGCTGGGTAGTGAGCAGGATCAGGAAGCTGCTGTTCATACAAAAGCAGAAGCATTAAGAGCATAACAAAAGGCCATTCAATGTGTGCGAATTTCGGCCGCTGGCTTCACTAGGAGGCAGCGGCTGCAATTTTCGCTATTGCGATATGATGTCAATCAGGCAAGGGGGAAACAGGTGTGAAGGAAATATCAGCAGGAGGCGTCGTCTACCGCCGCACGGAAGAAGGCAAGCTGCAAATTCAGCTTATTCAAGATCGTTATGGCAAAGTATCGCTTCCCAAAGGCAAGATGGAGGCAGGCGAAACCGTTGAGCAGACCGCATTGCGGGAAATTGCTGAGGAAACGGGGCTTCGGGGCAATATCATAGCACCTATTGACCAAATTAAATATCAGTACCAGCATGATACCTATGGTACGGTCGATAAAGAGGTTCACTATTACCTGGTTGAAGCCATCGGCGGCGATTTGCAAGCTCAAGTAGAAGAAATTCGCGGAGTGGATTGGTTCGAGCCGCTTGATGCATGGAGACGCCAGAAGCAATCCGGCTATGACAACAACAATCGGATTGTCTCCGGCGCATTAGAGCTCCTCGGCATACCATTTACATAGCTTATAGTGCAGGGTTGGAAGTTTAGTTTGGGTGCGGTGCCCGACGCAGAGCTGGCAAATAGCAAAGCGGCAGGGCAAGCAGCGAGCTGAAAATATTAAACAGCGTTTGCGCATGAGCAATTTGCGCTGCTGGAGCTGCGGTCAGCCAAGCAGATATTTCAGCGAGCAGGCCAACAAACGGCATGAAAAGCAGCGCGCCACCGACATTCAGTGTGATATGAGCGAGCGCAACGAATTGTCCCGCGCGCGATCCGCCAATGGAGGCGAGCAGTGCTGTGACGCAGGTGCCAACGTTTGCGCCTAGTACAACGGCAATGCCAACCTCTAGCGGCACCGCTCCGATTGCCGCAAAACCCATAATAATGGCAATGACAGCCGTGCTGCTATGCACGGCTGCGGTTAGCACCGCACCGGCGGCCAGCCCCCACCAGAGGCTGTCCGCCGTTTTGCTCATAAACCAGTCAAACATGGCGCTTTGCTGAATGTCTGGGCCGACGCTTTGCATCATCGCCATGCCGGCGAGCAAAATGCTAAAACCGAGCGTAGCAACGGAGGCGGAACGAATCGTGTTTAGCCAGCCGCCCGTCCTTAAGGCGGGAATAAGCTGCAGCTCGCCGAGCAGTGCGGTCAGCAGCCAGGCGGAGACGGAGAGAATGAGCAGCGGCATTGTGAGACGCTCAAGGCTCAGCCCAAGCAGCTCCGTCGTCAGGCAGGTGCCGATGTTGGTGCCAAGAATGATGCCGAGCGTTCGCCGAAAGGTGAGCAGCCCGGCATTGACGAGGCCTATAGAGATGACGGTAACGGCTGTGCTGCTCTGAAGAAAAGCAGTAGAGATGGCGCCAGCCGCCAGTCCGTGAATGGGCGTAGCGGTAAACCGCTGCAAAATACGATTCAATTGTGTGCCGGCAAGGCGATGCAGCGCCAGCTCCATCAGCTTCATGCCGCTCAAGAATAATGCAAAGCCGATTACAATCGGCAAAATAATAGAATGAAGCATGGGCTGAATCTCCTTTTCTAAAAACGAGTGACAGATGTACCCATACATATATGCAGCAAACAAGACAAGCATGACAAGCATGAGAGAGGTTGGTTTTGCCATAATGACGAGAGCAAGGATAGCGCTGCAGCGCGGGCGCAAAAAACGGTTGGAGCAGGGCCACCCATGGGTATATGCAAGCGAGATTGATAAAATGGAAGGCACCGCGGAGCCGGGCGGCTTGGTTGACGTAGTCAGTCACCAAGGACGTTATCTGGCAACGGGCTATTGGAATCCTAAATCGCAAATTACGGTGCGTATTATTTCGTATAAACCGCTGGAGGCGATGGATGCTGCGTTTTTCCACGAGCGTTTCCAGCAGGCGAAGGAGCACCGCAGCCGTTTTGTGCCGGATCAGGATTGCAGGCTCGTATACGGAGAAGCTGATTTTTTGCCAGGCCTGACCGTTGACCGCTTTAATGATGTGCTAGTCATCCAATTGCTTACACTCGGCATGGACATTCACCGCGATGCGATCATTGAAGCGCTTATCCAGGTGTTTGAGCCTCGCGGCATCTATGAGCGCAGCGATGTCGGCGTTAGACAGCTGGAGGGCTTAGAGAAGCGTACAGGCGTGCTGTACGGGGAATGCCCGGCGATTTTGGAAATCGAAGAAAATGGGCTTAAGCTTGAGGTTGATATTGTGGAGGGCCAGAAGACAGGCTATTTCTATGATCAGCGTGAAAATCGCGCCTCCATCGCTCCGCTGATGAAGGGCTGGGGCCTGCGCAGCGGCATTAAGCTAATGCCGAAGCCTGCCGAGGACAGCAGCGCGAGTGCAGAGACAACAGGGGAACTCGTTCCAGTCAATGCAAATGGCAAAGAGGTCACCTTCCCCTACTGGGACGGTGCTACGGTGCTGGAATGCTTTGCGCATACGGGCAGCTTTACGTTGCACGCTTGTAAATACGGGGCGAAGAAAGTGACCTGCTTGGACATTTCCGAGCATGCCATTGATACGGCGCGCCGCAATGTGGAACGCAACGGTTTTACCGATCGCGTACAATTTGTTGTAACCGATGCTTTTGATTACTTGAGACTGCAAACGAAGGGGCTGGAGGAGCGTCTGGAGCGCAGCCGTGCAGGCACGGATACGTCTAAGCCGATCAGCGGCGGAGGCCAAACCTGGGACGTTGTCATTTTGGACCCTCCGGCGTTCGCCAAAACAAAAAATGCGGTAGCAGGTGCTGTCCGCGGCTATAAAGATATTAACTTGCATGGCATGAAGCTGGTGAATGAAGGCGGCTATCTGGTAACGGCGAGCTGCTCCTACCATATGCGTCCTGATTTGTTTCTGGAGACGATCCAGGAGGCCGCAGCTGATGCAGGCAAGCTGCTTAGGCTTGTGGAATGGCGGGCGGCAGGCAAGGATCATCCGCAGCTGCTTGGCGTAACAGAAGGGCATTACTTGAAATTTGCCATCTTTGAGGTGCGCAGCAAATAACGGAAACCTCTTGAACGGCGAGTATGCTTTTTGCTCGTTCAAGAGGTTTTTTTGCCAAATATTTAAGAACGTATGTTTGAAGAGCTCGTGAAAAGTGGCTGCGGGTATGGTAGTATGGTTGATAATAGAACCGTAACGGAAGGTAGGGCTGCATGATGCCGCTTCAATTAGTGCTGGGCCGCTCGGGAGCGGGAAAAACGACATATTGCCTGGATGCGATTCGCGGCAGGCTGAGCGCAGACCCGGACGGGGCTCCGCTTATTTTGCTTGTGCCTGAACAGGCGACCTTTCAGTCCGAGTATACGCTGCTTCGAGGCAGCGGCTTGCAGGGAATGATTCGGGCGCAGGTGCTGAGCCTGCGCAGGCTTGCTCTTCGCGTCATGCAGGAAACCGGAGGAACAGCGCTTATTCCAATTGGCGACGAGGGCAAGAATATGCTGCTCTACAAAATCGTACAGCGGCTGGGCAATCAGCTGGAGCTATTCGAGCATGGAGCGGGAAAGCCGGGCTTCATTGAGCGACTTGGGGAGCTGTTGACCGAATGGAAGCGTTATGGCATTAATTCGGCGATGATTGCAGAGCGCAGGGAAGAGGCAGCTTCTGCCCTGCAGGACTCAGCCTTGCTGAAGCGCAAGCTGCATGACCTGCAGCTTGTATACGAGAAGCTGGAGACCGAGCTCGCTGGGCAATATTTGGATTCGGAGGATTATTTGGCTCATCTGTCAACAGGGCTGTCCGAATTTTCAACGATTCGAGACACGGAAATTTGGATAGACGGGTTTAATGGCTTTACGCCAAAAGAATATGTCGCGCTTAGCTCGCTTATTAGCACGGCGAAGAAAGTGACGATTACACTTAAGCTGAATCGAACCTATGCGGATGGAGAGCGGCCAGGAGAGCTGGATTTGTTTCATCCTACAGCGGATGCTTATGTATTGCTGAGGGAGCTGGCGGAGGGCTTAGGCGTTGAAATGCTGGAGCCTATTATGCTCGGCATGCATGGGCGTACAGTAAACGATGGCGGTGAAGCGGCGGGCAGGTTCAGCAGCAGCCCTATGCTGGCTCATTTGGAGCGCCACTACGGGGGCCGGACGCAAATGGCGCTTTCTAATCCGGCTATGCTGGATGCAGCCAGTCCATTATGCGGCTTGTCGCTGCATGCGGCAGCAAACCGGCGAACCGAGGTGGAGCTGCTGGCGCGCGATATGCTGCGCCGGGTAAGGGAAGATAGAACGAACTGGCGCGATATGACGGTTATGGTGCGGAATACGGGAGATTATAGCGACTATATCGAAGCTGTTTTTCAAGAATACAATATCCCCTATTTCCTTGATCAGAGGCACACGACCGTTCATCATCCGCTGGTCGAGTTCATCCGCTCCGCGCTGGAGACGGTGCTGCATAATTGGAGCTATGAAGCGGTGTTCCGCTGCATTAAGACGGAGCTGCTGTTTCCGCTTGACGGAAGCATTCCCCGTGATCAATTTGATTGGCTGGAAAACTTCGTTTTGGCGGCGGGCATTGATGGCTGGAAGTGGCTGGATGAAAAAAGATGGCGTCCATTCATTGTCGAGTCGCTTGAGGAAGAACAGGATGCTGCGGTCAATGCGCCATCCATGCGTGCGAAGGCGGAGTTCGAAGCAGTCATGGCGGCGCGCGGCGTAATCGTCCCGCCATTGCAGCAGTTTGGCAAAGAGCTGGAGAAGGCTTCAAATGTCACTATGATGTGTGAAGCTTTATACCGCTTGCTTGAGCATACGGGGGCGGCGGATCGGCTGGAGCGCTGGAGCCGCGAGGACAGCGAGGCTGGGCGTGTGCAGCGCTCACGCGGTCATCGCCAGCTGTGGGATGGGGTCATGAATTTGCTTGACCAATTGGTCGAGCTCGTCGGAAATGAACCGCTGCCTCCCGATATATTCGTTGGCATGCTTGAGACAGGACTGGAAAGCCTGAAATTAGGAGCCATTCCGCCTGCTCTCGATCAGGTGCTGGTAGGCAGCATGGACCGGACGCGTTCCGGACAGGTACAGATCTGTTATGTGTTGGGAGCCAATGATGGCGTCATGCCGATGCGTTTTCAGGAGGATGGCGTACTGACGGACCAGGAGCGGGAGCGGCTGGCTGAGGAAGGCTTGGTCATGGCACCTGGCGTCAAGCGAAGGCTGCTCGATGAGCGCTTTCTGATTTATAGTGCGCTCACAACGCCGAGCCAACATTTGTGGATGAGCTGGTCAGAGGCAGATGAAGAAGGGAAAAGCCTGCTCCCATCCGAAATTATCAGGCAGGTAAGACAGCTGTTTCATGGGCTGCCGATACAGCAAGTGCAGGCGGAGCCTACGCCGGCTATGTCTGTAAAGGAGCAAAGGGAATATATCCAGCATCCAGAGCGAGCCTTGTCTTACTTAATAACGGAGCTGCGCTCTTGGAAGCAGGGGAGCGAGATTGCTCCTTTTTGGTGGGAGCTTTACAATTGGTTCGCAGTACGTCCAGAATGGCAGGCGAAGCTTGCGTTGCTTACGAAATCGCTTGGATATGTGAATCAGGAGGAGCTGTTGACCGCTGATACGGCACAGCAGCTTTATGGCGTTCGCTTGAGGGCGAGTGTCTCGAGAATGGAGCGCTTCGTGTCCTGCCCTTTTCAGCATTTTGCCATTCATGGGCTGAAGCTGCGCGAGCGTAAAATGAACCGGCTGGAAGCGCCGGATGTGGGACAACTATTTCACGCCGCGCTCAGCCGATTGGCCGGAGAAGAAGGGCTTGGCCACGCTTTCGGCTCGGCTTCCGAGCGTGAAATCCGCGCGGCGGCGGTTCATACGGTGGACGAGCTAGCACCAAGGCTGCAATCGCAAATATTGCTGAGCAGCGGCCGCTATCGCTATATTGCCCGCAAGCTTAAGGAAATTGTAGCGCAGGCGGCCATTATGCTCAGTGAGCATGCCCGCCGGGCGGCGTTCCAGCCAGTCGGTCTGGAGGTTGATTTTGGGCCTGGAGGAACGCTGCCGCCGCTTATCATTCCCTTGCAGGATGGACAGTCCATGGAAATAATCGGGCGGATCGACCGGGTTGATGCTGCGGATACGGAGCAGGGCCTGCTGCTGCGCGTGCTGGATTACAAGTCTAGCGTGACCCAGCTGCGTCTTGAGGAAGTGGCCTTTGGACTTTCCCTGCAAATGCTGACGTATTTGGACGTATTGGTGACGCATTCTTCCGGCTGGCTTGGAAAGCAGGCATCGCCCGCGGGGGTGCTTTATTTTCACGTGCATAATCCTCTGCTTGCGCTGTCGAATCAAATGCCGGAAGCGAAAATCAAGGCAGAGCTGCGCAAGCGCTTCAAGCTGAGAGGGCTCGTTACGGCGGAAGCAGAGGCGGTGCGCCTCATGGATAATCAGCTGGAAACGGGCCACTCCGAACTATTGCCTGTAGCGCTTAAGAAGGATGGAGCTTTCTATAGCAGCTCTTCCGTCGTGACGGACAAGCAGTGGGACATTTTGCGGGATTCCGTCAGGAGGACGATTAGCGGAATTGGCTCGGAAATCAGCTGTGGCAAGGTATCGATTGAGCCTTACAAGCTTGGGACAAAAATACCATGCCAATATTGTGATTATAAAGCGGTTTGCCAGTTCGATCCGCTGTTTGACGGCAATGAATATGTGCGGCTTCGCAAGCCTTCAACGGAAGAGCTATGGCAGCGGCTGGAGAAAGGAGAAAGCATCGATGATGGAAATGATAAAGGCCATTAAGCCAGAAGGCAGCACCTGGACCGATGAGCAGTGGAGCGCCATTGTAACGGAAGGATCCAACATCCTTGTAGCTGCTGCTGCTGGCTCTGGCAAAACGGCTGTGCTGGTGGAGCGCATCATTCGCAAAATTTCATCCTCGACCGATGTGGACCGCTTGCTCGTTGCGACTTTTACGAAAGCGGCAGCTGCGGAAATGAAGGAGCGGATTCGCCTTGCGCTGGAGAAGGAGCTGGACCGCCAGCCTGAATCTGAGCATTTGCGGCGCCAGCTTGCGCTGATGAACAGATCGTCGATCACGACACTTCATTCTTTTTGTCTCGATGTTATTCGCCGTTATTATCCGCTGATTGGGCTTGATCCCGGCTTTCGCATCGCCAATGAGACAGAGAGCGAGCTGCTGCGGATGGAGGTGCTGGATCAGCTTTTTGAGGAAAAATATGACGAGGCTGATGCCGATTCTGGCGCCGGTGGCGCTTTTCTGGCGCTTGCGGACCGGCTGGGCGGAGAACGCGGCGATGAGCCGCTGTACAAGCTTGTACAGGATTTGTATGCTTTCGCACAAAGTCATCCGTGGCCCAAAGAATGGCTGCGTGAAACGGCTCAAAGCTTTAATGTGCAAAATGCAGCCGAGCTTCAGCACAGCAAATGGGTTGCCAGCTTGCGGGCCGATGTGGAGCTGGCGCTTGCCGGAGCGGAGGCGCTGCTGCGGAAGGGGCTTGATTTAACGCGCGAGCCTGCTGGGCCAGCGCCTTATGCTGCCAATTTCGAGAACGATCTGGCACTTGTCCTTATGCTCAAGACTGCCGTACAGGAAAGCCCTTGGGAGCAATGGTTTGAGCCGTTCCATACGGTGGGGTTTGGAAAATTAAAGGCGATGCGCGGCGACGAATATGACAAATCGCTGCAGGAGCAGGCGAAAGATTTGCGGGACGGTGCCAAAAAGCTGCTCGCCACATTAGCCGATGAGCTGTTCGGGCGTACGCCGGAACAGTTTTTGGAGGAGCTGCAGGAGCTGGCTCCATTAATGGCGGCGCTGAGCGAGCTCATTATTGATTTTGGCAAAAGGTATGAAGCAGCGAAACGGGAGAAGGGGCTGCTGGATTTTGGCGATCTGGAGCATTATTGCCTGCGCATATTGCGCACGGAAGACTCGTCCGTAGAGCAGACACTGCCTTCGAATGCGGCGCTGGAATACCAGAACCAATTCGATGAAATTTTGCTTGATGAATATCAGGACATGAATATGGTGCAGGAAGCGATTGTAACGCTAATATCAAGACCGGGAGCGGGGAACCGTTTTATGGTTGGCGATGTGAAGCAAAGCATTTACCGCTTCCGGCTTGCGGAGCCAAATCTATTTATGCATAAATACAAAAGCTACGCAGTACAGATTGCCCTACACGACATGGACGAAGCGGATAAAGAAGCTGCCACTCATGCATCTTCAATAGCTCAAGCTGCTTCTTCCGATGAACAATCAGCAGGCTTGCGCATTGATCTGGCGCGCAACTTCCGCAGCCGTCAAGAGGTAGTTGACGGCGTGAATGATGTATTTCGCGGCATTATGCGGGAATCCGTAGCCGAAATGGATTATGATCAGCGCGCAGAGCTTGTGTGCGGCGCTTCTTATCCAGCAGCAGAGGAAACGGGCGCATACGAAGTAGAGCTGATTGTCATCGATAAGGCCGGCTCTGTCATCGCGGACGATAAAGTGCAGCCAGAGGATGAGGATGAGGAGCAAGACGCTGCTGAGTCGGCGGAGGATTTGCAGACAGCGCAGCTGGAAGGCCGGCTGATTGCGCGTAAAATCCAATCGCTTATGGACAGCGGCTACCGCGTTTATGATGGCAAAAATAAACGGAGCCGTCCGTTGGAATGGCGTGATATCGTTATTTTGCTGCGCGCGACATCGCAGTGGGCACCTATTATCATCGAGGAGCTGCAGGCTGATGGGGTACCCGCTTATGCCGAGCTGAGCAGCGGCTATTTTGATGCCATTGAAGTGCAGACGATATTGTCCCTGCTTCGTGTCATTGACAATCCGTATCAGGATATCCCGCTCGCAGGTACGCTGCGATCTCCTATTTTCGGCTTGGACGCCGAGGAACTGGCGCTCATAAGGATAGAAAAGTCCGGCGTCAGCTATTTTGAAGCGCTGCTAGCTGCCGAAGGCAGCCTAACGCTTCCAGAGGCGCTGCGCCAGAAGCTGACCCATTTTCTCGCGCAGCTTGAGCGCTGGCGCAGTGAGGCCAGACAGGGCGCTTTGGCTGACCTCATTTGGCGTATATACCGTGAAACCGCTTATTATGATTTTGCCGGCGGTCTTCCTGGCGGCACGCAGCGCCAAGCGAATTTACGCGCTTTGCATGACCGCGCTCGCGGTTACGAGGCAACCTCTTTCCGGGGCTTGTTCCGGTTTTTGCGTTTTGTAGAGCGAATGCGCGATAGCGGAGGGGATCTTGGAACGGCACGGGCGCTCGGCGAGCAGGAAAATGTCGTCCGTATTATGTCGATCCACAAGAGCAAAGGGCTGGAGTTTCCTGTCGTGTTCACGGCAGGTCTTGGCAAGTCATTTAACCAGCAGGATTTGCGGAGTGCTTTTCTGCGCCATAAGCAGCTCGGATTCGGACCGCGGTTTGTGGACCCACAGCAGCGTGTCAGCTATCCGACATTGCCATTTCTAGCGATTCGCCGCAGGCTGCGCATGGAAATGCTGGCCGAGGAAATGCGGATTTTATATGTGGCTCTCACCCGCCCAAAGGAAAAAATGTTTCTGGTCGGTACGGTTTCAGATGCAGCTAAGAAGCTGCCGGGCTGGCTGGCAGCTGTTGATGCAAGCGGCAGCATACCGGATTTTAAACTGGCATCGGCATCGACTTTTTTAGATTGGCTTGGACCGCTCGCTGCATCAAGCTTTGAGCAGCAGGATGCAGAGGAAATAGATCAGCTATCCGGCATGAGAAGGCTGGAATGGCGATCAGGCTTCGTTGCAGCGGCGGTATTCAGCAGTGAAGCAGCAGCAGCGCTCCAGCCAAATGAGGGCCTTGAGGAGAGGGAGCTGCGGCTGCAAGGCATTCTTTCGCTGGCGCAGCTTGAGCTGCAGCCAGAGGAGCAGGACAGCGAGCTGCGCGAGCGATTGGATTTTCATTATTCTCATCAAGCTGCAACTCTTTTGCCGGCCAAAACGTCTGTTACTGAGATTAAACGTCTTCATGGGGAAGCTCTTGCTGACCGCGAAGCCGCTCCTTTGTTTGACACTGGAGCCGCAGTGATGAAAGATGTTAATGCAAGCGGCAGTTACTCATCGTCGGAGCCGTTAGAACATCCGAAGCAGTCGGGTGTCGCAAGGGAGCATGGAGAAGCGAATAATAGCAATGACAGCCAGCCAGCGCCTATAGGCTCCTTCCGCTTGCGCCGTCCGCGGTTTATGGAGCAGATTTCACTTACAGCGGCGGAGAAAGGCTCTGTCAATCACCTTGTCATGCAGCATATACCGCTTAATGGCACAGTTGACGAGGACGTCGTTATTAAGACGGTCCACGGCATGGTAGAACGCAAGCTCTTGACACCGCGTCAGGCGGAGGTTATCGATGCCATGAACATTGCTGCTTTTTTCGCAAGCCCTCTCGGCTTGCGTCTGCTGGCAGCCGGTGAGGTCAAACGCGAGGTGCCATTCAGCTGCATGCTGTCTGCCTCGCGGGTGCACCCTTTCGTTGCTGACGATGCAAAGGACGAGCAGATTTTAATTCAAGGCGTGGTGGACTGTGTGTTCGAGGATCAGCATGGATTGGTGCTGGTCGATTATAAAACGGACCGGATCATTAATCAGCAATGGGAGCAGGCAGCAGAGCGCCATCGGTTTCAGCTAGAGCTTTATGCGGAAGCGATCGAAGCCGTTTTGCTGCGTAAAGTAGCGCAGTGCCACGTATTCTTTTTTGATGGCGGGCAGTCGGTGCGACTTCGTTGAAGCTGGAGCAGCACCTTTATGGCGAAGAGTAAGCAATAGCTGTAATTATATACAGTAAGGCGATTTAATTTTAGGGGGAAGAAAGCGTGTCAGTAGAGCAACAACCGCCGAAGAAAAAACCGATTGCATTGGCAATCACTATCGTGCTGCTGGTGTGCAGCCTTAATGGAAATATGTTTTTATATTCGCAATATTTGTCCAACATTCAAGAGAAGAAATATGAGACTGGACAGCGTGTCGCTTCCGATGCCATCGGCGCCGCAGCATTTTATAATGCGGTATTGCCTGAGCTTGAGAAGCTGGGGAAATCAGCGGAGCTTTTGGAACGCAATGAGGCCAAATTCAGTGCTGGCGCGGCTTTCCGTCACGTTGATCATGTGATGGGTTATCTGAAAGAAGCGCATCAATATAAGGGCACGGAGTTTGCTAGCGGCAAGCTGGAAGCTTATTTTAACGCGGTGCAGCAGTCGCTGGCCAAAGTCGGCGGCCATGAGGGTGCCCTAACGGCAGCCGAGCAGGCATACCTAACGAAGCTTCAGCAGGCATTCAGCAAGCAGCTGGAAGCTGTAATGGCTTTTAATACAGATGCATTGGAAAGCAGAAGCTTATCCATTCAAATCGGCAATGGCTACAACAATTGGCTGGAAATTGCGGATAAGCTGGAGCAGGCGATAGACGAACACACAGATGCCCGGTTGCACTAGCAGCTGCGAGCCGTCAAAAACCTATGCCGATCCATCTTTTAACCTATAGGAAGACTGATGGGATTGGACGAGCTTTGCTCATTCCGTTATGATGGAATAAGGTTGTATAACATAATTTAGGGGGAGTTTTGAATGGATTGCATTTTTTGTAAAATTGTCGAAGGTACATTGCCGTCAACTAAAGTGTATGAGTCGGATACAGTCATTGCTTTTAAAGATATTAAGCCGGAAGCTTCCGTACATATTTTAATCATTCCTAAAAAGCATATTGCCACAATGAATGATGTGACCGCAGACGACGATGCTGTAATGGCTGAGCTGTTCACAGCAGCACGTCAAATTGCGATCGAGCAGGGCATTGCCGAATCTGGCTACCGTTTAATTAACAATGTGAATAGCGATGGCGGTCAATTGGTGTATCATTTGCATTTCCATTTGCTCGGAGGCGAGAAGCTGGGCCCGCTAAATGCGTTATAAGGCAAAGCTGAACATGCAATAAAGGTTTTTGAAAGGAGTTTGTATGTCCCGTTCCAAAAAAAATATCGCTGCCGGTCTATTGTCAATCGTCCTTCTAATCGCTGTCTATGCTACAGCAGTAGCCCATCCAGGGACGGTTGTTACGAAAAAAATCTGCACCTCTTGGGAATTAGCCAAAAATAGAGCGTTTATTATGACGCACAAACAAGCAAATCAACCGCAGCTGGATTCAAAAGCGTTGACGCTGGCGGACAATGCTGATCGGGTACCTGTATTGATGTACCACTACATTGCTCCAAAAGCTGACATTAGCGAGCCGGACAACAATTCCATGATTAGTTTGGAATCGTTTGAGCAGGGGATGGAATATTTGCACACGAATGGCTACAAGACAGCGACGATGGAGCAGCTTGAGAAATATATTAATGGCGAAGGTGCTTTGCCGGATAAGTCGGTCGTTATTACGTTCGATGATGGGTATCAAAACAATATTATTTATGCTTATCCTATTTTGAAAAAATATGGCTTTCACGCGACGATGTTTGTTGTTGGAATACATATTCAACAAAAGACGGCAGCATTCGATTCGAAAAAAACAAGCTTTCTTTCCACTGAGGAAATGAAAGCGTCGAGCGACGTATTTGAATATCACAGCCACACCTATGATTTGCACAAAAAAGGGACAGCGGTTTGCGGCATTGCCTATTCTTCGCTTGCAGACGCCAGCCTGATTACGAATGATATTCACCAAATAAAAGAGCTTGGCATTGACTCGCCTTATTTTGCTTACCCGTACGGCGAGGCGAACACACAGATTATTTATCATTTGCGTGAAAATGGTTATCGGATGGCGTTCTCCGTACGCAGTGGTTTTGCTGTGCCGGGAACCGATCCAATGCTGGTTCCGAGGTTGACCGTTACTTCTTCTACGGATATGCATACGCTGCTTCATCCGGAAGCTATTGTGCATTGATGCAGTTTAGGCGCAGCATTCGCATGATACGCTGGCTCCTAATGAGAAGCGGGAGCCTGCCCTTTTTCGGCCAATGAAGTCTATTAATCTAGTAATGAAAGCTTTGCTGCTTGGCGGCATTCATAATTCGGAGGTTATTTTAGTTGTTGAAGAAGAAATATAAAATGTTGACGATCGTTGCTCTCGCTTTTTTGATGCTGGTCGGTTGCTATTATTTATATAAATTTAAAGCAGCTTCTATCGATCGTTTGTCCATTGACCGTGTTCAAGCTCCCTTTACGAAGGTCGAATCGGTTGAGGCCGTAAAGTCGAGCTATGATTTAATTGTTGTCGGTACCGATCCGGAAGGAATAATGGCTGCTGTGTCTGGAGCTAGAAATGGGCTGAGCGTGCTGCTGCTTGAAGGCAGAGACCGCGATATTTTGGGCGGTTTAATGACGCTGGGCGGGCTGAATACGCTCGATTTGAATTATTCCCCAAATCAGCCGTGGTATTATCGCTATTTGCACAAATCGAAGTTTTTGAATGAAGGGTTATTTCAGGAGTGGTTTGATCAGGTAGAAGGCAGCTCGGTTGATACACATACGGCGGCCAACGTCTTTTACAAAATGATTAAACAGGAGCAAAACATTGATTTGCTCATGCATGTGCAGAAGATGGAGCCGATTTTGCAGCAGTCCGGCGAGAATATGCAGCTAACGGGGCTGTCGATTATTAAACCGGATGGCAGGGCCGAGAAGGTTGCGGCAAAAGTAGTCATTGATGCTTCGCAGGATGCTGATATCGCTGCCGCCTCTGGCGTTCCTTACTCTATTGGACGCCAAGATATTGGCGAAGGCAAGGCGAAGATGGCAGCAACGCTCGTGTTTAGAATGGACAATGTGACGAACGAGGCTTGGCGGAATTTCAAAGGGCTGGAAGGCTTAGGCTTAGACAGCACGAGCATATGGGGATTTGGCGATGCCAGAAAATATCCGCCAAGCGATCCCGAGAAGGTGAAAATTCGCAGTCTTAATATAGGCAGGGAAAACAATGAAACGATGTTGTTTAACACGATGCAGATTTATGGAGTTGACCCGCTAGATCCGAAATCCGTGGCTCGCGGCATGGAAGTCGGCAAAAAAGAGTCGCCGCTCATCGTCGACTATTTAAAAAAGACATACCCACAGTTCGCCAATATGAACTACGCGGGTACTGCATCAGAGCTGTATATAAGAGAATCACGGCATATATATGGCGAGTACAGGCTGACGCTGGCCGATGTGCTGGAAAATCGGGATAAATGGGATGCAATCGCTTATGGCTCTTACGATATTGATATTCAAAGCATCAACTACAGCGATGTGGGAACAATTATGCTAAGCCCGATGCAATATGGCGTTCCGTTCCGCAGCTTGGTTCCACTTAAAGTCGATGGGCTGCTCGTAGTAGGACGCTCAGCCAGCTTTGACACCATTCCTCATGGCAGTGCAAGGGTCATTCCGCTAGGCATGGCGACGGCAGAAGCTGCAGGAGCGGCGGCGAGCCTTGCCATTAGCAACGACATCACGGTCAGAGAGCTGTCCCAATCGACGGAGCTCATCAGCAAGCTGCGCAAGAAGCTCGTTAAGCAGGGCATGGACTTGACCTATGAAAAGTTCGAACAGCCTGCTTACATGAAACACAAGGACTATAAGGGCCTTGTGGCAGCAGCCAGCATGTATATGACGTCTGGAAGCTATTCGAATGAGGCATGGGACCTTGATGGCTCGATGAGCATTGGGCGCTATTTGAACAAGCTTAGAACGCTCAAAAAAGCGCATCCTGACCAGTTCCCCGGTTTTCCTGACGGTGCGGTCAAGGATATGAAGGATTTATTGACTGGACCATTGACATTGGAGCAGTCGGCCTATATGCTGGCACTGACGGCTGGACTCGATACGACGAGAGAAACGGCGCTTAAGGATCTCATTTCCCGCGGCTGGATCAGCGAGGAAATCATTGGTCAAATGCTCAATGTAAAAGAGCTGACGAATGGGGATACTTACATGATGTTCTACGATATTTTGAAAAATGGCTTTGGCATTGTTTACGAGTGAAATTAGTGAGTTGACACTGTATTTTGTTTTGACTTATAATGGAGTTTGATAAACCGTGTTTAATGCTCTGGACGGTCTGTTTCGGAGGGAGGGAAAACTTGTGTCTGAAACTAAGGTTAAGAAAAATGAAACCATTGACTCTGCACTTCGCCGCTTTAAACGTTCTATCGCTAAAGATGGCGTGTTGGCTGAGGTTAAGAAACGCAAACATTATGAAAAGCCGAGTGTAAAGCGTAAGAAGAAGTCCGAGGCTGCTCGTAAGAGAAAGTTTTAGGAGGCTCTTAGTATAATGAACCTGAGCGAAAGATTGAACGACGATATGAAGCAGGCCATGAGGAATCAGGACAAGTTCCGGCTTACAACCATTCGTATGATGCGTGCGTCAGCTAAAAACTTGGAAATTGATTTGAAGCGTCCTCTGGACGACAGTGAAATGCTTGATATCCTAAGTCGTGAGATCAAACAACGTAAAGATTCCCTCCAAGAATTTAGCAAAGCCGGCCGTGAGGACCTGGTAACAGGTCTTAACGCAGAAATTGAAATTATTAGTCAATACCTTCCCACGCAGCTGACCGAAGAAGAGATAAAAGCGATAGTAACGCAGACCATCCATGAACTCGGTGCTTCTTCCAAAGCCGAGATGGGGAAAGTCATGGGCGCCTTGTTGCCTAAAACAAAAGGGCGCGCTGACGGTAAACTAGTAAATCAGCTCGTACAACAATTTCTGCAATAACGATATGTTCGGACGAAAACATCCCTTCCGAGGGGTGTTTTTTGCTTTTTAAAATATAAGAATTTATAAGTTTCACACTTATAAATTCTTATATTTCACCCTTGAAACGGTAGCTTGGCGCCAGAGGACGGCGACAGCCGTTTACACTTGATTCAGTTATTCATAGGTGGATGCGTATAAAAAAAGGACTCTGTTTTCTTATCAAATAGGTCAGTTGGCGTAAGTTGGTGTAAGCTATTTAAGCTTATTTTGCAACGTTTCAGGGTAATCCTTCGTAATAACGAATATAATGGCTATAGAGGAGGGGTGGAAGGTTGAATATAAAAAAATGGCGCCAAACCGCTTTCTGGGCGAGATTAGCTGTTTTTTCATCATTGGTTGTCGCCTTAGGCAGCGGCCTGCTGGTCGGTATGCAGCCTGTAAAGGCACAGCAGCTTGCCGCGGATGAAGCTGGTGGAGCGGTCTACATTGTTCCAGTCAAACAGACGATTGAGAGCGGGCTTAAATCATTTTTGGAGCGCGCTTACAAAGAAGCGGCCGAAGCAAAGGCGGAACGTGTAGTTCTCGTTATTAACACGTTCGGCGGAGAAGTAACCAGCGCAGAGGAGATCGGGGAGGTCATCCGCAAAAGCGCAATTCCTACAACTGCCTATATTGAAGGCAAAGCGGTGTCGGCAGGTACTTACATTGCGCTCAATGCGCAAAATATTGTAATGGAGCCGGGAAGTACAATTGGCGCAGCAGCTGTCGTTGATGGCGGAGGCCAATTGATTGATAACCCGAAAATCGTCTCCTATTGGACGAAGACGATGATGGAGGCTGCAAAGCTGAATGGCCGGGATGCGAATATAGCAGCTGCTATGGTTGATACGACAGTGGCGGTTAGCTTGCCGAAAGCAGGCATAGAGAAGCCGGCAGGGGAAATATTATCCCTATCCGCCGACGAGGCGCTGGCTAGCGGCTACGCGGAGCATATCGCAGCCTCTGTAGGGGAAGCTATTACATGGCTGAAGCTTGATCATAAGCAGCTCATTTCGTTTGAGCCGTCGCTGGCTGAGAAAGTATCACGCTGGCTCGTTAATCCGTATGTGATGACCGTGCTGCTCATCCTTGGTATTGCGGGCATCGTAGTTGAGCTTCTGATGCCAGGCTTTGGTGTGCCGGGCATTCTGGGAATAATTTCTTTCAGCTTGTATTTCTTCGGTCATTATGTTGCCGGATTTGCAGGCATGGAATCGATTGTTCTCTTCGTTATAGGCTTGGCTTTGCTCATTATCGAGGTATTCGTTCCAAGCTTCGGCATTTTGGGACTGTTAGGCGGCGCAGCACTCGTTGCTGGTGTAGTTACCGCAGCATCCGATCCGATGACGGCGTTTATCTCGCTCGTCACAGCGCTCGTTGTGGCTGTTCTTGTGATGTATTATATTTTCAGAAAATATAGACATAGAGGCATTTGGAATAAATTCATTCTTCGCGATAAGCTGACGAAGGAAGAAGGTTATGTATCCGCAGATGAGAAAGACAGCCTATTGGGACTTGAGGGGATTACGCTTACTCCGCTAAGACCTTCCGGAACGGTACAAATCGGCGATGAGCGGATTGATGTCGTAACGTCAGGTGAGTTTATTTCAACTGGGGCAAGCGTTGTCGTCGTCAAAGCGGAAGGTACTTGGGTAGTTGTGAAAGAGACAATGAAAGCATAACATAAGCGCGAATCAGCGCTTAACTAAAGCAATGGAGGTATTTATAAATGGGTCTGGATCCGATAGTTTCTATATTGATTATTGCGGTTATTGTTATTATTGCACTGTCTGTCTTCCTGAGCTTTTTTCCAATTATGCTCTGGATTTCCGCACTTGCGTCGGGTGTTCGTATCGGTATTATTACACTTGTTGCCATGCGCTTGCGCCGAGTTGTCCCGAGCCGGATTGTTAATCCACTCATTAAAGCTACGAAAGCCGGCCTTGGGCTGAATATTAATCAGCTGGAAAGCCATTTTCTCGCTGGCGGTAACGTTGACCGCGTTGTCAATGCATTGATTGCGGCACAGCGTGCCAATATCCCGCTCGTGTTCGAGCGTGCGGCTGCCATTGATCTTGCTGGCCGTGATGTGCTTCAAGCGGTGCAAATGAGCGTTAATCCACGCGTCATTGAGACACCAACGGTTGCAGCAGTAGCGAAGGACGGTATTGAGGTTAAAGTTAAAGCGCGTGTTACTGTACGTGCCAACATTGAGCGACTTGTCGGTGGTGCCGGTGAAGAGACCATTATCGCCCGGGTCGGCGAAGGTATCGTTACGACGGTTGGTTCGGCAAATTCCCATAAAGACGTTCTTGAAAATCCAGACATGATTTCCCGTACAGTTCTCGGCAAAGGGCTTGATGCCGGTACAGCTTTCGAAATCTTGTCCATTGATATCGCGGACGTAGACGTAGGCAAAAACATTGGTGCCCATCTCCAAACGGAGCAAGCTGAGGCCGACAAACGGATTGCCCAAGCGAAAGCAGAGGAACGCCGTGCAATGGCAGTAGCGCAGGAGCAGGAGATGAAGGCGCGCGTTATTGAAATGCGGGCGAAAGTTGTGGAATCCGAATCGCAAGTGCCAGTTGCTATGGCTGAAGCGCTCAAAAACGGAAAAATCGGCGTCATGGATTATTTGAACCTGAAAAACCTGGAGTCGGATACACAAATGCGTAATTCCATTGGCAAGAGCGACGCCCCAACCGAAAAAAATGACAATTAATAATGGAGAATAAAGTGCGGGCGTAGCTGCTTACCCTGGAGGTGAATCTGAACCAGTGGAACATGTATTTGAGTTTATTACAAAAAATATTTATTTCGTCGTTATTGTCGGCGGCTTTCTCCTGTCGATCTTCAATCGGGTCAGTGCAAAAAAACGGAACAATCCGCGGATGCCGGACTTTAACGGTCAAAGCGCTTCTGATACTGCCTATCCGCAGCAAGGAACAGCTGTGCAGCAGCAGTCTGGCCGTTATGATCAGGAAGAGGCTTACCAGGAATGGGATGACGACGCTGATTATGAGGAACGGTCAATTTCCTATCGCCAAGCGGAGGAGGAGGCTGAGCGTGAGAAGCAACACCACCTGTCAGAGCTCGCCAGAGCGCTTGAGCGCACGCAGCAGCAGCAAGCAGCTGTAACAGCGTCACAGCAGCGTGAAGCTGCCTCAAGGCGCAGCAATCGGGCTAGCAGCGAGGCTGAGGTTGTTCCTGACACGCGTTTAGCGCCTTTGAGCGCTGATGAGCTTCGCAAGGCGGTTATCTGGTCAGAAATATTGGGCCCGCCGAAATCGAAGCGGCCTTATGGCAAGGTCAGATAATATTAGCTTTACTTTTAAATAGCGCAGCTTTCAGAAATCCATTACGGATGACTGAAGGCTGCGCTATTTTTCATAAAACCAGCACCCCGCGCATAGCTTGATATAGTACGATAATGGGCCTTGTGTCATATTTAACGTCTGGCGAGCGTGATAAGGGGGACGATCCTTTACCTATGAACCGTTTAAAACGCAAACTTCGCAAAATGACAGCGGATATTCTGGATTTGCCCCAGGATGTCGTCTATGATCTTCCCCGGCTGACGATGATCGGCGATCGCCAGTTATATATTGAGAACCATCGCGGTGTCATACATTTTTCCAGCGAGCAGCTTAGGCTTGCGCTCAGCAAGGGCGAGCTTGAGGTGACGGGAAACTCGCTCGTTATTCGAACGATTTGGACAGAAGAGGTTTTTATTGAAGGTCAAATTACAGGCATAGCCTTGCGGGAGTAGGAGGGGAGCGGCTTGAAGCTGAAATGGTCGGACTGGGTACTCGGCGTCGTTACGGTTAATATCAGGGGCGGACAACCTGAGCGGCTTGTGAATCGTGCATTGGAAGGGGGGCTGCAGCTTGCGTCCATCGGTTGGACGGGCGATGGCAAGCTGCAGTTTGATGTGTCTGTGAGCGATTATTTTCGCTTAAAGCCTTTTTTAAAGGAGACAGGCTGTAGGGCGCATGTCGTAAAGCGGCAAGGGATGCCGTTTTGGTTGGTAAGGCTGGAAAAACGTAAATTTTTCATCGCAGGCATTGCGTTATTTTTCATTGGCATCTACTTGCTTTCCTCGCTTATATGGTCGGTTGAGGTTAAGGGCAACTTGAAATTAACGGAAGAGGAAATTATAGAGGCGGCAAGGCAGGAGGGGATTTTTCCGCTCCAATGGTCGTTCCGTTTGGAGGATACGGATATTATATCCAAGAGGCTCGTCAACAAGCTGCCGAAAGCAACGTGGATTGGGGTGGAGAAGAAAGGAACGAGAATCATCATTCAAGTGGCGGAAACGACAGAACCGGATCATCGGGAATTGGAAAATCCCCGCCACCTCATTGCGTCAGCCGATGCGGTCATTACGGAAATTTATACGGAACGCGGTCGTGCTGTCGTAAAGAAAAATGCGAAGGTCAAAAAAGGGCAAACGTTGATTTCGGGCACGCTGGGCGGCGGCGCTTATACGCAAACGGTTGTGGCAAAGGGCTCGGTACGTGGGCTAGTCTGGTATGAGTTTAATATTGCTTCACCGATGTCGCAGCAGGTAAAAGTATATACGGGGGAAAAAAAGCAGAAGTGGTACGTCGTCATTGGCGGCAGAGCGCTGCAGGTGAGCGGCTACGGCAAAAATCCGTACGAGCAGTCGGAGACAATCGTGGAGGAGGATAAAGCGAACTTTAAAAGCATAAGCCTGCCCTTCGGTCGGATGAAGCAGACGGTAATGGAAGTACATACGGAAGAGCTGAAACTATCAGCGGATGAAGCGCGCGAGGGTGGAATTTTGCAGGCGAAAGCGAATGTTATGACGAAAGCGGGCAGCGATGCGGTCATCCGGGATGAAATTGTTTTGCATGAAAAGACGGAGAATGGTAAAGTTTATATGAAAGTTCTTTTTGAAGTAGAGCAATCGATTGTGAAAGAGATGCCCCTAGTCCAGATGCAAGGAGATTGAGGTTGTTTGCAAAATGAAACAATAGTCGTCAGAATTCCGCTGGAAAACGCGGGAGAAGGATTAGCGGTATTTGGTCCACAGGACAAGTTCCTAAGACTGGTAGAGGCGCAGTGCGAGTCCTCAATCACATCTCGTGAGGCAGAAATCGTCATTTCTGGTGCTGTGCAGGAGGTACGCTCGCTTGAGCAGTTGTTCAGCGTCATGCTGCAGCTTGTAAGAGGCGGCTACATGCCTTCAGAGCGGGACATGATGTATGCGCTTGATTTGGCCCGTACGATGCAGGCAGAAGAGCTTCTTGATTTATTCAAGGCTGAAATTACAACTACGTTTCGCGGCAAGCCCATCCGGGTGAAGACAATCGGCCAGCGCCATTATGTAAAGACCATTCACAAGCATGATGTCGTATTCGGTATTGGCCCAGCCGGCACAGGAAAAACCTACTTGGCTGTCGTGCTCGCTGTAGCCGCCTTAAAGCAGGGCTTGGTGAAGCGAATCATACTGACAAGGCCAGCTGTCGAGGCAGGCGAAAATCTCGGCTTTCTGCCTGGCGATTTACAGGAGAAGGTCGATCCTTACTTGCGTCCGCTTTATGATGCCCTGCATGATGTGCTGGGACCTGAGCAGACGGTAAAGGCTTTTGAACGCGGCACCATTGAGGTTGCCCCGCTTGCTTACATGCGTGGACGAACCCTTGATGATTCCTTTATTATTTTGGATGAAGCCCAGAACACGACGCCGGAGCAAATGAAGATGTTTTTGACACGGCTAGGCTTTGGCTCCAAGATGGTTATTACCGGCGACGTGACACAGATTGATTTGCCAAGAGGGAAAAACTCAGGTTTAATAGAGGCACAGCGGATTTTGCAAAATATAGACGAACTTGGCTTTATCTTTTTTTCCGAGCAGGATGTTGTCCGTCACTCCTTAGTGCAGAAAATCATTGTCGCCTACAATCAGGACGCTGAGAACAAAGCATAGAGAGGAATGTCCGCTCCATGAACCAGAACCAGAATCATTCCGGTAAACAGGGGAACCTGCAGAGCACCAAGGCTGCGGGGTGGAAACAGAGCGTAGCTGTCCGCTTCGTGCTCATGTTATTATTTGTGTTGCTGTTTTATTTCAGTCTCGCTCCGCATCTCGTTCCCGAAACCTATGATATTCAAGAGGGCGTTGCCAGCGAGAAGGATATCGTCGCTCCCCATCAAATACCGGATAGCAAGGCGACGCTGCAGGCGCAGGAGGAAGCGGCTAACCGCGTAGATGCGATCTATTCGAACGTTGCGCTGCGCAGCGAGCTGCTGCTGGGCGAGATATTTTCGCGCATGGAGCAGTTGAACCAGGACGATCAGGTAACGACGCAAAATAAAATCGATATATACCGCAATGAAATTCCTGGTCGGTATCCCGATTTTGTCGATAATTACGTCAAGGTGAACAAAGGCAATGGCACTTATAGCGATACGCTGCTCGATGAGATGGCGGTCGTTATTAAAGAGCAGGAATATGCGATTCCAGAGGAAACGTTTTATAAAATGCCACGGATGTCGGTAGAGTCAATCACGGAAATGCGCCAGGTTGCGCAGGAGATCGTGCGCAAGCTAATGAGCGAGCAGCTCCGCAGCGCCGATGCTGCGCGTACCCGTGTGGCGGAGCTGGTGAACGCAAGCTCCCTCTCCGACCGGACTAGCCGTGAAATCGTGCAGGAGCTGGCACGTTTCTCGATTATGCCGAACCGCTTTCTGGATAAGGAAGCAACGGATGAAGCGAAAATCCAAGCGAAGAAGAACACGCCTCAGGTTGTCATCAAGGAAGGCGATGTTCTCGTCAAGCGGGGCCAAGTCATTACGCCGGAAATGTATGAGCTGCTGAAGGATTCGGCGCTGCTGCAGGATAAACGCAATTATTGGCCGCAGCTCGGCTTGCTTATTTTGTCCATTTTGTTCATCGCGGCAATGTACAGCTATTTACATCAGTCGGGCGGCATTTCCGGCTTGAAGCCGAAATATAATAATGCGCAAATTTTAATGCTGTGGCTCATTTATTTGATCAACATCGTTGTGATGATCATTATTTCATTGATCCAGACGGATGAGATCCCGTATGTCGGCTTCCTCGCTCCTGCGGCGCTGGGGACGATGCTGATTACGCTGCTGCTGGATATGCATTTGGCGTTGATTAGCTCGATTCTGTTTGCGATTATCGGCAGCATTGTGCTGAATTCGGGCACGGGGCAAAATCAAATTTTCGATTTCCAATACGGCTTTGTTATTATCGTCGTATCTGTCGCGGCTATCTTCTCGATTCATCGAGCGAGCCAGCGGTCGACGATTTTAAAGGCGGGCATTATGGTCAGCCTGTTCGGCACGTTTTCCGTTCTTACGCTTATGCTGCTGACGGAGCGGCTGGATCAAGGGCCACTTGTGTATTCGCTTTGCTTTGCCTTTGCGAGCGGCTTGCTTACAGCTGTGCTTGTTATTGGCCTTATGCCGTTTTTTGAAGTGACATTTGGCATTTTATCGGCGCTCAAGCTAGTCGAGCTGTCTAACCCGAACCATCCGCTGCTGCGCAAGCTGCTCACGGAGACGCCGGGAACGTATCATCACAGCGTCATGGTTGGCAATTTGTCGGAGGCTGCGGCTGAGTCCATCGGGGCGGACGGGCTGCTCTGCCGTGTAGGCTCGTTCTACCATGACATAGGGAAGACGAAGCGGCCGAATTATTTTATTGAAAATCAGACGAATATGGAAAATCCGCATGATTCGATTGATCCAAAGCTTAGCCGGTCGATCATTTGCGCCCATGCGCGGGACGGCGTCGATATGCTCAAGGCGCATAATATACCTAAGCCTATTCGTGATATTGCCGAGCAGCATCATGGCACGACGTCGCTGAAATTCTTTTATTACAAGGCGCTTAAGCAGGCTGAGGAGCAGGGGGAGGAGCCTTCATTTACGGAGGATGACTTCCGCTATCCTGGCCCGAAAGCGCAGTCGAAGGAAGCCGCCGTTGTCGGCATCGCCGATTGCGTGGAAGCGGCTGTCCGCAGCCTGCGCAGCCCTACGGTTGAGCAGGTGGAAGCGATGATCAACAAAATCATCAAAAGCAGGTTGGATGACAACCAATACAACGAATGCGATTTGACGCTCAAGGAGCTGGATAAGATCGCACAGTCGCTCAAGGAAAGCGTCATCGGGATTTTTCATTCCCGCATTGAGTACCCTGAGGATGTTAAGTCAAAGGAGCGTTTAGCATGAGTTTGCAGCTGGATTATAGCAATGAGCAGAATAAGGTAGACATTCCCGAGGCTTGGATCGCCCGCTTGGAGCAGCTGCTTGAGCTGGCTGGCGAAGCGGAAGGGATGACAACGGGCGAAGTGACGCTGACTTTTACCGATAATGAGCAAATTCATCAGTTGAATCGCGACTACCGCAATATAGATCGTCCTACTGATGTTCTGTCGTTTGCAATGCAGGATGACGGCACGGATGAGCTGGATATCATTTTTGAAGTGGAAAGCGAAGATGAGCTTGATCCTATATCGGGTATGCTGGGCGATATCGTCATTTCCGTTGAGAAAGCGGTTGAGCAAAGCGAGGAGTATGGCCACTCGCTGGAGCGGGAAATCGGCTTCCTGTTCGTTCATGGCTTTCTGCATTTAATCGGTTATGATCACGAGACGGAAAGCGATGAGGCCGTGATGACGAGCAAGCAGGAAGCTGTGCTTTCGAAGGCAGGCTTGTCGCGTTAATGAAGAAATTCATACGCAGTTTAGGATTTGCGTGGGCGGGCATAGCATTTGGCGTGCAAAATGAGCGCCATATGCGCATTCATGTGCTGGTCGCTGCTGCCGTCACTCTGCTCGGTGCTTTTCTATCGCTTTCAGGTATGGAATGGGCACTGCTGCTGCTCACGATGGCACTCGTAATCGTAGCAGAAATGATTAATACTGCAGTGGAAAAGGTTGTAGATCTTGCAAGCCCGGAGCGCCATGCGCTCGCTAAGACGGCAAAAGATGTTGCTGCTGGCGCTGTACTGCTGGCAGCATGCTTTGCCGTCTTCATTGGTTTTATTATTCTTGGCCCGCCATTATGGCAGGTAATAACGGCGGGAAGCCAGTAATTTTAAGGGAGCTAATAATAAATGACAGTTACTTATGAAGGTTTACAGGAGAATTATGCTGCGCTGCTTAATCAGGCAGGTGAGGCGATGACGCGGGCATACACCCCGTATTCCAAGTTTAATGTTGGAGCTGCTCTGCTGGATAACGACGGGCATGTCCACTTTGGCTGCAATGTTGAAAATGCCGCTTATGGTCCTGGCAACTGCGCGGAGCGCACAGCTATGTTTCGGGCCATCGCCGACGGCAAGCAGCCAGGTCAATTTCAGGCAATAGCGGTTATTGGAAATACGGAAGAACCTATTACGCCATGCGGAATTTGCCGCCAGGTGCTCGTTGAGCTGCTTTACCCGGATACGCCAGTCATTATGGGCAATCTGCGGGGCAACTGGTCGATTTCGACCGTCTCGGACTTGCTGCCTGGAGCATTTACACCAATGGTATTGAAAAAGGGGCAAGCTGAAGCCTAATGAGTACACCTACAACTGACAACCGTACAAACGGCAAATTTCGTTCCGGCTTTGTAGCCATCATCGGCCGACCTAATGTGGGCAAGTCTACGCTGATGAATCATCTGATCGGGCAAAAAATTGCCATTATGTCGGACAAGCCGCAAACGACACGCAACAAAATCCATGGCGTATACACGAAAGACAATACGCAAATCGTATTTCTAGACACGCCTGGCATTCACAAGCCGCAGTCCAAGCTTGGCGATTACATGATGAAAACCGCGCAAAGCGCGCTTCAGGAAGTCGAAGCTGCCCTGTTTCTTGTTGATGCAGCCGATGGCATTGGCGGCGGCGACCGTTTTATTATCGAGCAGTTGAAAAAGGTTAAGACGCCGATTTTTCTCGTGCTGAACAAAATCGACAAAATCGATCCAGAGCAGCTGCTGCCGATTATTACGAAATATAAAGATTTATATGATTTTGCGGAAATCATTCCAATTTCTGCGCTGCAGGGCAATAATGTGGAGACACTAATGAATCAGCTGATCCGCTATTTGCCAGAAGGGCCGCAATATTACCCTGCCGATCAAATTACGGATCATCCGGAGCAGTTCGTTGTAACGGAGCTGGTGCGCGAGAAGATTTTGCATATGACGCGTGAGGAGATTCCACATTCCATTGCGGTTGCGATTGAGGACATGAAGGTGCAGGAGAATGGCGTTGTCTACATTGGCTGTGTCATCTATGTCGAGCGCGACTCCCAGAAGGGCATTATTATCGGCAAGAAGGGTGCCTTGCTCAAGGAAGTTGGCAAGCTTGCGCGCCGCGATATTGAAGCGCTTCTTGGCTCCCGTACGTTCCTTGAGCTATGGGTTAAGGTCAAGAAGGATTGGCGCAACCAAGAGAGAGTGCTTAAAGATTTAGGCTTTAGAAACGACTAACGGGCCGCTTCTAATTTGACGGAAATTGCTAAGGATAACATTCATTCGATCAACGCAATCTAATACCGTCTGGAGCAGCATTTCCGAGGCGGAAAGGGTTGATACGATTGCGGAATTTTTCGTGGAAGTATTTTACATTGACCGGTGATGTGGAGTCTTATATGCTCTACAAGGAAATGGATCAGCTTGGAGAAGCGGATCATCCTAATGCATTGCTCGGTGATGACCAGCAGTGGGCATCCGAGCTAGAAGAAGCTTCTCCTTAGTACAGTGGGCGCGCAGCCTGACTGTCTTAAGCAGGTTATGGGGGAGTTTCATTATGCTGTATCGTGTGGAAGGCATCGTTATTCGAAGCATGGATTACGGGGAAAATAATAAAATAATTAATGTGCTGACGAATACGAATGGCAAGGTAGGGATATTGATACGCGGCGCGAAGAAGGCTCGGAGCAGGCATGCTTCTCTCGCGCAGCCCTTTACATATGCGGAATTCACTTTTTTTCGCACAAGCGGACTTGGTACGCTGAATCATGGCGAGATTTTAGCATCCAACCATCTACTTCGCGAACAGCTGGAGCTGACTGCTTATGCATCCTATGCGGCAGAATTAACGGATAGGGCCATGCAGGAGGAGGATACCAGTTCTTTTCTATTCGAGCAGCTGAAAGCTTATTTAAGCGGCTTAGTAGAAGGGAAGGACCCGCAAATTGTGTCTCATCTTTACGAGATGAGAGTACTGGATATGTCGGGCTATGCGCCTGTACTGGATCATTGTGTAGAATGCGGCGGAGAGGATACTCCCTTCCGCATTAGTGCGGCCGCAGGCGGTGTATTATGCCGTCGCTGTGGTCACAAAGACCCCCAAGGCATCGTATTGTCTGAAGCAGCGTATAAGCTGCTGCGGTTATTTGTCCGAATGGATTTGCGCAGGCTTGGTTCTATACAAGTCAAGCCAGAAACGAAGCAAGAGCTTAAGAAGGTAATGCGTATGCTGATGGATCTGCATATTGGCATTCCACTGAAGTCGCGCGGCTTTCTGGATCAGCTTGATAAATATAGCTTATAAGGAATAGCGTTCGGTCCCAGGACCGAGCGTTTATTCGTTCTCTCGTCTAATAGGACGCTAGGACGAGATTGTTTATAATAACAAAGCTAAGCTGCGCAAGGCAATACGCTACAACTAGAGCTTTTCAAGTACAACACATCACTTCAAGGGGGGATTTTTCATGTCTGCGAGTCAAAGTAGACTTGGCTTCGTCGTAGCAGGGTTATTGCTGGCCATCTTCGTTGCATCGATCGATAATACGATTGTTTCAACGGCTATGGCAACGATTGTGAGCGATCTAGGCGGTATGGACAAATTTGTATGGGTCACCTCTGCATATTTGGTAACGGAGATGGCGGGAATGCCGATTTTCGGCAAGCTGTCCGACATGTACGGCAGGAAACGTTTTTTTATATTAGGCATTTTCTTATTTTTACTTGGATCGGTACTTTGCGGAACCGCAGAGTCCATCACACAGCTCAGTATTTACCGGGCTATTCAAGGTATCGGTGGCGGCGCCATGTTGCCGATTGCCTTCACGATTGTCTTTGATGTGTTTCCAGCTGAAAAACGGGGCAAAATGGGCGGCTTGTTTGGAGCCGTATTCGGCACATCGAGCTTATTCGGTCCGCTGGTTGGCGCCTATTTTACCGACTACATCAACTGGCGCTGGATTTTTTATATTAATATTCCGTTTGGAATTGTAGCTTTGCTGTTTATTTTATTGTTTTACAAGGAATCGATGGAGCACTCTAAGCAGAAAATTGACTGGTGGGGAGCCGCAACACTTGTGGGCTCGATTGTCAGCTTAATGTTCGCTCTTGAGCTTGGCGGTAATGAATACGCTTGGGATTCGGCCCAAATTTTAGGGCTGTTCGCGACTTTCGCTATTTTGTTTATTATTTTCATTTTTGTTGAACGCAAGGCGGCTGAGCCGATTATTTCGTTCAAGATGTTCCGTGTGCGCCTGTATGGCGCAAGCACGGGAGCTGCCCTATTTTATGGCGCAGCCTTTATTACAGCGGCTTTGTACATTCCGATTTTTGTACAGGGAGTATACGGAGGTACGGCTACTAGCTCTGGCCTGATGCTGCTGCCGATGACGTTAGGCTCGGTATTTGCAGCGCAAATGGGCGGTGTTCTCGCTAATAAAATGCCATATCGCAATGTTATGGTGCTGTCCGCCATTATTTTTATTGCAGGCATTGTATTGCTCTCAACGATCAGTCCGGAAACGACTAAATGGACGCTTGCCTTCTATATGTTCATTACCGGCTTTGGGATTGGCTTCTCGTTCTCGGTGCTTGGAATGTCCACCATCCACAGCTTCGATATGAGGCAGCGTGGTTCAGCGAATGCCACGATGTCGTTTATACGTTCGTTCGGGATGACAGTGGGCATTACCGTGTTTGGGATTATTCAGCGCAACAGCTTTACGAATGGCATGACCGACGCTTTTTCAGGCGGCAGTGGCGGAGCGGCGCTTCCTACTGAAAATGTCCGGCAAATTTTAACCCCTGAAAAAAGGGAGTCGATTCCCGCGGAAATAATGGATAATATCATTGGCGCGCTGTCGCATTCGATTTCTACAACGTTTATGTGGTCGATTGTGCCGGCTGTGCTGGCGCTTGCTTGTGTACTGCTGATGGGTAATTCCTCGATGAAAGAACTGATCGAGAGGGAACGGATGCAGGCGGGAAAATTGGCAAAGGGAAAATAAGGAATGGTGAGGGAAGGGAGCAGGCCGTGAGCCCGCTCCCTTTTTTTTGCAGTAAAAGTCGGTTGCCTCAAAAGGGCCCCAGCGCACTGCTTGGCTTTTTCTTCGATAACCGCTATCCTCAGCACTCCCTTGGTCATTGGTAACTAGAAATGTCGCTGCATGGGCTGCTTTTTGTATGACCCCTGTTACGAAGCTGCTTCTCACAGCTTGCAAAAAATAAAGTACTATCCAAAATTTGCAAAAGGATGTATAATCAATTCCATCTTGTAAGCGCTTACTATTAGATTATTAGATTGCTAGCTTTCAGGATAGAAAGGAGGATTCGATTGTTCAGCAGCACCGCTTCACCAAAACCCAAGAGGAGGTAAGGCAATGCTTTTGAAAAAATGGTCTATGGTTTTACTTAGTACGTTAATGGTGAGTGCTTGTTTAGTATCAGCGCCCGTTTCCGATTTTGGTGTGTCTCGAGCAGAGGCGGCTTCGACAGGCGGATATGGCACGACAAACGGCTCTACGGCTGCAGCGGTTACGGTGACCAACCTAGCTGAGCTGCAAGCTGCCTTTAACAGCGGGAAGCATCACATTATTGTTAGAGGAAACATTTACGGCGGTTCGCAATTAACGACGCTGACATTTGCAAGCACCAGCTGGAACAATGTTACGATTGAAGGGGCGGCGGGTGGACAAGCGGTTCTGCAAAATATTCAGCTCAAGTTCAGCGGCGAGCTGCTTGCAGCAGGAACGAATATTGAAAATATCGTCATTAAGAACATTACCTTTTACGGAAAAATTCAGGATTTGCAAAATCTTTCGGGCGCAGCGACACAGCCAGGCGGCAGCGGCACCAACTATTTGGGCGTATCCTTCCGCCGGGTGACGAACGCACTCGTTGACCATTGCACCTTCTACAACATTAGTGACGATTTGCTGCTCGTTTCGCAAAAGTCGGATAATGTAACGCTCTCCTACAACCATTTCTACTTCACAGATAGCTGGGTAAATATGAATCCGAATCCGCTTTGGAATTGGGTGGGCGTTAATCAGGATCTCGCCTCCGAGCGTCTCGCGCTCATTATTGGCTCGAATGCCAGCGATTCATACACCTATGGCGGCGGCAAGCTGCATGTCACGATGCATCACAACTGGTTCGGCCCGAACATGAAAGGCCGTCCGCTGATGAGAGGCTTTGTTCATCTGTACAACAATTATTTTGATAACAGCACAACGCCGAGCGGCAACAATTCAGCTGGATTTAACCAGCAGCAATACAATGCGAACCAGATTGGCAGCGGCAGCGTCATTTTTTCCGAACGCAATTATTTTTACAAAACGAATCAAAGCAACCAGGTTGGACTAGACAGCTCATCACATGCCTATACGTTTTATGAGCGCAACAATGTTTATAACCAGACAACTGGAACATCGGCTACTGGAGCTGCATTCCCAACATCGCTGCCGTTCCCATACAGCTATTCGCTTGATGCGGTTCAGAATGTTCCCAATATCGTGCAAGCGAATGCGGGACCCCATTGATCTGACGAATCAAACGAACGTTGAAACCGAGTGCTGGCGGGACTTAAAAATTTTCTAAATCGTTTTCATTGCCAAAACGAAAATAAACTGCTAGAATGATAAAAACGTAATGAAAACGCATTCATTTATTTTAAAATTACAACGTTGTAAATTTTGGTTAGGGGGAATGATGAGTAGATAATTTGCCTGTTTATGGTCGATTGGAGTCAGCGTCATATTCAATTTTTCAAACGTTGTAAATTTAAACCTGAGGGGAGTGGATTTAATTGAATAGCCGCACTGCGACTCTGATTAGGCTAATCAAACGGGACAAATATTTACTGCTCATGTTTTCCCCTATTTTTATTTATTATTTAGTCATTATGTACTTTCCAATGCCGGGCGTCATCATGGCTTTCAAAAACTTTACGCCGGGAAATGGCATCTTCAGCGGGGATTGGGTGGGGTTTAAATGGTTCATCCAATTTTATGACTCGATATATTTTTGGAGATTGCTGCGCAACACCTTCTTGCTTGCTTTTCTGCCGTTGCTGTTCGGATTTCCGATTCCGATTTTGTTCGCGATTTGCGTAGTCGAAATTAAAAACAGGGCATTTAAGCGCTTCGCCCAAACGATTACGTATTTGCCGCATTTTATTTCAACCGTTGTCATCGCCGGCATGCTGATTAACTTCCTGTCGCCGACGGATGGCATCATCAACATTTTGCTAGGGAAGATAGGGATTGAGCCAATTAATTTCATGATGGAGCCGGGATGGTTCCGAACGATTTTCACCAGCTCGGACATTTGGCAAAGCTTCGGCTTTAGCTCCATCATCTACATTGCAGCGATCATGAGTATTGATCCGGAAATGTATGATTCAGGAAAAATCGACGGGGTCAACAAATTTCAAGAATTATGGCATTTAACGCTTCCGAGCATTAAACCTACAATAATTATTTTACTGCTGCTTTCACTTGGCGGCATTATGAGCGTAGGCTTCGAGAAAGTATATCTGCTTTATAACGCAGCAACATATGAAACAGGAGATGTGCTTTCGACCTATGTGTACCGGATGGGTATCATCGGGCAAAACTACAGCTTCGCAACAGCCATTGGCGTATTCAATTCCATCATTACTTTTATTCTCGTTTTTGCGGCGAATCAATTGACCCGGCGGGCAACGAACATGTCGCTATGGTAAAAGCGCACACCTATACAAGTCGCTGGAAAAGGAGTCTGGAATGAAAAAATCTAGTACAGATCTGATTTTTTATGGCCTCGTGTATTTCATAACTTGTGTGGCCATTCTTGTAACCTTATATCCTTTCCTTTATGTCGTCAGCGTATCATTCAGCTCCGTTAGCGCGATTGACAAGCAGCAGGTGTTTTTATATCCAGTCGATTTCACGATTTCGGGGTATAAAATGGTGCTTCAATACAAGGAAATGTGGGTTTCCTTTTACAATACGGTATGGTACACCGTTGTCGGTACGACGCTGAACATTGTCGCCACCTGCCTGGCAGCGTTCCCGCTGTCCAGAGCACAATTTTTTCTAAGACGAAAGCTGAATTTCTTCATTGCCTTTACGATGTATTTTTCCGGCGGATTAATTCCGCTCTACATGCTGCTGACGACACTTGGCCTATACAATACGCGATGGGTTATGGTTGTTCCAGTGCTCGTCATTACGTTCAACGTCATGATTTGCCGTTCGGCCTTTGAAGGCATCCCGAAGGAAATATTCGAGAGCGCCTCCATCGACGGAGCGAATGATATTACAATGCTGTTCCGGCTCGCCGTACCGATTGTCAAGCCAACGCTTGCGGTGCTGACCTTGTATTACGCGGTGTTTCACTGGAACAATTTTTTCTCGGCGCTGCTTTATTTAGGCAATCAGGAGCTGCAGCCGCTGCAAATTTTTCTGCGAAGGGTGCTCATTATGGCATCACCGGAAATTATGCAGCGTATGGGAGGTGCGACGTCGACAGCCTCGCTTGCGGTATCCTCTCTGCAGGTCAGATATGTATCTATCGTCGTAAGCATCTTACCTATTATTATGATTTACCCCTTTATCCAGCGTTATTTCGTTAAAGGCATTACGCTTGGAGCAGTAAAAGGCTAGTGACCGCTTTTAAACTCGGCATCTACTAATGGAGGGAACATTAAATGGCACAACAGTTAACAGGGACGAAAAAAGTATTGTCGGTCATGATTTTGGCAACAGCTTTGGCGGGATGCAGCAATAGTGGGGCGCCGGCGGCAACAGATGGCAATGCCGCACCAGCGGCAAGCGCAGCAGTAGAGACAGGACCAGCCTACAATGGATCAGGGCCAATAACCGACCAAGCTAATCAGGAGCTGTCCTTTCTAGGAACGAATGCATGGACGACGAATGTGGACCTGGCAACGGCGGAAATCGTCAAGGAAATTGAGAAAAATGCCAACGTTAAAGTAAATTGGCAGCTGCTGCCTCCGCAAAACTACTCGGATTCTGTAGGGCCGAGGCTTGCAGCGGGTACGGATTTGCCTGACATTGTATATTTGCCTGACAAGGATCAGACGATGAAATACTTGAGCAGCGGCATGTTTTTGCCTCTTAATGAGCTGTATGAGAAATATGGCGTCAATATGAAGAAGCTTTATGAAAAATCGCCTGATATTAAGGCCAGCCTGACAACCCCAGATGGTAAAATATATTATGTCCCACAACAAACGCTGACGAAAAATTACATGCCGGAGTTTATGGTAAATGAAAGATGGCTGAAAAAGCTAGGCCTAGAGGAGCCGACCACGCTCGACGAATTTACAGAAATGCTTAAAAAATTCAAAACGGATGATCCGAATGGCAATGGCAAGCAGGATGAAATTCCAATGTCTATGGATCCGAAGTTTATACCGATGGCTTTTGGACCGGTGTTTGGCATGGATTTGTCGAGTAATTTTTACGCCGATGACAGCGGTAAAGTGCATTATGGCTACTACGAGCCGGTATACAAGGAGTATTTGACTTATCTGAACGGCTTGTACAACGAAGGTTTGCTGGGCGTTGATTTTGCCAGTACGACAGCGGATCAAGTGACATCGAGATTTTCACAAAATGTAACCGGAACGACGTTCAACTTCAGCTGGTATACATCCATGGTTTACAGCCCGCTGTTCGCGGACTACAATCCGGAGGAGCCGCTCATCCAAGGCATTTTACCGCTGAAGGGGCCGCATGGTGACCAGTTTTATGTAGGCCGTACGCCAGTAAGCGGAATTTTCGGCATTTCCAAAAATGCAAAAAACCCTGAGCTGGCCTTCAAATTTCTGGACTATGCTATTGGCGAAGAAGCTCAAACGTACTACACTTGGGGTATTAAAGGCGTTACGTATGAAGAGAAGGACGGCAAGAAGCAGTTCACCGAAAAGGGCAAGGACAATGACTTCATTCAAAAATACGGCATTGGCCCAGTTAACCTGCCTAGCGCGCAATCGACGGATTCTGCAGATTCCATTGTAGCGCCTTGGCACAAGGAGCGTGACAAGGAGCTTGAGCAATACATCCGTCCTCCATTCCCGAACGTATATGCGCTGCCAGAAGAAGCAAGCGTTGAGAATATGTCGATGCCGGACATCCAAACGTATGTAGATGAAATGAATTTGAAATTCATTACAGGAAAAGAAAGTCTTGATCAATTCGATGCTTATATTGCAAACTTGAAAAATATGAATATTGAACAAATCATTGCGGGCAGGCAGGCTCAGTATGACCGGTACTTGGCTGCCTCGAAATCCTAGCTTTCACAGCATAGGGCAAGAGGGCCGCAAGCGGTTGACGGGAAAGGTGTGGGCTTAGGAATGGTTACTATAAAGGACATCGCCAAGCTTGCAGGAGTAAGCTACAGCACAGTTTCCAAGGCATTGAACAATGATCCGCTAATTAAACCGGCAACTAGACAGAAGGTGCTGGAGATCGCGGAAAAATATCAATACCGAAAAAATATTATGGCGCAGCAGCTTTCTTCGGGCAAAAGCAATATTATTGGCTTTGTTCTGGATGAACTCAGCAACCCGCTCTTTTCCAATATCTCGAAAAATTTGCATAGCGAGCTGAAAAGCCGCGGCTATCAAATGATTTTGGTCATAGCGGGCGATGGAGTAGACATCTTTAGTCAGCTGCGAGTGGATGGATGTATTTTTTGGGAGTATATGCTGGATGATCGGGAGGCGTTCTGGAAGCTCGTCTCCTCGATGCCAATGCCATGCTTCGTACTCGGCGCTGATGAAAACCCGAATTCGCCTTATATTAAAATCGACCGCAAAGAAGGTATCTTCAAAGCGGTCGAGCATTTGAAAGCGCATGGCCATGAGCGTATTGGGTTTATCGGTAACTCCCAGAACATTAAAATTGAAGGATATAAGGAAGCGCTGCAGCGGACGGGCTTGGAATTTTGTCCAGAAAGCGTGCTTCCGGCTTATTCCTCTTGGGAAGACGGTTATTTTGCCGTACGCAATTATACGTTCACGAGCAGCTCGCCAACCGCATTCATCGGCCTCAACAACTTGGTCACACGCGGGGCGCTGCGTGCTTTCATTGAAGCGGGCTTCCAAGTGCCGCAGGACATCTCCTTAATCGGTTACGATGATTTGCCGGATATGCAGTATGCCGAGGTCGCATTGACGACGATCGGCCCACCGCTTGGCGAGCTGGCTGTTCAGGCGGCTGAGCTGATCGTTGCGCTTATACGGGGTGAAGACGCTAAATATCCGGTCGTCATCCAGCCGCAGCTGTATTTGCGGAATTCGGTAGCAGCGTGCAAGGAGAGAATGTAGCTTGAAGGAGGACATTGCAATGCAACAGATAAAGAAGCTTGCCTGGACGCTACGGACAGCGGAAGCGATTTTTCAGGAGACGGACGAAAGCAGGCAGCAGGCTTTTCCGGCGGAGGTGTAGCGGCTAGAATGAAAGCAGAAGAAGCTAAGGTTGTCCCTATAGTAGTAGCCGCTGACGGAAGCGGCGATTTTACTTCTATTCAAGCTGCTGTTGATACCGTTCCAGCAACGAACCAAAAGCGGGTTGTCATTTATGTTCGCAATGGGTTTTATAAGGAAAAGCTTCATATCGAAAAGCCAATGATCAGCTTAATCGGCGAAAATGTGAACGAGACGATTATCAGCTTTGACGACCATGCCACAAAAGCATTTCCGGACGGCGAGCTCTATCATACGTTTTACTCGTATACTGTGTTCGTAGGAGCGGATAATTTTATAGGAGAAAATATGACGTTGATCAATTCGGCAGGTCCCGGAGAAAAAGTGGGTCAAGCGCTCGCGCTTTACGCCGATGGCGATCGCGCCTGCTTCCGCAACTGCCGGTTAATTGGCCATCAGGATACGCTGTTTACGGGGCCGCTGCCGGAAGTTCCAATTGACCGCAGTTTTTTTGGTGGTCCGCGGGAGGGAGCTCCTAGAAGGCAGTCCCGGCAATATTACGACAACTGTTATATAGAGGGCGATGTTGATTTTATATTTGGATCGGCGACGGTGCTGTTCAACCGCTGCGAGATTTTCGCTAAAAATCGCGGCGCGACTGAGCCCGAGGCGATTAACGGATGGATTGCCGCTGCGTCTACCCCGGAGCATGTTCCTCACGGATATGTATTCAACGAATGCCGTTTGACAGGCGATGCTCCTGCCGGAAGCGTATATTTAGGCAGGCCATGGCGCAATCATGCCAAAACGATTTTTATTAGCTGCTGGATGGGCGAGCATATTGCTCCTGCCGGATGGGATGATTGGAACAAGCTTGATGCCCAACTGACGGTTTATTATGCGGAATATGCAAGTACAGGACCAGGCGGCTCCAGAGACAAGCGAATTAGCTGGTCGCAGCAGCTTACAGCCGACCAGGCGGCGGAGTATACTCTGGTTCAGATTTTGGCTGGTGCCGATGGCTGGTCTCCGCATCCAGCTGAGCGGCTGCTGGATTAGACGGCTTTCAGCCTGTAAGTTTGACAATTGCATGCAAAATGTTTATGATAAACAGATATAAATATCGGACAATGATGGAGAAAGTAGTTGTGACGGTTGCAGCTTTAGCGATTCGGGGATAGTGAGAGCCCGGAGCGAACCAGCAGCGAAAGGGCACTCCGGAGTCGCGTTTAAGAAAGCGGGTTTTCTTGCGCAGCAAGTAGAGAAGAACTAGTGTACGACTAACTGGTTATTGTTGCTGCAGTCAAGAAAGCCAAGTAGGGTGGAACCGCGGGAGATCAGCTCTCGTCCCTATGTCTGGCGGCAGACGTAGAGGCGAGAGTTTTTGCGTTCCCTTGAGACTGCCGCCGCTGGTGAAATTGCAAAAGCAAAAAAAGGAGCGGAATAGGTATGAACTTTCAGAGCATGATATTAACGCTGCAGCAGTTCTGGGCCGAGCAAAATTGTATTTTGGTGCAGCCTTACGATGTGGAAAAAGGCGCAGGCACGATGAACCCGATGACGTTTTTGCGCTCTATTGGGCCAGAGCCTTGGAATGTAGCTTATGTGGAGCCTTCTCGCCGTCCGAACGATGGCCGTTATGGTGAAAATCCGAACAGGCTGTACCAGCATCACCAGTTTCAAGTTATTTTAAAGCCGTCGCCGGACAATATTCAGGAGCTTTATTTGGAAAGCCTTACTCGGCTCGGTATTGATCCGAGGGACCACGATATCCGCTTCGTTGAGGACAACTGGGAAGCCCCGACGCTTGGCGCATGGGGACTTGGCTGGGAAGTATGGCTCGATGGCATGGAAATTACGCAGTTTACTTATTTCCAGCAGGTGGGCGGTCTTGATGCAAGCCCAGTAGCCGTGGAAATTACATATGGAATGGAGCGTCTTGCTTCCTATATTCAGGACAAAGAAAATGTGTTTGATCTTGAATGGGTTGACGGCGTAACGTACGGCGATGTGTTCAAGCAGCCGGAATATGAGCATTCCAAATATACGTTTGAGACGTCTGATACGGCCATGCTGTTCTCTTTGTTCAATATGTACGAAGAAGAAGCAAAGAAGACGATGGAGCATAATCTCGTGTTCCCGGCCTATGACTATGTGCTGAAATGCTCGCATGCGTTCAATCAGCTTGATGCGCGCGGCGCGATCAGCGTGACGGAACGGACGGGCTACATTATGCGCGTGAGAAATTTGGCACGCCAAGTGGCTGCGACTTATTTGGAAGAGCGCGAGCGCCTTGGATTCCCGATGCTGAAAGAAAGGAGCGAGGCGTAATGGCTAAGGATTTATTGCTGGAAATTGGTTTGGAGGAAGTTCCTGCGAGGTTCGTAAGAGGTGCTATGAATCAGCTTAAGGAGAAGCTGGTAAAATGGCTTGCAGAATCGCGTATTGCTCATCAGGATGTACAAGCGTATGCTACGCCGCGCCGGCTTGCCGTTTTGGTGCAGGGTGTTGAAGAGAAGCAGGCGGATGTCAATGAGCAGGTAAAAGGCCCATCCCGCAAAATTGCCCAGGATGATCAGGGCAACTGGAGCAAAGCGGCGCTCGGCTTTGCACGCAGTCAAGGCGCGGAGCCGGAGCAGCTTTATTTTCAAGAGCTTGCAGGAGTTGAATATGTATATGCGAACAAAAGCAGCATCGGTATTGATACGGCGGCTGTATTGTCCGAAGGTTTGACGAATTTGATTACTTCCATGTCGTTCCCAAAAAATATGCGTTGGGGAAGCTACGATTTGAGGTTCATTCGACCGATAAAATGGTTAATGGCTCTTTATGGCCAAGATGTAGTTCCGTTTGAAATTACAGGTGTGCGCAGTGGAAACAGCAGCAGAGGACATCGTTTCCTCGGGGCAGAAACAACAGTAACTGAGCCTTCGGCGTACAAAGAACGTTTGCGTGAGCAGCATGTTGTCGTCGATGTAGAAGAGCGGGAACAAATCATCGTCGCTCAAATTGAGCAGCTGGCGAAGGAGCAAAACTGGGAAATCGCCATCAATCAGGATTTGCTGGAGGAAGTGCTGTTCCTTGTCGAGATTCCGAATGTGCTGTATGGTACATTTGATCCCGAATTCCTCAAAATTCCGCAGGATGTGCTGATTACGTCGATGCGTGAGCATCAGCGGTATTTCCCGGTGCTGGATGGCAAAGGTCAGCTGCTTCCATTCTTTGTAACGGTTCGCAACGGCGACCGGAACAAAATTGACGTTGTAGCAAAAGGCAATGAAAAGGTGCTTCGCGCCCGTCTTTCTGATGCTAAGTTCTTCTATGAGGAAGATCAGAAGCTGGCGATCGGGGACGCGCTTGCGAAGCTTGAAAACATTGTTTATCACGAGGAGCTGGGAACGGTTGCTAATAAAGTCGGCCGTATCAGCGCTTTGGCTGATTTGCTTGCAGCAAAACTTCAGGTGGATGCGGCTACTGCAGCGCATATTAGCCGTACAGCTGATATTTGCAAGTTCGACCTGGTAACCCAAATGGTCGGCGAGTTTCCAGAGCTGCAAGGCATTATGGGCGAGGATTATGCCCGTAAAGCAGGCGAGAACGAGACGGTTGCTGCTGCCATTAATGAGCATTACCAGCCGCGTTTTGCTGGAGATCGCGCTCCTGCCTCGATCACTGGCGCAGTTGTGAGCCTTGCAGATAAGCTGGATACGATTGTCGGCTGCTTCTCGATCGGCATTATTCCAACTGGGTCGCAGGATCCTTACGCTCTTCGTCGTCAAGCGGCTGGTGTCGTGCAAATTATTTTGGCACAGCGTTTGAATTTGCAGCTTAGCGACTTGTTTGATGCGGCGCTTGACGTTCATGAGGCAAGAGGCATGAAGCGCAGTGCGGATGAAGTACGCAAGGATTTAACGGAATTTTTCGCGCTTCGTGTGAAAAATGTGTTGTCTGAGCAAGCGATTCGTTATGACGTTGTAGATGCTGTAATGGGTGCAGGCTTCAACAATCTGCTGCTGACAGTGGAGCGTGCAGCTCTATTGAATGCACAAGCTTCGGGCGAAGACCGCGCAGCGTTCAAGCTGATTGTGGATGCTTTCAATCGCGTCAGCAATTTGGCTGCCAAAGCAACGACTAAAGCTGTAGACGAAGCTATGTTTGTGGAGCCAGCTGAATCGGCTCTGTACAAGGAATGGCAGGCGGTTCATGCATGGTTCCAGCAAGCTGTTGCCGGAGGAGAAATTGCTGATGCTGCAGCGAAGCTTGCTGCGCTGAAAGCACCAATTAATACGTATTTTGATGCTGTAATGGTTATGGCAGAAGATGAGAAGGTACGCGCTAACCGTTTGGCGACCTTGGCTTTAATTGCAGAAGATATAGCGGTTGTGGCGGATTATTCGAAGCTTGTCTGGTCATAGGATCACGCAGAAAATAACCGCGGCAATCGATGAATCGCTCATCTTCGAAACAACTTCTAACTAAGAAGGGGAGGATGATAAAATATGACAAAATCGATGACAGATGTCATTATTTATGTCGTTTCGGATGCAGCTGGCGATACGGGCGAACTTGTTGTAAGAGCTGCCGTCGCACAGTTTCATCCGATTCAGACGGATATCCGGAGAGCGCCTTTCATTACGGATGTAGCGTCGCTTGAGCGGGTAGTCCGCCAGGCTCAGGAAGCGGGAGCGATCGTGTTGTTTACGCTCGTCATCCCGCATTTGCGCGAGGCGATGGGCAAGCTGGCAGAGCAGTATGATACCGTGTCGATTGATCTGCTCGGCCCGCTCATCCAAAGTCTTGAAGTGAAGACGGGACAGCAATCGCGGCAGGAGCCGGGGCTAAACCATGTGCTGGATGAAAACTATTTCCGCAAGGTGGACGCTGTTGAATTTGCTGTCCGTTACGATGACGCGAAAGATCCTTCGGGTGTGCTGAAAGCCGATATTGTGCTCATAGGCGTATCCCGAACGTCTAAGACGCCGCTATCGATGTATTTGGCTCACCAGAAATACAAGGTGGCGAATATCCCGCTCGTACCGGAGCTTAAGCCGCCCGCAGAGCTGTTTCATGTACCGAAGGCGAAAATTATAGGGCTGACGATTGGCGTGCCCTATTTGAACATTATTCGCAAGGAACGGCTCAAGGCGCTTGGGCTGCCGAACAGCGCATCTTACGCGGCGACGGACCGCATCGAGAAGGAGCTGCTTTATGCGGAGTCCATCATGAAGCAGTTGGGCTGTGTCATTATTGACGTATCCCATCGTGCGGTCGAAGAAACGGCAAGCCTGATTATGGAGCATATCCGCTTCACTTAGGGTGCTATTCTAGAGAAGAAACGAGCGGTGAGTCGTTATTTCTATAAAAAAACCTACCATAATCGTTGATGGAGATGCTTGTCCCGTCAAAGTGGAAATTAAGCAAATTGCCCGCAGCTTCTCGTTGCCAGTGCTAATGGTTTCTTCCTATGATCATCACCTTGCAGCAGAAGAGGGCGTTGCGGTTGTACAGGTGGAGGCGGGGAAAGATTCCGTAGACATGTATATCGTCAATCATTTGCTGAAGGGCGATGTCGTTGTTACTCAGGATTTCGGCCTCGCTTGCATTGCGCTTGGCAAGGGGGCACTTGTCCTTTCGCCGCGCGGCGAGCAATATACGGATGACAACATCGATTATTTGATGGAACGCCGCCATGAACAAGCCAAACGCAGGCGCAGCGGCGGCAAATCCAAGGGTCCGAAAGCCATGACAACGGAAGATCGAGATCGATTTCAACAAAAGATGACAAAAGTTTTGCAAAGCGAGCAGGAGAAACATGACATTTAGCGAATATTATTTACGTGTTACTTAGGATGAAGGTGATGAACGATGACATACGGTAATAAAATACCGGAGGAGGTCATAGATGCGGTACGCCGTCATTATGACATCGTAGAGACAGTCGGGAAGTATGTTCATCTCACGAAGCACGGCAAATACATGAAAGGGTTATGCCCTTTCCACTCTGAGAAGACCCCATCGTTTACGGTCACGCCGGAGCTGCAGATTTTCCATTGTTACGGTTGCGGTAAGACCGGACATGTCATACGATTCGTGGAAGAGATCGAAGGCTACTCTTTTCCAGAGGCGGTCAGAGTGCTTGCCGAGGAAGCAGGGATGCCTGTAACCTGGACTGGCGCCGAGGGTAGTCAGCGCGAAGAAGTTGACTTAGACCGTTTAGCCATTATTGAAGCTCATCAGTTGACAGCGAAATTGTATAACTATCTATTGAATAACACACAGCATGGCAAAATTGCTAAAGACTATTTGCTTGATAGGGGTCTCAGGGAAAAGCAGATCGACCACTTTATGATAGGGTATGCGCCGGACCAATGGGACACGCTTAACCGATTTTTAACAGCAAGAAATTTTGACCCAGCTTTAATGGAAAAGGGCGGTTTGTTATCGGCTAAAAATGACGGCAGCGGTCATGTCGACCGTTTCAGAAGCCGAATCATGTTCCCGATATGGGATCGTGACGGCAAAGTGATTGCTTTCGGCGGAAGGGTAATTGGTGACGGTGGGCCCAAGTATTTGAACTCTCCGGAAACGATGCTGTTTACGAAGAGCCGAGTTTTTTACAATCTGCATCATGCAAGGCCAGCTATTCGCAAGAGCAAGCAGGTTGTTCTGTTTGAAGGGTATATGGATGTTATTAAATCTTGGAGTGCAGGCGTAAATAATGGTGTTGCCACGATGGGTACAGCATTGACTGAGGAGCATTGTGCCATACTCGGAAGGCAGGCGGAGGAGATTATCCTGTGCTATGACGGCGATGATGCCGGACAAGCAGCTGCTTTGAAATCCATTCCGATGCTCGAGAAGGCCAAACTTAGAGTCAGAGTGTCCATCCTGCCAAAGGGAAAGGATCCCGATGAGTATATTGAGGAATACGGTCCCGATACCTTCCTTAGGGAAGCAATCGACGGAGCGGCAACCACCACAAAATTTAAGCTTATATATTCAAGGAAAAACCATATACTGCTAACAGAAGAGGGCCGGAAAAACTATTTGCTCGAAGCAGCTGCCATTGTTGCAGATCTTGATTCCGCTATTGAACGCGAAGTTTACTTACAGGAGTTGTCCCGCGAGTTTAATTTCCCCCTTGACGTTTTGAAGCAGGACTGCCAAGCTAAAGTGCTGGAGCTGCAAAAAAAGAAGCCGCAAGGGGATAATAACGATAATTCGTGGAATAATGGTAGGAATGAAAATCGCCGTAGTTCGGGCCCTCCATCCTTGCTGCCCGCATACATCAAGGCGGAAAGGCGTCTGCTCCATGTCATGATGCGTGACCGGGAAGCGGCGCTCGCGGTGCACGACAGGCTTGGCGAAGCGTTCAATGTGGAGGATCATGCAGCGCTTGCTGCTTATTTGTACGCATTTTATGCGCAGGATCATGATCCAGATGTCGGACGCTTTATTGGTTCGCTTCAGGATGAACGCCTGGAGAGAGCAGCGGCAGCCATTTCAATGATGGAGGATGTTCCTTTTGACGAGGACATATTAGCCGCTGATATCGAGGATATTAGCAAGGTGCCCGCATTCAGGGAACTTGAGCTTAAGAAGGAAGAAGCGGTACAGGCAGAACGTGCCGGGGATTATATGTTAGCCGCGCAAATGCACACTGAGATTAATGCCCTAGAGAGACAGCTTAAAGGACGATAGAGGCTTGGGTTTCTAGGGAGGAGGGAGTCGGAATATGGCGAATGATCAGCATACTGGATTGGAAGCTGAACAAAAGCTGGATCAAGTCAAAGACCAGCTGATTGAACAGGGTAAGAAGAGATCCTCCCTAACTTATAAAGAGATTATGGAGAAATTGTCGCCTTTCGACCAGGATCCGGAGCAGATTGACGAGTTTTTCGAGCAGCTGGATGATCAAGGGATTGAGGTTCTCAACGAAAATGATGAGGAGCGTCATAATCCGCTTGATAATCGTGAAGGAGAACAGGAAAGAGAGCAGGACGACTTTAATTTTGATGATGATTTGGCGCTTCCGCCGGGCATCAAGATTAATGACCCTGTTCGGATGTACTTAAAAGAAATCGGACGCGTGCCGCTGCTTTCTGCTGACGATGAAATTGAACTCGCACGCAGAATCGAGAATGGCGACGAGGAAGCTAAGCGCAGACTGGCTGAAGCGAATCTTCGTCTCGTGGTCAGTATTGCCAAGCGCTATGTTGGACGCGGCATGCTGTTTCTCGACTTGATTCAAGAGGGCAATATGGGTCTGATTAAAGCGGTTGAGAAGTTTGATCATCTGAAGGGCTTTAAATTCAGTACGTATGCGACATGGTGGATTCGCCAAGCGATTACACGGGCGATTGCCGATCAGGCGCGGACGATCCGGATTCCTGTTCATATGGTGGAAACGATCAACAAGCTGATCAGAGTATCGCGTCAATTGCTGCAAGAATTGGGACGCGAGCCATCACCGGAAGAAATTGCTGCCGAGATGGAGCTGAGCACGGAAAAGGTTCGGGAAATTATGAAGATTGCACAGGAACCCGTATCGCTGGAGACGCCGATTGGCGAAGAAGACGATTCCCATCTTGGCGATTTCATTGAAGATCAGGAGGCGCTTGCTCCTGCGGATGCAGCTGCTTATGAGCTGCTGAAGGAACAGCTTGAGGATGTGCTCGATACGCTTACCGAGCGTGAAGAGAACGTATTGCGCTTGCGCTTCGGTCTTGATGACGGACGTACAAGAACGCTGGAAGAAGTGGGCAAGGTGTTTGGCGTAACCCGCGAGCGGATACGGCAAATTGAGGCGAAGGCGCTTCGCAAATTGCGTCATCCGAGCCGCAGCAAACGCTTGAAGGATTTTCTCGAATAAATCGTGTGTTAGAACGGTAGGCAGGTTTTATAACGCGATATAGTTATAACGTTTTACCAGATCAGACCTTTCTGCATGAACGAGCAGCAAGGTCTTTTTTTTCAAAATACAAGTTGGTATAAAGTTCCCTCGAAAGGAATAAGCCCGGGATGAATGAAGAGCGTCGGCAGACCATTGTTAAAGAGATCGATTATTGGAGCAGAAGCAAGCTTCTGCCGCAGCAGTATTGTGATTTCCTGCTTAATTTATATGTGGATCCCGATCAAGAGGAAGATCCTAAAAAAAGGCAAGCTTCTTCACGCGGAATCGGTAAGGCGGTCATGGCCGCTTCGCAGGCATCAGGGAAACAATGGCTCCTTACTTTTGGGTTTTTTACCTTAATTTCCTTGGTTGTGCTTTATTTTAACGCTTTTCATCCTTTATTGCAAATAGGGGTCGTCGCTTCGGCAGTCGTCATTTCACTCATTATTTCGCAGCGGGTACGCAAACGAAATGAAGCCACTGGTCTTGTAATCGGCGGGGTAGGCATGCTGCTTATGCTTGGGGCAGGAATGTACATACTAAATTTCCATGGGGTTGAGGAATGGTACTGGCAGGCTAGCTTGCTGGGCTTCTGTTCTGTTTTTTGGATCGTTTATGGCATTAGCGCTCGCATTCATATTTTGCATTTATGCGGCTGGGTTGCTTCCCTGCTCGTATATGCATGGTTGTTGTCACGTTTGACCGATTCTCCAGCATGGTACGGCATTCAGCTTTATTGGCTGCCGCTGTCGGGTTTGTTCGGATGGGCTAGCTGGTTTGTGCATCAATGGTCGAAGCCGGTTTCGGCTGTATTGTTCGTAACCTGTGCTTTAGTATGGTTTATGCCTGAGCTGTATGCAATGCTGTTTGCTTTGGAAACGGATTGGCTGCAATTGCAGCTGCTCATTAAAATCGCTTTAGGCGGCATATTATTGTTTGCAATGAGAAAAAAATGGATAGTGTGGGTTGCTTAATGTTGAAACTTTCTAACCGATTACAAACGATTGCGGGATATGTAACAGCGGGCTCGCGTATAGCTGATATTGGCTCAGATCATGCGCAGCTGCCTGTTTATTTGCTGCAAGCGGAAATAGTGCCTTCGGCGATTGCCGGAGAATTAAATAAAGGGCCGTTTGATGCGGCTCGCAGGCAGGGAGCAGCCGTTGGGCTGCTCCATAAGCTCGATGTTCGCCAAGGAGATGGCTTATCCGTCATTCAGCCGCTGGAGGTTGACACGGTAACGATTGCGGGCATGGGCGGCGCCTTAATGAGCGATATTTTGGAGGCTGGCTATCAGGCTGGCAAGCTCGAAGGCGTTAAAGAACTGGTGCTTCAGCCCAATGTTGGCGAGGACCGGGTCAGAAGCTGGCTGCTTGAGCACGGCTGGTCGCTGCTTGCTGAGACGATCATGGAGGAGGACGGAAAGATTTACGAGGTTCTCCATGCTCAGAAGCAAGATGGCCAAGAGAGCAAGGAGCATAACGCTAAAGTTTATGATACGTCCTTATTGCCAGACTCCTTGCCTGAGGAAATTCGCTTAGCTCTGCTCGTGCGGATGGGGCCTTTTTTGCTGCGTAAGCCGATTCCCGTATTTCATCAAAAATGGCAGGCGGAGCTTGAAAAGCTGGAACGCGTATGCCAAAGCTTGTCCCTTTCAGAGCAGCCGGAAGCAGCTGGAAAGCTGGCGCAGCTGCGTCATGAAATGACGATTATGAAGGAGGTGCTCGCATGCTTGCCAATGGACACACCGTCGTCCAAATAATGGAGCAGCTGGCTCCAAAGCATTATGCGGTAGAAAATGATAAAATCGGTCTGCAGCTAGGAACGCTGGCTAAGCCCATTAGCCATATTCTCGTGGCTCTCGACGTAACGGATGAGGTCGTGGACGAAGCGATTGCTGCTGGGGCAGAACTGATTATTGCCCACCATGCGATTATTTTCCGCCCGCTCTCAAAGCTTGATACGTCTACGCCAGCAGGCAAGCTGTATGAGAAGCTGATCAAAAATGATATAGCGGTGTACATCTCCCACACCAATCTGGACGTAACAGATGGCGGCATTAACGATTGGATGGCGGATTTGGTCGGTATTAAGCCGGAAGGGCGTGTGTGCCTGGAGGAAGTGCATACGGACCAATGGAATAAGCTCGTCGTGTTCGTCCCTAAAGGGCATGAGGAAAAGGTGCTGGAGGCGATCTGGAGCGCAGGAGGCGGTCAAATCGGCGATTACAGCCGCTGCAGCTTTATAACCGAAGGAACGGGAACGTTTTTGCCTGGGGAAGGAACGACGCCGTACATTGGCGCTCCTGGCAAGCTGGAAAAAACAGCAGAGGTCCGTCTTGAGGTCGTTGTCCCTGACAGCTTAAAGCGCAAAGCCTTACAAGCGATGCTGAAAGCCCATCCTTACGATGAGGTTGCTTATGACTTGTACGAAATCGATTTAACCGGCCGTTCAGTTGGACTAGGCAGAGCGGGTAAGCTGAGCGAGCCTGTAACGCTTGCTGAGCTTACAGAGCGCGTGAAGCAGGCATTCGAGGTACCCGTTGTTCGAGTAGTTGGTGAAGCAGGTCGTGAAGTGCGCAAGGTCGCTGTACTGGGCGGCTCAGGGGCGCGCTACGTTCGCCATGCGATTTTTGCCGGAGCCGATGTGCTCATTACGGGTGATATTGACTATCATACCGCTCATGATGCACTCGCTGTGGGCATTGCGATTATTGATCCTGGCCATAATGTGGAAAAAATAATGAAGCAGCGCACAGCCGATTGGCTTAATGTGCAGCTGCAGTCGCGCAAATCGGACACGAAGGCGCTCGCCTCTGCGATCCATACAGAGCCTTTTACATTTGTATAAAGCCAAGCGGTAGCTTGGAAAAAGATTAAAGCTTGAGCTTTACGCCAATACCTTGTATACTGGTTGATGCACCGGAAAGTTTGACAGACAATCGCTGGCGGCCTTGTTGCCGCGAGAGGAAAGTCCGGGCTCCGCAAGGCAGGATGCTGGATAACGTCCAGTCAGCGCGAGCTGAAGGATAGTGCCACAGAAATGGACCGCCGATGGCTGGCTTCGTGCCAGCACAGGCAAGGGTGGAACCGTGGTGTAAGAGACCACGAGGAGTACAGGTGACTGTATTCCTGGTAAACCCCATCTGGAGCAAGACCGAGAGGACGTTGCAGCTTCGAGCTGCGGCCTTAGCCTGAGGCACGTCCGGGTTGGTTGCTGGAGCCGCTTAGCAATAGGCGGCGTAGATAGATGATTGTCGCTTTCTTAGTGGGAGGGTCGTCACCGTTTGGACCACTGAAAGTACAGAACCCGGCTTACGGCAAACTTTCCGTAACGAACTTAAACAAGCAAAAACGACTTCGTTGTCCTTCTGGGATGCGAAGAGCTTTGTCGGAGAAATATAAGCCTAATTTATACGTGAAAAACTTATAAATTCTTATATTTCAAGGTGAAACGGCTATCGCCGTCCTTTGGCGACAAGGCACGTTTCAATCCGAGAAATATAAGCCTAATGATAAGTGTGAAACTTATAAATTCTTATATTTTGAACCATTCGTCATTTGCGATTATAGAGATGTTAGTGGACGTTCCTTCGGGAGCTAACGGCCCTGCATCTCTTTTTTGCATTTTCGTAGGAGGTTGATTCATATGCTGCCTTCAGGCAAGCTGTATACGAGCAATTTAAATGGCTTGAAAAAAATAAATTTCGCAGCGAAAAAGCTGATGATTACGCGAGCGGAGATGGATATTGCGGATGTGATCATGTGCCATGCCTTGGCGCCTTCGCAGGATTTATTCCAGTTTTCGCTTGATGGGCGAAAAGAAGATGCTGATTTCGCATGGTGGCCGAAATATGAAGAGCGCTTTGTAGCGGAGCTGCAATTCGATCGCAAGCTTGAGGCGCTTCGCCAGGTTTACCGCATGCTGCTGGAGGGCAGCCATGTGGTGCTGCTCTGTTTTTGCCATGACCATCGTTATTGCCATCGCCGCCTGGTCGGCGAATTTTTTGCGCCATACGGGGTGAAGTCCGAGGAGCTTAATCCGATATTAATCGAGCAGATAAAGCTGTTTTAAAAAAAGCATGACAGGAAGCTAGTGAGCTGCTTCAATGCCATGCTTTTCATGTCTTATGCAGACTCGCTGCCAAGCAGCGCAAACGCCATGCCCGCTCAGCCTCCCATCAGTTTATTTCTCGTATTTGCGCGTGATGGAATTGAGACGGTTTTTCGTCTTGTCCGGGTACGTCTGGAGTGCCGTATTAAAGTTCATTGCGGCTTTGAGAGCACGATCAATGTCTATTTCTCCGTAACCAAAATAAACATCCTTACCAGGATCGCCCAGATCAACGGCCGATTTGCGCATAATTTCCATCACTTCCTCATTCGTCAAATCCGGATTGACGGACCGAATGAGACCAGCTAGCGCCGCTACATGCGGACTTGCCATTGAGGTGCCGGAGAGCGCCGCATATTGGCCTCCAGGGTACGTGCTGGCAATGCTGTCTCCCGGTGCAGCCACATCAATATAGTCGCCGTAGTTGGAGAAAGAGGCTTTTTTCTGCGCGGAATCTGTTGCCGCAACAGCGAATACTTCCGGATAAGCGGCTGGATAGCCTGGGCGATCCGTATTGTCATTGCCGCTGGCGGCGATGAGGACTACGTCATGATCATACGCATATTTGATTGCATCATGCAGGAAATCAGCCTGAGCATAATTGCCGAGACTCATATTAATCACCTTGGCGCCATGGTCAGTTGCCCAGATCAGCCCTTGAGCGACCGAGTAGGTTGAGCCCGCACCGCTGCTGTCGAGCACCTTGACTGGCATCACCTTGTTGTACCAGGATAAGCCGGCGACACCCTCGCCATTGTTGACGGATGCACCAATGATGCCAGCTACATGCGTACCGTGACCGACATCATCATCCGGCTCAGCCTCGCTGTCGACAATGTTGGTGCCATCCAGCAGCTTGCCCTGCAAATCGGGATGATCCAATTGTACGCCAGTGTCCAGTACCGCTACAATGACCTGATCACTGCCCCTCGACAGCTTCCAGCCTTTCTCCGTTTCAATGGAGGGTAAATTCCATTGATATTTGGCATACAGCGCGTCATTGGGAATGACGTCCCCGCTGTCGCCGTCATTATTTGTTTCATTCGTCATATATAAATAGTGAGGCTCGACATATTCCGTTTTCCAGGAGCGGCTGAAATATTCCTTCATTTGCTTCGCTTCCATATTTTTGGAACGGAACACATAGGTATTGTCGATCTGATTAATTTGGTTGACGGAAACAGCGTTAACGGATTGCTTCATTTTTTCAAGCTGCTCATCGGTTACCTTCTCGGCAAAATGGACCACAACATCCTTCACATGGTAATGGCTGGAATTTCCATTGTCTTCCCCGGTCTGTACCGTTGTATCACGGTTCGTATTCGGAATAACCGACTCAATTCGGTAGTTGCCTTCGCTTGGATAGGGGACAAGCCGCAAATTGCGCTTCTGATGGCGCTCCACCTGGGTGACAATATCCTGCTTAATGACGCCAACGACGCCCATGCCGCGGTATTTCTGATGGGGAACCCCGAGCACGATGAAACGGCTGCCACTCTCATTTACAAATGGCTTGGATTCATAGGTTTTGCCCTGCTTGACGGCTGCCGCAGCTGCTTCTACTTCGCTTTTGCCGGAGTTAGAAGGAATGGCACCGCGCTGTACGCTTCGCTCTCCGTTCATCAAGCGGATGTAGGACATATGCTTATGCATGTTCATCATGCTGGTAACGTGCTTGGTCGACAATGTTTTTCCTGTTTTCCGGGTTTTCCCGGCCTGGCTCGTGTCCATCAGCTTATAAAATTCTTTGGTGCATTCAGAGACGCACAGAAAAGAAGTGGCCTCCATATCCCGATTAAGCGTGCGCAGCTTATGCTGCTTCTCCTGGTCGGCAGACAAGCTTTTGACAGGGGCAGTCGGTCTATTGCCTTGAGGAAGAAACAAAGGTGCAGTCGGAATCAGCAGCGTCGCCGCAACAAGCACGGTAAAGACGCCGATCCATTTCTTTTTCATTTGCGCAAACCTCCATTAAATGACAGCTGGAATAACAGCATGAGCCTGTTTGATGTATAGGTTCGCTTTAAAATCCAGAAAATATGCGGCACAATCAACGTTTCTCCAGTACCATCTGCAAGTAATTTGTGGTACTATGTTGATGCCTAGAGTTTTATGATCTTGCAACGTTTAAGCTTGTTTGGATTGAAGAAAGGGGAACTACCTATGCCAGCGACTAATGTCAAACCACTTAGTGAGACAACCCGTATTAAACTAAAAGAAGCCGTGAATCAATTGGAGCCATTTTTGAATCACTATTCGCTCGTACAATTGAATGGGGAGCAAAGCAGTGACGAGGCGCAAAATTTTTACAAAGGCCTGCTATCCGATTTGAGACATTTGTTGGTGTTTTCTGAAGTCTCGGTTGAAAAGCTGGGAGTACTGCTCAGACGCCCCAATTTTGATAACGATTTTGCAGAACGTGCCTTGTACGAAGTGTACCATCAATGTGTAAATGCCTTCTTCTATCCTAAAAATGAATGTTATTCCGAAGATGGCCGCTACGCATACACGGGTCAAGACGCGATTCGCTTCTTGTTCAAGCCTGTTCGTGAAGCCCGCGATATCGTATTGTCTTTATCCAAAATTTACGAAGAGCTGCGCGATGAGCTTGCCTACTACGAAACAGACTACATGACCCAGCGTCGGATGCAGGGGCAAAAATAAGGCAGAATGAATCACCTCCGTTCAGGGAAACTTGATAGCGGAGGTGATTTTTTTATGCCAAAGGGCGTATCATGCAGCGTATCGAATTGCACGTTTTGGTCAGAAGGTAATAACTGTGGCGCCGATTCCATTGCGATTGATATTGATCAGCATGCAAGTGCCGATTTTGGATCAGAATTTGCCGCTGAAGAGCTTGGCTTGCAGCATCAGGACCAGGCGGCGAAGTCGTCTGCAACATGCTGCCATACCTTTAAAGCGCGCTAAGCAGCTGGGGATGGCTGTCAGGTGGAGAAGGACAGGCTAAGATGGTTTGAATCGAAAGGCAAAGCTTATGAAGTGGAGGTGAGCCCAAATGGAACGCTGGGATGAAACAGAGGGCAGCAGTCATGGGGAGAAGGAGCAAAACGACGAGGCAGCGTTGGAAGAGCGTCATCATAGAGCATTGTTATCCGATGAAGAAATAAACGGTGCAAGCCGTAATATCAATGAAGAAATGGCGGGGGAATTTGCCGCTGGTGTACCCGTTCCCGTATCTTATGTACCGCGCAGCGAAAGCAAAAGCGAAGGCGAGGATACGGTGAGGGAAAGCGCGGGAGGCACCGCGCTGGGCTGGGTCGGTTTGGTGTTTGCGATCGTCTCATGGTTTTTATGGCCCGCGCTAATGGGGGCAGCCGCAGCAGTGCTTGGCTTTGTTGCGTACAGACAAGGGGCGAAGGGACTTGGATCATGGGCAGTCACAATTGGCCTCATTGCCTTTGTGCTCGCTGTTGTCATTATTCCATTGTACCGCGCGATAACCTGACCTTGAAAAAAAAGCCTCCGGCCATCCGCTTATACAGCGGTGCCGGAGGCTTTTTGCGATTATTCTATCGCGAATTCGCGGTGCTTAAGTACCTCTTGATTCAGAGCGAGCATGCGTTTATCGAGCAAATTGATCATGTCGGCGGATTCCTTCAGCTGCTGCTGAATTTCCGGAGGAATGCCTTCATTATATTTGTAATAAATTTTATGCTCCAGACTAGCCCAGAAATCCATCGCGCTCGTGCGGATTTGAATTTCAACAAGCACATTTTCAATGCGGTTCGTCAGGAAGACAGGGATTTCTACGATGAGATGCAGGCTCTTGTAGCCGTTAGGCTTCGGATTGAGGACATAATCCTTCACTTCAATCACTTTAACATCGGTTTGCTGGCTGATCATTTCCAGTATTTGATAAATGTCAGTGGAGAAAGAACAGATGACCCGAACGCCAGCAATATCGCGAATATGTTCTTTTGCATTTTCCAAGTTAATATCCATATTTTTGCGGCGGAGCTTGTCCATGACGCTTTCGGGGTTTTTAATCCGCGTTTTGACATGCTCAATCGGGTTGTAGTCATGAATAAATTGAAATTCCTCGTTTAAAATATTCAGCTTCGTCTCTACTTCATCCAAGGCAAATTTATACGTTAAAAAAAAGTGCGCCCATTGCTTCATCATATCTCGCTGCATGCGATCCCTCACTCCTAATATCATTATTGCTGCTATTATTGTACCATGTTCGCGTCCACATTGCTCATTTCGGGGGTGGAGGCACAACGTCGCCCCACTAGGCGGGTGGTGTTGAAGGATTGAATGTTACGGTCACTTTACATATAATTTAGACTACATGGGAGGATGAGAGCAATGATTATAGACATTCAAAACGTAACTTGGGAACGGGAAGAAAAGATCGTCCTTCAAGGGATTGATTGGCAGGTTGAAGCGGGTCAGCACTGGTGTTTGTTAGGGCTTAACGGCTCCGGGAAGACGACGCTTTTAAATATGATTAACGGCTATATTTGGCCAACGATTGGGTCTGTATCGGTGCTGGGACATAAATTTGGCGAATACGATTTGCGTGAGCTGCGCAAAAGCATAGGCTGGGTCAGCACATCGCTCCAGCAGAAGCTGCATGGTCAGGATACCGCCTTCAAAATTGTCTTAAGCGGAAAATTCGCTACGATTGGGCTGTATGATCAAGCGCTGCAGGAGGATGAAGAGCAGGCAATCTCGTTGATGCGCAGCCTCGGCTGTGAAGTATTGCTGAACCGGACGTACAGCACGCTCTCGCAGGGCGAGCGCCAGCGGGTGCTCATTGCAAGAGCGCTGATGGCTGCGCCTAAGCTGCTCATTTTGGACGAGCCTTGTACCGGGCTCGATGTGTTTGCGAGAGAACAGCTGCTGGAGATGATCAATCAGGTGGCACAGCAGCCGGATGCGCCGACTATTATTTATGTAACCCATCATGTAGAGGAAATTTTGCCTTGCTTTAATCAAACGCTGCTGATTAAGGATGGCCGGGTTTTTGAAGCCGGTGATACAAGCAAGGTGCTCTCATCAGCGCGAATGAGCGATTTTTTTGGCGTGCCTGTAGAGGTCGAACAGCGTGAGAACCGCAATTGGCTCTTTATAAAGGCAGCTGAGAGCAAGTGAATACAGCATTAGGGCCATTAGGCTTTGTTCCGCCACCGAAGCTTCCTAAGAGGCAGCGGTTGGCCCAGTGGTTAAAGGCGCGGATGCAGCAGCGGCTCGCCTATGACAGGACGCTGTTCTACCATGGCTCCGCAGGGCTGCTGATGGCGGGAACGCTGGCGATGGTGCTGGTAGCGCTGGGCATGCCGACGGGATTTGGGACGCTTGTGGATATCGGCGGTTTTGTGTCGTTAAATACCGTGGCCTTGTATGCAGCCGCGCAGCTGTGCTCAGTGCTGCTAACGCTTGTTTTTGTGCCTGTTCCTCGCTTGTTTGCCGGTTTTTTCTTATACGTAGGATTTGAAGCTTATTTCATTTTGTATTATTCGGAATTTGGCATGCTCATGGCGGCGCTGTTTGCAGCGGCGTATGCGATTTGTGGCGCGGTGGCAGGCATGCTGCTCGGTCAAATAGTGAAGCTGCCTGGCAGAGGGCTCGCCATAGCAGGCATTATTTTGGCAGGAGCACTATTTGTAAACGTTGCAGCGAATCAATTGCGCGGAGCTTCTGATGATGCAGCACCTGCCGCCGATATGGATTCCAACTATTCATCTGCAGATGGGGCCTCGGATATGAGCCTAGGGGACGGCGTGCCGTTTGCTTCCATTGAAGCTGACAATCCGGCATTGCCCGGCGATTACAGCTATAAGGCCTTTACCTATGGCAGCGGGAGCGACAAGCAGCGCAGCGAATACGGCGAGCAGACGGAGCTGCTCGCGACCTCCGTAGACGCATCGGCTTACATTAAAAAGTGGGCGTGGCTCAAGAAGCAATTTTGGGGCTTTGATCAACGCGAGCTTCCGTTAAACGCGAGAGTGTGGATGCCGGAAGGCGATGGAGCGTTCCCGCTTGTGCTCATGGTGCATGGCAATCATTTAATGGAGGAGTTTTCGGACGCAGGCTATGCCTACTTGGGCGAGCTGCTTGCGAGCCGGGGCTTTATCGCGATATCGGTAGATGAAAACTTTCTTAATTATTCAGTCTGGTCGAGCATTCCTGAGCAGGATATGAAAATGCGGGCATGGATCATGCTCAAGCACATTCAGCAAATCCAGTCGTTCAGTACGCTGACGGATAATCCCTTTTACAGCAAAGTTGATTTTTCCAAGGTATCTTTAATTGGACATTCACGTGGTGGTCAAGCGGTAGCGATGGCCGTGGATTACAAACGATGGTTTGCCGAGGATGAAGGGCTTTCCAGCATCGCCCAGGTCAATTTTGCTTCCGTAGTGGCTTTGGCTCCGACGGATAAGCAGGTGGACAATGCATCGGCGCGGATTAAAGATGTGAGCTATTTGACGCTGCAAGGCGCAAGGGATGGCGACGTCAACAGCTTTTACGGAGACAGGCAGTACATTCGCACCAGCTTTACACTAGGCTCGCCGTATTTTAAAGCGTCGCTTTATATGTCCGAGGCGAACCACAGCCGCTTTAATTCGGATTGGGGCATGATGGATGAACGGGTTCCCGGCGGGCTGTTTCTTAATCAGCAGAACATGATGACGCAGGCGGAGCAGCAGCAGGCGGCCAAAGTGTATGTCTCGGCTTTTCTGGAATCTACTCTGCACGGCAACGATGCTTATAAGCCTTTGTTCGAAAATAACAAAACGGCGCCGGATTGGCTCCCCTCCTCCAGCAATTATGTAAGCAGATACGAGGATGCTTCCTTCCTCGCGGCAGCGCGTTATGAAGAAGACGTGAACAAGCTGACGCTGCCGAGCGGAGGCAAGCTGAGTGCCGAAGGCTTCAAGGTATGGGAGGAGTCGGAGGCGAAGGACCGGGACAATCGGAATAAGGGCTCGCGCGGTGCTGTGCTGGAATGGGACGCTGCTGCGTCCTATACGTTGGAGCTTGCAGGGACGTATAGCGAGGCCATCGTTTCCAAGGGACTTAATACGTTCAGCTTTTCTATGGAAAATATGGGAGTGGAAAATAGGGATGATGATGCGGCAGCTGCGCCGCAAATCGAGCTGGAGCTTGTGCCTTCACAGGGGCAGGCGGTGCGCTTGCCATTATCCAGCTTTAACGATATTCCGCTGCCCTTCGAAACGCAGTTTACCATTGCCCCTTGGCTGGAGAAGCGGATTAAGAAGGGAAAATATAAAGAGAGCATTGAATCGGTGTTTCAGACCTACAGCTTGCCGCTAGCACGGTTTGCGGAAGCAGGGGGCTGGCCATCCGGGGCGAAAATTACGCAGATAACGTTTTATTTTTCCGGAGCGGCTGGCCGGGTGATGCTGGATGACATCGGCTTTTATCAATAAAATGCGGCTGTAAACAAATAACCTCCCGGCAGAAGGGAGGTTATTTGTACAAATATAGGAAAGGATATCATTTCGTTATCCTGTCTCTATATTTCTCGGATTGAAACGCGCCGCCAAAGGACGGCGACAGCCGTTTCACCTTGAATTTATGAATTTAGATGGATTCTTTTTTGAACGTGAAGCTTCGCGCTGCATATAGAAACGGCGTCGAGCAGACGGACACCAGAAACTTAATGACATAGGTAGACAGGAAGATCGACATCCATACATCAAGCTCATATTCGGTCGCAAAGGCGATCGTACAAAAAATGAGCGTATCGACGAATTGGCTGACAATCGTACTGCCGTTATTGCGAATCCACAGCTGATTGCGGGCTGGAAACAGCCGCTTGAGCAGCGTGTAAATTTTCACATCAAGAAACTGGCTTACAAAATAGGCGCATAGGCTGCCAAGTGCAATTTGCGGCAGCATGCCAAATATGCTTTGAAGCGCTGCTTGCGCCTCCAGACCGGGCTCGGCTGGATTAAATAGAAGCGCCATCTGCATAATAATGGTTGAGGCAATTAAGGTGAAAAACCCGAACCATACCGCTTTTTTTGCATCGGCTTCGCCATATTTCTCGTTAAGCAGGTCGGAAGCCAAATAAATGGTGCCATACATCGTATTGCCGAGCGTAATGACGATGGCTAATGTTCCGATTTGCAAATCAACGGTTTTGACGACCTGAATATTGGCGATAACGGTTGCCATGCCGATCCAGGCATAGACGCCGACCTTGCCGAATAAACGGTAGGAAATGAGAAACAGCGTGAAGTGGGCGAGCATAAAAAGAACGCCGAACCACAAGTTGAACATGTGAAAAAAACCTCCTAGTTTTGATAACGCGGGAGTTTACGAACCGCGGCTTGCTTTGCTGCGATGCAGCATGTATGATTATATTTCTGCCTTTGCCATTATAATCGCTTGTTTTAGGGCGAGCAATGTTTATTTGAAATATAGGAAAGGTTATGATATCGCCATCCTTTCTCTATATTTCTCGGACTGAAACGCATTGCGCCACCAGAGGACGGCACGCGGTCGTTTCACCTTGTGATTTGAAACTTTGGGGAAGTACTACTTTTATATATAAGGAGCGTGACCTATGATGCCGAATTCTGAGCTTGAACGAGAACAGCTGCGAGTTAATCGGGTAACGAAGTGGGTCAAAGAGCAAATCGAAGGCTTGCAGGATCAGGCTGGAGAGCTGCGCGAGGACATTGTAGACATTCGTAAAAACTTCTGGGATGACGTAACCGTCAATTTTGAGGATTCCGCCGAATCTGCGGAGACTCATGCAAGCTTGAAGCAGCAGGCGGAATTGCTGTCGGAGCGGGAGCGGACGCGCCGCGTAGCGATGGAGCAGTTGGGACTGCTGAAGAAGCTGGCGCAATCGCCCTATTTTGGACGCATTGATTTTGTAGAGGATGGCGAGAGCCGCGAGGCAATTGAACCGATTTATTTGGGGGTAGGCTCACTGCTCGACGAAAGCGGGGCCACCTATTTAATTTATGACTGGCGTGCGCCTATATCCGGCCTGTATTACGATTATTCTCCGGGACCTGCTAAGTATGAGACGCCTAGTGGACAAATTTCAGGTGAAATGACACTGAAACGTCAATATATCATTCGCCAGGGCGAAATTGAAGGGATGTTCGACACGGGAGTAACGATTGGCGATGAAATTCTGCAAGCGGTGCTGGGCAAGCAGTCGGATTCGCAAATGAAAAGCATTGTGGCGACGATTCAGCGCGAGCAAAATCAAATTATCCGCAATGAGCAGGCTCGCCTGCTGCTCGTTCAGGGAGCGGCGGGAAGCGGCAAAACTTCAGCCGCCTTGCAGCGGGTGGCGTATTTGCTTTATCGCTATCGCGGTACATTGAATGCCGATCAAATCGTCCTCTTTTCACCAAATCCGATGTTTAACAGCTACGTCGCAACCGTACTGCCAGAGCTTGGCGAGCAAAATATGCAGCAGACGACGTATCAGCAGTATTTGGAGCATCGCCTAGTTCAAACCTTTGATCTGGAGGACCCTTTCTCCCAATTGGAGTATACGCTCTCTGCCGCGCATGGCAGTGAATATGATGCTCGCATTGAAGGAATCCGCTATAAATCAAGCCTTTCCTTTATTGGGGTTATTGACCGGTATGCCGCTTCGCTCGGCGAGAAGGGACTGCGCTTCCGTGCGTTGAAATTCCGCGGCCGCACCTTAATTACTGCCGAGGCGATACATGAGCATTTTTACAGTCAAAATCGATCTCATCCGGTTCCAAACCGTCTGCGAATGACTGCGGAGTGGCTGCTCAAGGAGCTGACCCGCCTTGGGCGCGAGGAGCGGGGCAAGCGCTGGGTAGAAGAAGAGATGGAGCTGCTCGATAACGAAACGTATAATACGGTTTACAGCGAGCTGCTGGATAAGGAAGGGTTTACGCAAAATTCCTTCGATGATCATAAGCGGGAGAGCGACCGTCTGGCGGCGATTATTGTTCAGGAGCGCTTTAAGCGCCTGCGCAGCAGGGTTAAACGGCTCAAGTTTCTGGATATGCCGGAGGTGTATCGCCAGCTGTTTCATGAAGCAAACGAGCAGGAAGGCGAATATCCGCAGCTTTGGGCTGCGATCTGCGAAGGCACGGCTGAGAAGCTGGCGCGGAAGGAATTATTTTATGAGGATGCCACGCCTTATTTATATTTAAAGGAGCTGCTTGAGGGCTTCCAGACGAATACGTCGGTTAAGCATTTGTTCGTCGATGAAGCGCAGGATTATTCGCCGTTCCAATTCCATTATTTAAAGAAAATTTTCCCGAGCTGCAAAATTACAGCGCTTGGCGATTTGAACCAGTCGATTTTCGCCCATGCCGTAGTCGGTGACAGCTTTCATGCATTAGCGGGCATGTATGAGGAGCAGGAAACCGAGCGCGTCATACTTACGCGGAGCTATCGCTCTACCCGCCAAATTTCCGAGTTTACAAGCAGCTTTATCGCGGGCGGAGAGCGGATTATTCCATTCAATCGCAGCGGCCCATGGCCAACGATTACAGCTATTGCTGGCGAGGAAGAGCTGAAGCAGCAAATTGCCCAGCGGATCGAAGCGCTCAAGCAGCAGGGCAATAGCTCGATCGCCGTTATAGGCAAGACAGCGGAGGAGAGCAGGCTTGCTTTTGAAGCCTTGTCCGCCATCGTGCCGGATATTCATTTGATTGCCAAAGAAACGTCGACGTTCGAGCAGGGGGTTGTCGTCATTCCTTCCTATTTGGCAAAAGGCGTGGAGTTTGACGCTGTTATTTTGTATAATGCTTCAAGCCTAATATATGGACGGGAAGACGAGCGCAAGCTGTTTTATACGGCCTGTACGAGAGCAATGCATGAGCTGCACCTTTATTACATGGGCGAGCCAACATGCTTTCTGGACAAAGCGCAGTTAGCCGAGCCGCTTAATAACATATAGAATGCAAATAAGGGATGGTCCTGAAGGGGACCATCCCTTATTTGCGTATTTTTTGCCAAATCTCTAAACAGTCAACCTTAAGCTCCGAGGCAATCAGTTCAGCCGTAAGCCGCTGGGGCATTTTTATTTTTCCATTGCGCAGCTTAGAAATCGTCTGGATGGAAATTCCTGTGGCAGCTGCGAGCTGGCCTGCGCTTATGTCGCGTTTTGCCATCCAAATTTTCAGCCGCATGCTGGAATCAATATACTCATGCGTATTAATAGGCTGCAAATCAAGCACGATAAAGGCATATTCCTTAATTCGTCCAAATCCGTCAAAGATGGGAGTGAACGTTATCTTTACTTCAAGCTCTACGCCGTTCACTTTAGTTGTTTTTACAGTAATATGGTTTGTTTTCTTGAATTTTCGAGTTTCCTCCAAAATATGAAGCAGGCGAAGATGCTCGCTTTCGGCCACAATTTCCAGAAAAGACTCTCCATTCAAATGGCCGTCAACTAACAAATAGGCGGGGAAGGGATCCTTCAAAAGTTGCACCTGATAGTTGGCATCGAGAATACCGCTAAACAGCACCGTATTCGTCTCGAATTGCTGTTCAATCCAATGATGGGAGCTCAAATCACTCAGTACAATGAGCGATAATGCCTGGCGCTCTTCGTTTAGCATGCTCAGGGTATTATGCTCCACCATGACAGGCGTTCCTCCGGGCTTGCAGGTGTGGAGCAGTCCTTCCCGCTTTGTGCTGGTCTTATAGTGCTTGAGCGACCAGTTCTCAAGCAGTTCGCCTATCGGCTTGTCTATCAAATATTCATATTCCAGACCGGTTAAGCGAATAAAAGATTCATTGACATCCATGATGAAGCCATAATGCTTTACAGATCGGATAATAGCAGCAGGACTGTCCATCATTTGAAACACTCTTTCAAAAACCGTCAATCGTTTTCGCTCCTTTGAGCCAGCTGTGCGGCATTTATGTAAAGTATATTAAGGTTTAATTAATTAAACTTGAAAGCTTAGCGGGCATATAGCTAGCGGATGTATGGATATCTGTCCGATTTTTACAGCTTATTGGGCGCTCAGCGCGCTTTCTAACTGGTCACTATCCTTGTTAAAATAATCAATAAATAGGGATATATATTAGAAGGCTTGATTCCGGAGGAGATACACCATGAATAATGAATGCAACATTGAGAACTGCACCAAACCCGTCAAAGCCAGAGAATTATGCTCCATGCACCATCAACGTCTTATGCGTCATGGAGACCCTCTTACTATCCGGCCCCGTAGAACAAAAATTGTAACGAACTGTAAATGGATTAATTGTACAAAAAGCGCCAGCACGAAGGGATACTGCTCTAAACATTATTACATTCATCGGGTAAGCCGTACAGTATAAAAATAAATGCATATTCATCTGCTATCAGTCAGTAAATCAGCAATTTAAGGTTTCATTTGGCTATGAAAGATGTATAATATAACTAGCTGCAAGATGGGGCCCTTGGCCCCATTTACCTCAAAATAATCAGGCAACCGTCGCTTTTGTCCAATTTAGAAGGAAGGAGCAGACCTTGTCAATCGTAGCTTTCCAAGCTTGCAGGATGATTATCCCCACTACAGCTATTTTTCACTCAATGGCAAGAACACCGCTAAGTTTAGAACTCTCGTATACGAATTTATCACAATTAAGCTGCTCTGTGCTTCACTTTCATTTTAGCTCCATAGTTTTCTGCTTACGGACGGAAGCACTTTTCCAGTTCTATTCTGGCATATATTCATATTGCCGGACAATCTGTCATATCATGATTATGATGTGGCAAGGGTTTGTTGTTAAAGCCAACTACTCCAAAATGCTGCTCCAACTATCAAATCGGAGTGCCAGAGCCGGGTTGTTACCGCTCTTTCATAGACGACAAATCATTTGACCCGGGACTCGGGGATAAGGCAGAAGCCTTATTTCGTCAGCGATACGATTGCTGGGCACGGCTGCTAATGTTGCATCTCATCACATTTTCCCCCGCTATCGCCTTGCTCTCTCAACCAGGTTCTGGGGGACACTCATGAATAAGGAGTTGGTGTCCATGGCTCGTAAAGAAATGTTGGCAATGCTGCTTGCAGGGGGTGAAGGAAAACGTCTTGGAGTACTGACGAAGGATTTGGCCAAGCCTGCCGTTTATTTTGGCGGGAAATATCGGATTATTGATTTTACATTAAGCAATTGCACGCATTCAGGTATCGATACAGTAGGTGTATTGACGCAGTACCAGCCGTTTGAGCTCAATCGTTATTTGGGCATTGGAACGCCTTGGGGTCTGGATCGCAGCGATGGAGGCATGGCTATTCTTCCTCCGCATGTGAAACAGAAGGGCGGCGTCTGGTACAAGGGCACGGCCAACGCGATCTATCAGAATATGGAGTTTATTGAGCGATATAATCCAAGCTATGTCTTGGTCATTTCAGGAGATCATATTTATACGATGGACTACGATCTGATGCTTCAGCATCATAAGCGGTGCGGGGCGGATGTAACGATAGCAGGTATAGAAGTAGATTGGAAGGAAGCCAGCCGCTTCGGTGTCATGCATGTCGATGATGAAGACCGCATAACTGCATTTGAGGAAAAGCCTGCAAAGCCTACCAGCAATATCGCTTCGATGGGCGTCTACATTTTTACATGGTCGGTATTGCAAAAATATTTAATTTATGACGAGGCGAACCGCCAGTCCAGCAATGATTTTGGTAAGGACATTATTCCGGCTATGATGCGGGATGGCCTCATCGTCAGCGCTTATTCTTTCCGCGGCTACTGGAAAGATGTCGGCACGATTGAAAGCCTGTGGGAGGCGAATATGGATTTGCTCGCAGAGGAGCCTTCTCTAGATTTATCGGATAAAGACTGGCGCATCTACTCTGTCAATCCTAATCGGCCAGCACAATACGTAGCGGCAGGCGCCGAGGTGATATCATCTATGGTGACGGAGGGCTGCGTTGTGGAAGGGCGGGTAGATCGCTCGGTTCTCTTCTATGGCGTCCAGATGGAGAAGGACAGTGAGGTTAGCGAGTCCGTCATTATGCCGAATGTGCGGATTGGCGAAGGGGCGCGCGTTTACCGGGCAATTATCGGCGAAGGCGCTGTAATCGAAGACGGCGTGCAGATTGGCGATCCGGAGGATGATGCGATTACCGTCGTAGCTGTCGGACAGTTTGTTGCGAATGATCACGTATTGCTGGAGGTGGAGCCATCATGAGCAACCGGATAATGGGCGTTATCAATTTAATCCACGAGACGGACGAGTTGGAGCATTTAACGCAAAACCGCTGCCTTGCGACCGTGCCGTTTGGAGCACGCTACAGGCTCATTGATTTTATTTTGTCCAGCATGGTGAACTCTGGCATTAACAAGGTAGCGGTGTTTGCGCATACGAAATATCGCTCGCTGATGGATCATCTTGGATCAGGTAAATATTGGGATTTGAATAATCGCCAGAGCGGCTTGTTTATTTTGCCGCCGGCCACGGATGATTTGCAGGAAATCAGCCGTGGTGATTTATACCATTTTTATCAAAATCGCGATTATTTCAACCGTTCAACGGCGGAGTATGTTGTCATTACGCGCAGCCATATGGTTTGCAATATTGATTTCAATCCGATTATTGATGAACATGAGGCACGCGGGGCGGATATTACAATCGTGTGCAAGAAGCAGCATGATCTGCCTGGCAAGGCGCGCAAGGTCAAGATGAGCAGCGATGGCCGAGTTACATCGATTCAGGAAAACTATGGGCGAATGCTGAGCGATGTTTCCTCAATGGAAATGTATGTGATGAAAAAAGATTTGCTCATGGAACTCGTAGAAACCTCGCTTGCTCAGGGGCAGGATCATCTCGTACGCCATGCGATTTTCTCCCGCTTGAACAAGCTGCGGGTTTATGGACATTTATACGATGGCTATTTGGGCGTAGTCAATACGCTTGAAAGCTATTTTACCAATAGCATGAATCTGCTTTGTCCTGAAGTGTGGAAGGAGCTGTTTTTCCAGCCGGGCACGATCTTCACGAAGGTCAAGGATGAACCACCTGCGCGATATTTGGAATCCTCCAAGGTTAATAATTCATTAATCGCCAATGGCTGCCGTATTGAAGGAACCGTGGAGAACAGCATTTTGTTTCGGGGTGTCCATATTGGCAAAGGGGCAGTCATACGCAATAGCATCATCATGCAAAATGGCATCATTGGCGAAAATAGCCTGATTCAGCATAGTATTTTGGATAAGGATGTACGAGTCGATTGCAACCGGGATATAAGAGGAGCAGAGAAGCTGCCCTTTCTGGCGGGCAAGCGCAAGACGATCTAACTAAATGAATAGCAGGCATGAGGCTGGGGGTAAAGCTGGGACTTGTCTACAGCGTGTCGCAGCCTCTGCTGGCTACATTTTTGAGCGAAACAGGAGGAGAAAAAATGAATATTTTGTTTGCAACTTCGGAGGCCGCGCCACTCGCAAAAACCGGCGGCTTGGGCGACGTTGCAGGCGCTCTTCCCAAAGCACTGGTTAAACGTCAAATCGGCACGAGCGTTATTTTGCCAAAATATGAGGACATTCCAGCAGAATATTTGGAATATTTCGAACAAATTGCATCCTTCAATGTTTCCTTTAGCTGGCGCAACCAATATTGCGGGCTATTTCGCGGAGAAATCGATGGCGTTTGCTATTATTTGATCGATAATGAGTTTTATTTTAAGCGGGAAGGGTTATATGGGTATGGAGACGATCCTGAGCGCTTTGTGTTTTTTAGCTTTGCTGTGTTGGCGGCGCTAAGCTTTGTTGATGTGCTTCCTGATGTCATCCATTGCCATGATTGGCAAACTGCGCTCATTCCGTTTCTGCTCAAGACGAAATATGCGGCAGAATGGGCGGATATCCGCACCGTTTTCACTATCCATAACCTGAAATATCAGGGCGTACTAGGCATCAAGCAGCTTCAGGATTTAACGGGTGCGGGTGATGAGGCTTTTGGCCCGGAGGGGCTGGAGTTTCATGGCGCAGCCAACTGTTTGAAGGGCGGCCTCGTGTACGCAGACAAGCTGACGACAGTCAGCCATACTTATGCGGAAGAAATCAAGGACAGTGAATATGGCGAGCGTCTGGAGGAGCTGCTGCGGCATCGCGAAGGCGATCTTCTAGGCATTGTAAACGGCATTGATGATGAGTCCTATGATCCGATGAAGGATTCCTCGCTGCATACGCCATACCGTAATTCCATTAGCCGAAAAAGGAAAAATAAGCTCGATTTGCAGCAGGAGCTTGGACTGCCGGAATCGGAGGAAATTCCGCTCATTGGCATGGTTAACCGGCTTGTTGAGCAGAAAGGGCTGGATCTCATCACGGCTAGGCTTGAGGAACTGCTGCAACAAGATGTCCAGCTCGTCATTCTTGGTTCGGGCGAGTGGCATTATGAGCAGCTGCTGCAGCAGTATGCGCAGCGTTATCCTGACAAAATTGCGGTAAGGCTTGGCTATAATGAGAGGCTTGCTCGCCGCATCTACGCAGGAGCTGATTTATATTTGCTGCCTTCACGCTTCGAGCCTTGCGGAATCAGCCAGCTCCTTGCGCTGCGCTACCGTGCTGTCCCGATCGTTAGGGAGACCGGGGGGTTAAAGGATACCGTCCAGTCTTATGATGAATATACTGGAGAAGGAAATGGCTTCAGCTTTGTGGGCTATAATGCCGATGAATATTGGAGTACGGTTAGCAGAGCGCTTCGCCTATACCGGAATCCAGAGGCCTGGAAACAAATTATAGACAATGTCTCCAAGGAGAACTATAGCTGGAATCGCTCCGCCAAAGCCTATGTAGCCGTATATCATCAACTTTTGTTACAGCGAGAGGAGAACAAACAATGCCCCGTCACCTTGTAATTGGCAATGGCAAGCTGCTAGTGAATTTAGATCAAACCTGTTACATCCGCGATATTTATTATCCTTATGTGGGACAGCTCAATCATGTGGGCGGCCACTATTGCCGCTTCGGCATTTGGATTGGTGGCGTCTTCTCCTGGCTGGATGAACCAGAGTGGAATATTGAGCTTGGCTACATTGATGATTCGCTCGTTACGAATATTATAGCAAGGCATGAGGGGCTTGGCGTTGAGCTGCAAATGAATGACGGCATTCATCAGCGCGAATGCATTTATATTAAACGAGTCGTCGTACGTAATTTACGGAATGATGCCCGCGAGGCAAGGCTGTTTTTTCATCAGGATTTGATGATCGACGGCTCGGAGGTTGGTGATACAGCTGCTTATTACCCGGAAAATAATACGCTGTTTCATTACAAGCGCTCGAATTATTTTATGTTCAGCGGCTCGAGCGATGAAGGCGGCTTAATGCAATATTCGACGGGCATCAAGCGTTTCCACTCTGCGGAAGGCACCTGGCGTGATGCAGAGGATGGCGTGCTAATGGGCAATACGATTGCCCAAGGTTCCGTGGACAGCACGATTGGCCTTAGCGCCAATGTGCCGGGGGGCGGCGAAAAAACCTTTTATTATTGGATGTCAATTGGTAAAAACCTGGAGGAGGTCAAGGAGCTTAATCAATACGTCCTCGATAATAGTCCAGAAAAGCTGCTTAGCCGTGTCGTTATTTATTGGAATCATTGGCTGAGAAGAGCGGAGAGCGATCTGGGCGATTTAAATGAGAGCATCAGCCGGATGTTCCGTCACAGCCTGCTCATAGTCCGCACACAGGTGGATGAGCGCGGCGCGATTTTGGCGGCCAATGACACCGATATTTTGCAATACAATCGTGACCATTACAGCTACATGTGGCCGCGTGACGGCGCATTGATTGCCGAATCGATGTCGCTTGCCGGTTACCAGAGCGTAATCGCCCCATTTTTCAATTTTTGCGCAGCAGCGCTTGCACCAGACGGCTATTTGTATCACAAATACAATCCGGACGGAACGGTCGGCTCCAGCTGGCATCCGTACATCGTGCAGGGCAGCCAAAGGCTTCCGATTCAGGAAGACGAGACAGCGCTCGTCCTGTTCGCATTATGGCAGGATTATTTGCGGAATCAAGTTATTGAGCTGCCTCAGTCCTTATACAGCAACTTAATCCGCAAGGCAGCTACGTTCCTCAGCAGCTATATAGAGCCTGAGCTATCTCTGCCTAAGCCAAGCTATGACCTATGGGAAGAGCGCTACGGCATCTGGACCTATACCGTCGCTTCTGTATATGGCGGCTTAATGGCAGCAGCCTTCTTCACCGAGCTGTTCGGCGATTACGAGCGCAGCGACCATTATCGCAATACAGCCCAGACGATCAAGCATGGCATGCTGACACAGCTGTGGGATGAGGAAAGCGGACGGTTTGCGCGCGGTCTCATTCAGAAGGACAATGGCTGGGTGAAGGATATGACGCTGGAGAGCAGCGTATTCGGCATTTGGGAGTTTGGCGTGCTGCCGGTCGATGATGATAAAGTCGTTCGGACGATGAATGCGATTAGGGACGGTTTAAGAATCCAGACCGATGTTGGCGGACATGCGCGGTATACAAACGATTATTATTTCCAGCAAACCGGCGACATTGACAAAATTCCGGGCAATCCATGGATTATTTGTACGCTGTGGGTCGCCAATTACCAAATTGCTTCTGCACAGAAGCTCGAGGATCTGGAAGGGCCAAAGCAGACGCTGCAATGGGTCGTAGACCATGCTTTATCCAGCGGACTGCTGGCGGAGCAGCTCAATCCGTTCGATGGCAGCCCGCTCTCGGTCGCACCGCTCACTTGGTCGCATGCGACATTCATTCAAAGCGTAAGCAAATACGCAGAGAAGTATAAGCAGCTCAAGGGCTGAATCTCTCATTTATTTGAATGAAATAGGCAGTATTAAGGATCATTCATAAAGAAGCTTTAGCAGGGAAAAGAACGCGGCAAGCGCTCTTTTCCCTGCTATTTTTTTGCGCTAATCGCAGCATGCTCTGCCAAAAATAGCTTCCAAAAGGGGAAAGTGATTACGATAAAAGCGGACGGGATACGCTGCTGTTATATACAAGAAAGTTTGTCTGTATCATAAGTATAAATGTTTTGCAAAAATATTGTTTTTAAAATTTCCAAGCCGCATGGGATGTAAACGCCATGCGGCTTTTATTTTGTCGGCAGGCAAGAAGGAGAAGGTAGGAATTTGGTTCACTAATGGGAGAATTTCGTTCAAATATACCAAACGACATTCTTTCGAGCTGAAACAGCTGTCACTCTCTGCTGAAGGGCTATTCAGGCTAAACTAAAGGCAAGATCAACCGCTGGGTGCTGGTGAACTCATTTTTAGTAAGCGCTTACTGAAAACGAAAAGCCTGGCAGGCGGTTGCGACATCTTTACAGGAGGGATTACATGAAGGCGGCTATCCGTCCGCAAAGCTCGATGTCTCGGCGCAGCGGCAGCTTAATACCGGACAAATTCCGTTTGTTTTTATTTGCTTCTCCGTTCCTCGTGCTGATTTTATTGTTTAGCTACTTTCCGCTGTACGGCTGGTTATATTCCTTCTACAATTATCGGCCAGGGTTTCCGCTATCGGAGACGCCATTCGTCGGCCTGCAGTGGTTTAAGGCGATTTTCTCCAATCCGACTCAGACGCAAGAGGTCATGCGGGTGATGCGCAATACGCTTGCGATGAGTACACTCGGCATTTTAACATCGGTGTTCCCCGTTATTTTTGCCATAATGCTCACTGAAATTCGCACGACCTGGTATAAGAAAACGGTACAGGTGCTCACGACGCTGCCCAATTTCATCAGCTGGGTGCTTGTTTATTCGATAGCCTTCATGATGTTTTCGGTAGATAGCGGCGTCGTCAATAAATGGATGATTGCCCTCGGATTTCAGGAGATGGGCGTTAACTATTTGGCTCAGGACGACCATACTTGGCTGGCGATGACGCTGTGGGGCTTGTGGAAAGGGCTGGGCTGGGGCGCCATTATGTATATCGCGGCCATTTCCTCCATTGATCAGGAGCAATACGATGCGGCAAAGGTAGATGGCGCGGGCCGTTTCCGAATGATCTGGCATATTACCGTTCCGGGGCTGATGCCGACGTATTTTGTCCTGCTGCTGCTTTCCATCGCTAATTTCATTAACAACGGCATGGAACAATTTTTCGTCTTCCAAAATGCGATTAACAAAGATCATATCGAGGTGCTTGACCTGTATGTGTACAACACGGGAATGCTCGGCTTTAATTTCTCGTTTGCAACGGCGATCAGCATGCTCAAATCGATTATAAGCATCGTCTTGCTGTTCTTTGCTAATCAGCTGTCCAAAATCGTCCGCGGGGAATCGATCATCTAACTTAAGCGAGAGGAAAGGAGGAGGCGCATGCACACGCAACGCCGTCTTGGGGACTGGCTGTTCCATATTTGCAACTACGGATTTTTCACCTTGTTTACGCTGCTTTGCCTGTTTCCTTTTTATTATCTGTTTATTAATACGATCAGCAGCAATGATCTCAGCGCCAGGGGACTCGTTACCTTGTACCCGAAAATGATTCATTTTGACAACTACATTCAGGTGCTGCAATTAAAGGGATTGGCGCAAGCGGCGCTTGTCTCGGGCGGCAGAACGATTATTGGCACGCTGCTCACCGTCGCGGCTTCGGCCTTTCTCGGTTATTTATTTACGAAGCGCAAAATGTGGGCCAGAAGCTTCTGGTACCGTTTTGTCATCATTACGATGTATTTTAATGCGGGCATCATTCCGTGGTACATCATTATGATGAAGCTGAATATGACGAACAACTTTTGGGCGTATATTTTGCCAGCAGTCGTCTCGCCGTTTTATGTCATTCTCGTCAAAACGTTCGTGGAATCCATACCGGATGTGCTGGAGGAGTCGGCGGAAATGGACGGGGCGGGCTACTTCGTTATTTTCAGCAAAATCATTATGCCGCTCATTACGCCGATTGCGGCGACAATCGCGATTTTTTCGGCAGTCAGCCAGTGGAACTCCTTTATCGACACCGTGTTCCTAATGACAAACAGCAAGCTGTTTACGCTGCAATTTGTGCTCTACAAGTATTTGAACGAGTCGACATCGCTTGCCGCGATTATTCGCAATTCCCAGGGCGCGGTAGGCAATATCGACCTGACAAACAAGCAGACCGCGACCTCCATACGAACGACGGTTTCGATGATTGTCATCCTTCCAATTTTGTTCGTTTATCCGTTTTTTCAGCGGTATTTTGTCAAAGGCATTATGATTGGCGCTGTTAAAGGGTAAGGGCGAGCTGGCTCTGAGCAATCAGTCATCCGTTATGTGCATGCATGGAAAGGGGGTGGCCTGCCGAAGTCGGAGGTCGAGCATAAGCATGAAACAAGGTGAAATGGCTGTCGCCGTCCTTTGGTGGCGCTGCGCATTTCAGTCCGAGAAATTTATAGGTGTAAAACTTATAAATGCTTATATTTTAAAAAAAGGGAGGCAACTGCATTGAAATCATTTCGTAAAACATTTTCCTTGCTGTTACTGGCGGCGATGCTGATCGTATCGACAGCAGCCTGTACATCGAACACAAACAATGGGCCGGCCAGCACGGCTAGCACAGCTCCAGCTGCGGGTGGAGCAACCGAGACGGCAGGCAGCAGCCAGCGAGAAGAAATAACACTAGATGTGTTCTCGATGCTGTCCAATTTCTCGGGCGAGCAGACAGGCTGGTTTGCTAAAGTCATTAAAGATAAATTCAATATTAATTTGAATATTATTGCTTCCAACCTTGAAGGCGGCGCTGACGTTAAATTCGCTACGATGATGGCGGCAGGCAATCTTGGCGATTTGATTATTTTCGGCGATGACGGCCAGAAGTATTTGGATTCGATTAAAGCAGGCATGCTTGTGGACTGGACGAAGGAAGGCTTGCTGGACAGCAAAGGCCAAAATATTTTGAAATATGCACCGAAGGCGATTGAGAAAAATAAAGCAAACTTTGGCGGCGGCTCCAGCGTCTACGGCATCGGCTTCGATGTTGGCGACGACAAGCCTGGTCCGTCCGAAGCGAAGGATTTGACCTACAATCCGAATTTGCGCTGGGACTTGTATGAGAAGCTGGGCAGACCGGAAATCAATACGATGGAGGATTATTTGCCGGTGCTCAAGCAAATGCAGGAGCTGGAGCCGAAGAGTGAATCTGGCCGTCCGACGTATGCATTCTCTATGTGGGCAGATTGGGATGGCAATATGATGGTGCTGACGAAAGCATGGGCTGGTATTCATGGCTTTGATGAAGGCGACGGCTTTAATTCTGGCGGCTTCACGCTCGTTTCGGGGGACAAGGACGAATATCAAGGTGTGCTGGATGAAGACGGCTATTACATGCGCGGACTCAAGCTTTATTTTGACGCGAATCAAATGGGGCTAGTCGATCCGGATTCCATGACGCAGAAGTTTGAGGATGTAGTAAATAAAATGAAGGATGGCCAGCTGCTGTTCACATTCTTCCCATGGCTCGATGACACGTACAATACAGCTGAGCATATGGCAGAAGGAAAAGGTTTTGCACTCGTTCCGTTCAAGGAAGAGCGGACATTCTCTTATGGCTATGACCCTTATGGAGGCAACCGCGTTTGGGCGATCGGTTCAAAAACGAAGCACCCTGATCGCGTGCTTGAGTTCATTGATTGGCTTTACAGCCCAGAAGGCAATATGATTTCTTCCAACGGGCCAGAGGGACTTAACTGGGAGCTGAAGGATGGCAAGCCGGTATTGACTGCTTTTGGCGAGCAGGTGCTTCCGGCAAATGACACAGCCTTGCCAGAAGAGTTTGGCGGTGGGACGTGGAAGGACGGCATGAGCCAGCTGAACAATACGACCTTTAAAACGACCAATATTAACCCAGACAATGGCGAGCCTTACGATTACAATCTATGGCAGTCAACGCTGGAGAAATCACCTACGAAGCTGGATCAAGACTGGAGAGCTGCGATGGGTGGCGCTCTGACGGCTAAGGATTATTTAGAAAAAAATAATCAGCTGACGATTATGCGTCCATTGTTCACGGGAACGCCACCTTCCGTTATTAGCGATGAGCTGGAGCAGAAGCGCGGTCAAGTGGCGCAGGTAATCAGGCAATTTTCTTGGAAAATGATTTATGCGAAAAATGAAGCCGAGTTCAATAAGCTGCGGCAGGAAATGCTCGATAAGGCGAAGGGCCTTGGCTATGATGAGGTGCTGGCGTGGAACGTCGAGCAAAATAAGAAAGTATTCGGCTACCGCAAGCAGTAGGCAGTAGGTAATAGGCAGTAGGTAATAGCAGCATAGGATCTAAAGGTTTTAGAATCTAATCGTTGCATCGTTTATAGCCCCGCCAACTGGCGGGGCTAATTACGTCTTGAGGCAGGGGAAATCGCGAAAAGCGTCCATTCCCCCCTTGCATTAATGGCAAGCCAATCGTAAGATAATAACAAGATTTTCTAACTCTAGTAAATAATCGTCAATCATACAAGTCTGTCAGTGATAGGCCTGAAAGAGAGGGATCAGCCCGCGATGTCAGCACAACATCCTGTGCTTCACAACCGCTTTGCGGCCCGTTCCTTGCGGCGCACATTAATATTTTATGTGATGCTGGGCTGCCTGCTGCCGCTCGTTCTGGTCGGCTTTCTGACGTATTCCTCCATCTATGCGATTTTCTCCAATAAAATTCAAAGCGGAATTAGCGCCAGCCTGGGCCAAGAGGCGGTTAATCTTGAAAACGCTATCAACAATCTTGATTTTGCCTCCAAGCAATTTGCGCTCGATGGTCAAATTGTAGACGAGGTTTCCGATTTTTTGCAGGAGCGGCAAATTTCTCGAAAATCACAAATGATGACCGCTATCGATCAGAAAATCAATCTCTTTAATTTTACGAATCCCTATTTGGGCTTGACCGCTTACATTATGCCAGGAGAAGAAAATCCGGTGCTGTTTTCCAATTTGGCCATGAACCCGAACTTTGACAGCAACATGCTGCCCTTGTTTATTCATTATAATGGCGCGGATTATTATGGGCCGCATCAAACGCAGTACAGCTCCAGCAGCAATATGGTGTTTTCTGAGCAGCGGATCGTTCGCGTAGACGGCGGGCAGAAGCTGTATATTTACTTGGAAACTAATTACAATTTATTTCGCAGCATTTTGCAGCAGCAGACCTACGGCATGAAGGTTACGCATGTGCTTGTCAATGAGCAGGGCAGCATGACGTATATGGAGGATGAAAGCATGCCGGTGCAGGTACGGGAGGCGGTAGATGCCGGGTTTCCCGAGCTGCATAAGGAGGTAGCGGATTATCATTTGTTCCGTTATCCGAGCGCCCAAGGCTGGCAGCTTATCGCCGTTGTCAGCAAATCAGCTTTCAACAGCGAAATGTATGCCTGGCTTAGCAAAATGCTTGTACTGGGTTGTTCCACGCTCGTCTTCGCGCTGCTGCTGGCGCTGTTTATTTGGAAGCAAATTTATCGCCCGCTGCGCAAGGTCAATGTAGAAATTGTGCGCATGGCGGAAAACCGCACAAGCCCGGTTTCTTTTACCAATGTCGAGGAGTTTGACTTCGTGCTTAATAATTTTCAAAATATGAAAACGACGGTTAATGATTTGATTGCCGAGGTCGCCTACAAGGAAAAGCAAAAAGGGCAATTTGAAATTGAAAAGCTGCTGAGCCAAATCAATCCGCATTTTTTGCATAATACGCTCAATACCGTGCAGTGGCTGGCCCGGATGAATGGGCAGAAGGAAATTGATAAGCTGGTCACGCTGCTCGTCAAGGTGCTGCATTATAATTTGGGCAAGCAAAGCCTGATCGTAACCGTTAATGAAGAGATAGAAGCGATGACGAATTATATGGAGCTGCAGCGCATTCGTTATGATTATGAATTCGAATTTCAGCTTAACGTTGCTGATGAGGTGCTGCAGGTTGCGGTTCCGCGTTTTCTGCTGCAGCCGCTCGTCGAAAATGCTATTTACCATGGGATGAGCGACCGTACAGGGCGCATCGTTATTACGATAGAGCCTGTCGGCTTTGCGGAGATGCTGCTGCGGGTAGAGGACAATGGCTCCGGTATTAAGCCGGAGACGATTGCAAAGCTATTGTCCGGTGATGACAGCAAGGAGAAGCGAGGTCTTGGCATCGGACTGTCCTATGTGAACCGGATGCTGCGGCAATTTTATAATGGGCAGATGCAGTTTTGCATTGAGAGCGAGCTGGGTCAAGGAACGGTAGTAACCATCGTGATTCCGCGTAAAGCGAAGGAGGAGTTCGATGATTAAAGCGATTGTAGTCGATGATGAGCGGCTGGTGCGAAAAGGCTTTATATCGTTATTTGACTGGTCGATGTTTGGCATTTCAATCGTTGGCGAGGCGGCGGATGGAAAAGCAGCGCTGGAGCTACTCACGCATACGGAGGTCGATCTTGTATTCACCGATATAACGATGCCACAGCTATCCGGCTTTGAGCTTATTGAGCAAATCAAGCAGCGTTTTCCCGCTATTCGCAGCGTCGTGCTGACCTGCCATCATGAGTTTGATTATGTCCAGGAGGCGCTGCGGCTTGGAGCGATTGATTATATTGTGAAGACGCTGCTGGAGCCCGATAAAGCGGATGAAGTGATGCACAGAATTGCCCAGCGCTTTCGGTGGGAAAGCAGCTTTCGAGCAGGAGCGGAGCTGAGCGGAGCAGCGGAACGGTTGAAGGCGGATGCTGCGCTGGTGTGCTATCCCTTAACGGAAGGTGCAGGGAAAGACGAGCTGTGTCGGCATCCAGCCTTGAAGAATTTTTCGCTGGTTGAGCTGAATGGACTATCGCTGATCCCGCTGCTGCATCTGACCCCAGAGCCGGACTGGCAGCGGGAGCTGGCTCAGCTGTTAAAGGGCAGGTTTCATTATGCTATCGTTACGGGGCTTCAAGAGAAGGAGCTGGCAGATGTGAAGCGTTTGCTGGAGGAGCGCTTTGCTGCCGTGATGTTTTATATGGCGACCGGCCAGCATGACAGAATTCAATTGAGTTTTTCCGAGCTGCAGCGGATTACGGCATCAACTGATCAAGAGGGGCAGCTTCAACTGCTTGATGCTGACATGGCTGATCTGCGCTGGGCGCTTTACCCTACTGCTTGGGAAACGCTCATATGCCGCTTGGAGCAGCTGCGGGCGAGCAAGGAGCAGCTCATGCAATTTGGCCAAAACTTATGCCAGACCTGGTCCGCGCTGCTGATGCAGCCAAGTGAGGCGGAAGGGCTTCGCGCAGAGCTCATTCGTTCGCGCTGCTGGCAGGACTTTAAAAGCTGGCTGCGCCGCTTCTCGGATTATGCCCAGCGCAGAATGCTGGAACTGTCGCTTTCCAAAGAGGTGTTTCAGTGCATGCTGCGGGCAACGGTCTACATTCGCCGTGAAGCGGCCGGCAAGCTTAATCAGGTGGATGTGGCGGATTATGTGAAAATGAGCCGGAGCTATTTTAGCGGCTGCTTTGCCCGTTTTGCTGGGATGCCCTTTGGCGTCATGCTTCGCGGCATAAGAATGGAGCGCGCGAAGGAACTGCTGCTCACGACAGAAATGCCAGTCTACGAAATTGCTTGCGCGGTAGGCTTTGAGGATGATAAATATTTCAGCAAGCTGTTTCGGGAGCTGGTAGGCAGCTTGCCTAGCGAGTTTCGAGCCGAGCGAATGCGTACGGGCGGTTGAGCAAGCGGCAATCCAGGGGGAATGGAGGGGTGATTAATGAGAGCGAGAGTAGCTTTGCTTATAATGGCTGTGCTGCTGCTGACGGGAGCTTGTACAGGCAATAATAGCCCAGCGCAGACGGCTGGCTTGCAGGAAGAAGCACTGGCGGACAGCAGCGCAGAGCCGCTCGCTTATGGGAGCATGCCAGAGCGGGTCAGCGTTCGGGTAGGGTTTAAAATTCCTGAATCCCGCTTGTCCGGCAGCGACACCAATGACAACAACCCCATTTCCCGCTACTTGGATCAATTGACGAATATAAAGGTGGTTCATGCTTGGGAAGCGAAGGGCGAAGAGGCTTTTGAGCAAAAAATCAGCTTTGCTATTGGGAGCAATGATATGCCTGATGCGATGGTCGTTGACCGCGCTCAGCTGCGGAAGCTTATCGACAATGATATGATTCAGGATTTAACGGGTACGTACGCGGCCTACAGCTCCAAGCTGGTACGCGATATTTATGCCTCTTCGGGCGGCAAGGCGCTGGAGGAGGCTTCGCGTGATGGTAAGCTTTACGGACTGCCTAATGTGGCGATTGAGATGGACGCAGTTACCCTTCTCTGGGTCCGCCAGGATTGGCTCGATCGTCTGGGGCTGGAGCCGCCGAGGACGCTGCGTGATATTGAGGAGATCGCCCGTGCCTTCGTAGAGCGTGATCCTGATGGCGACGGCAAGGCGGATACCGTTGGTATAGCCGGTGACAAAATTGTCGTATTTGGACAGAAGCCGAACCCAAGCGGTTTTGATTCTATTTTTCATGCGTTCCATGCCTTCCCGAAAAATTGGACGCGGGATTCGGGCGGCAATGTCGTGTACGGTTCAATTACGCCCGAGAGCAAAGCTGCGCTCGGCCAGCTGGCAGATTGGTACAAGCAGGGACTGATAGATAATCAGTTTGTGCTGTACAAACAGTCGGAGGAGCCAATTGTGAACGGCAGGGCAGGGATGTTTTTTGGACCGTGGTGGGTGCCTTATTGGCCGCTCTCAGAAGCAGTAGCACAGGATACGAAAGCAGAATGGCGCGCTTATGCGGCTCCGCTGGATGCGAATGGGGAGTATGTCACACATACCGCACCGGTAACGGATCGTTATCTCGTGGTGCGTAAAGGCTACGAATATCCTGAGGCGGTCGTTAAGCTGCTCAATGTATTTACCCGACTGGAACGGCGGCTGGACCCGAACATTCAAGAAATCCAGTGGCTGGATGAATATGCGTCCCAGTCCGGTGTGCAGCTGCGCCATTATTATCCGTTCGATCTGCTGCTTGATTATTCGGATGCGGTAGACAAGCGATATGACAATCTGCAGAGCGTGCTGGAAGGCCGGCGTGACCCCGCGACGCTTGATCCTGACACTTACCAGCTGTATGAAATGACGGAGACTGAGCATCAAAACTCGAAGAAAAATTTGGATGCATGGAAGCCCGCAGCGGCTTATGAATATGGCGTCGGTGTCATCCGAAAAACGCCCATGATTAAAGTGAACAGTGTTTTCTACGGCTCCACCCCGGCAATGGGCGCGAAATGGGCGGCACTTGAGCAGCTGGAGAATGAGACCTATTTGAAAATAATTGTTGGCGACCAAAGCTTGGACAGCTTTGATGAATTCGTCAAGCAGTGGCGCATGCAGGGCGGGGATGAGATTACGAAGGAAATAGCAGAGCTTGCTTCCGAGCAATAGTTAGGCACGCACAGCAATAACCGGCAGGGGCCCATGCCCCCCGCCGGTTATTGCTGTGTCTGTATCCGCCTACCCTTTTACTAGCGAATGCTGCTGAGATAAAGCTGGATTAAAAGCAAGCCGTTTCATTATGCGCTAATGTGCAGTGGTGTGACTAGGCTTAGAAGCAGAAGGTACGCAAGATGATAACAAGCAAAATGAAGAGAACGAGAATTGTGCCCGTATTTGTCCAACAGCTGTTGGCACCGGCGATTGGACCGCAACCTACGTTAGCGCCTGCTACAGGGTATCCCACTATTAACAACCTCCTGAATGTTTGTGTTAGTGTGAAGCTTTCGTTCACAAGGTTAATATATGCCGGAGGTGTGTGGGGAAATTGGACGTTTGTACCGTCACAGCTGCTTTTCAGCTAATGCCTAGTTGAGAGAACATAAGCTTAGCAAGGGCATTTTGCCTTGCGGGTAATTCGTACCGCACAGCTGTTGTCTATGCTCCATTCACCTATACAGCGCAGGCTTGACCGGAGGGAGCGGGCAGCCGATGCCTGGTACTGGAATGGGACGCTTAAACTGGCGAATATGTTTAATCCGCGATTCGGCGATCGTTTCCATCGCATTCCCCGCCTGCACGCTCGATGATGAGCCAATGGCAATAATATATACGCAGCCAACCACAATGCGCGGGCAATGATTGGTGCGCTTTGTATGGATGATGTCTTTAGCCGAGCCGTCGAAATTATCAAAGCTTGGAAACGACTGGGTGTATAGATCATATGATTCAAAATAAACATCGCCTGCCTGGTCATGGCCTATTTCCCGCTGCAGGGCAAGCGCGCGAAGCTTTGGCGTCGATTGCCCGCGATCTCCAAGCTGGACGATGGCGGCTCCTGAGGCACTTACAATCGTCAAAACGCCGACCTCAGCTGTGCGAATAGGATAATCGAGTGGAAAGGTCATTCCGCGCCTTCTCCCTCAGCGCTGCTGGCGCCGCCCGGCTCGGGAAAAGGCGCGAGTGGGCCAATGATTACGGATTCGGGCGGTGTATCAAAAATGGAATACAACGTAACATAATCGCTATCGCCGATCTGGAAATGCGATGCGCTGGATACGCCGAGTATGTCAACTTTACCAACGCTCAGGCAATCATTGTGAACAATAAATTTAATCATGGGTTTCCCTTACGCCTCCCTTCTGTAATTGCTGCATATATTGAAGCATGGCCGCGTCGGCATCGCGAGCTGTTTTGGCGAACACCTCGGCTCTGTTCTGCTGGGCAGCGGTTTCCTCGCTAACGCCATCCTGGCGCGGCAGCGACCTTGCATAATATTGGATGCGAGCAGGCATTTGGCTGCGGATATCGGACAGAATGAGTCTGCGGTGATGGGGATCGAGCGGCATGCAAAATTGCTTTTCCATCTGCATCAGCTTCTGCGCGCCTTCGGTATCAATATACTGGTTCAAATCATTTTGTATCGGGGCATAGGGATCCGATGGCTGAGCTGCGCCATTAGGCGGAGCAGGATAGACGAGCGGCTTGGATACGGCCAACTGCTCAATATCGCCATTCATATCCGGCGATCCCTGTGGCGTCATGCCGATATTGAGCGTGCCTTCAAGCTTTTCTACCTTTAATTGGTCAAAATGGTACTGCAAATTTTCCACATTATAAGTAGGCTTCGCTTCAAGCTTTTTGAGCTGCTCGCAGATGGCCGCAAGCTGTTGCTCAAGCGAAGCGATGCTTTCCTGCTGGGATTGGAGCTGCCTTGCGACGTCAAGCGACCAGGCTTGCCATGGAGACAGCTGATTCGGCTGCTGCTGCATCGTTGAAACCTCCTGTCTTAGGTCGGATTAGGCAGCGGAACGAAGGAAAGCGGATTTTCTCCACCCAGCTGGGCGGCTGGACCGGTGAAGCCGCCCGTATTATAAAGCTGGGATAAGGAGCGAATGGAGCCTGCGCTGCCAATTTGCAGGACAGAGCTGTTCGAGACGCTGTCCACGCGGAGCTGATGGATCGTAATCGTCTGATGAACGGTCCAATTCATACGATATTGACCCCGTTTGCTACTTCATTTTGCGTGCCGTCCTGTACGTCTGGATCAAGCGTATTTGTGGCGCTTACGGCGTTGTTGGAATTCGTCAGGCTTCCGGTAAGGAAGGAGCCTGAGCCAGCATAGGTTTTGGAAGTGCTGGAGGGCGACATTTGCACGGCGTCGCCAAACTGGACGATGGAGCTGGAGCCGACGCTAACGATTTTCACAAAGCCGACTATAGCGGGCATAGCAAAGACCTCCTTGCTGCTAAGCGTATGGTTGTAATATCGTATGCGGCATTCGCCCAGAGGTTCCCTGCTTGATAGGGTGTTGAAACCTTGCGCAAACTGAAAAGCCATGTCTTCTTACTTTTGTTTTGATGCAGGAGCAGCTAAGAAGTATCCGCCTAGCTGGGTGACGCATATAGTGGAGAGAGGCTGGGAGGTGGGAGGTAAACGATGGATTCTAAATGGGATGAGCTCGAACGCTGGGTAGAGGGGCAGAAGCTGCCTAAAGGGTTTGATGTGCTGCGTGAGCCAGATTGGGTGGAGCAATTTGTGCGCAAAATGATGACCAAAGCGCTGCCAGAAGCTGCCGGAGCAATTGCGGAGCAGGCTTCGCCGTACTCTTTTTCCCAGAGTGAGCAATTTATCATCGTCAAATACCCGCTTCCCGCACATGTGCGCTCGGAAGAGCTTCGTTTATGGGTAAAGGAAGACCGCCTTCGTGTGGAAGGGCTGCCCGGCAATAGGAAAGAAATCATAAAGCTGCCTGTTGGCGTGCGCGCCCGTGTGTGCAGAGCAATTGTGAAGGACGGCGAGCTGCGTGTAAAGCTGCGCAAGCGGCCGGTGAGCCGGAAGTATTATGAGGCGGATATTCGGTGGCGGGAATAGTGTAGAAGCAGGGTGTAAGACGATGAGACCTTAGAGAACAACAAACTTAAAAAGAAATAAGTAGAGCCTGTCTACTTCTTGCCGAGGCTTCCTTGTGGGCGTCCTGAAGCTCAAGAAGAGAAGGAATGTAGGTGATGTAAAAATATGAACGTTGTTTTTTGTTTTGTGGATATCCCATAATAAGAGGAGTAAATGAAAGCGATTACATATGCGTCATACATTTTTCTATCAGATAGTTTAAAAGATTGGAGAGCAGATTAGCTATTGAGCTGCTCTTTATTTTGCGTTTATTTTTATTAAATAATGGTAAATAAATAATTTATAATAATAATTTTAACCTTTTGAATAAAAAAATACATCGATTAGTGAGCATGATTATTTTAAGATATACAAAGAAATAATCATTTTCAGGAGGAGACGAAAAAATGTATAGAAAGTCATTTGTATTGTTGTTAGCGTTTACATTGTTAATGAGCCTTGTGCCCAGCACCATCATATTCGCTAAACAGGAGGAGGCTGAGTTTCAGAATCCAATCATATGGGCAGACGTTCCGGACCCCGATGTTATTCGGGTAAACGACGTCTACTATATGACCAGCACGACTATGCATATGAATCCAGGTGTGCCGATTATGAAATCCTATGATCTTGTACACTGGGAAATCGTCAATTATGTGTATGATATTTTGGCTGACAATGACGAGCAGACGTTTCGAAACGAAAAAAACGATTATAGCAAAGGCTCGTGGGCCAGCAGCTTAAGGTATCATGATGGCAAATATTACGTGGCCTTTGCTTCATACAGTACCGGTAAAACCTATATCTATCAAACAGCTAATATTGAAAAAGGGCCTTGGACGCGTTCCGAGCTTGATGGGGTTTATCACGACATGTCCTTACTGTTTGATGATGATGGACGGGTATACATGGTGTACGGCGGAGGTGATATAAAAATCATTGAGCTTACCGCAGATGCGACAGCGATTAAAGCAGGCGGCCTTAACAAAATAGTTATCCCCGACGCAAGTTTAGCAGCAAGCACAATAGAGAATGTTGGCTTGCCTGCCGAGGGCTCTCACATTCAAAAAATAAACGGCTACTATTATATATTCAATATCGCATGGCCTAAAAATTCACCTCGTGTTCAGATTGTGCATCGCGCGTCTACTATCGACGGCACATACGAGGGGAAACTCGTTTTAAGTGAAGGTGCTGCACAAGGTGGCATTATTGATACACAAGACGGCAAGTGGTATGGCTTGCTGTTCAAAGATCATGGAGCGGTTGGCCGCATACCGTTTCTTGTACCCGTTGCTTGGGAAAATAATTGGCCGGTGTTCGGCGTCAACGGTACAATTCCGGAAAACATCAAAATTCCTGTAAGTGGAGTAAGCGCCAACAGCTATTTTGCAGCTTCTGACGAGTTCTATCAGAACACAGAGAGAGTGGGGGCTTCATCATTCAATGCATTAGGTGATTCATCAGCGAATGCGGCTGCTAGGCAGCAAATTTCAGACCCAGATGCAGAGCTTTACGAAGCTTCTAACGAAATGCTATACACTGCTGCTAGTGTTGGGCAAACGGAGCTTGCGGAGGAAGGAGAAGAGCTTCTGGTCAACGGCAGCTTTGAAGAAGGTCAAGACCCATGGACAGCTCATGATCAGGCCATTGTTACAGTAACAGACAGCGTATATAACAGCGGCGAAAGCAGCATTCACGTCAGCAGCAGACAGGCTACAGGTGCAGGTGTTCAGCAACGGCTTGCCGGTAAAGTAAAAGCAGGCGGCACTTATAAATTTTCCGCTAAAGTAAAATATGAAGGCGACGATACACTGCCTGCCTCAAGGCCATTTAATTTCGCGATTCAGGATGGAGATTGGACAACAATCAAGGTAATTGGAACGGCTGCGGTCAATAAAGGGGAGTGGGGAACCATTGAAGGAACCTACACTATCCCGGCAGACGCTGCGCTCCATGAACCGATTATTTTCATTGAGACTTCCTGGACAGCTGCGCAGGATCCGATTAAGGATTTGATGGATTTTTATGTAGATGACGTTTCTCTTCTTGATGTATCGCTGGATCCCAATCTTCTCATCAACGGCGGGTTCGAAAAAGGACAAGCCCCATGGACGGCCCATGATCAGGCAACGGTTACAGTAACAACGGATGAAGCATTCAGAGGAACACATAGCCTGCAGATTACGGACAGACAGGCTACAGGTGCAGGCGTTCAGCAACGGATTGCCGGTAAAGTAAAGGCTGGAGGCATTTATAAATTTTCTGCAAAAGTAAAGTATGAAGGTGACGACACACTGCCTACTAGAAGGCAATTTAACTTTGCAATGCAGGATGGAGATTGGACAACGATCAAGGTAATTGGATCGGCTGTGGCAAATAAAGGGGAATGGGTAACGATTGAAGGGACTTACACCATCCCGGCAGATGCCGCGCTCCATGAACCGATTATTTTCATCGAGACTTCCTGGACAGCTCAGCAGGACCCGGTTAAGGATTTGATGGATTTCTATGTGGATGACCTTTCTCTTATTGACGTTACACCGCCCGGAGGGTTGGACAAAACAAACAACGGAGAATATGACTACAATGGCTCTAACCTTGCCTTGGCATGGCAGTGGAATCATAACCCGGACCAAAATAATTGGTCTTTGACGCAGCGTCCTGGTTATTTGCGACTTACGAACGGAAGAAAGAGCACAAGCATTGAAAATGCTAGAAATACGCTTACCCAACGAACGTTTGGACCAGAAAGCTCAGGAAAAGTGGCCGTGGATATCAGCAAAATGAAAAATGGAGATGTTGCGGGTCTCGCTGCTTTCCAGAAGGACTATGGATTCGTAGGTGTGAAAATGGAGGGGAATACGAAATCCCTCATTATGGTAAATGCAAGCTCAGGGACAGCAGAAGAGCTTGCAAGCGTTCCGCTAACTCAGGACAGAGTCTATTTAAAAGTCGAATTTGATTATCGGAATTTAACCGATAAAGCCTATTTCTATTATAGTCTTAATGGAGTTGAATGGCATGCGATAGGCAATCCCCTTCAAATGAGCTACAAGCTTGATCATTTTATGGGCTATCGATTTGCATTGTTTAATTTTGCTACCAAGACTACAGGCGGATATGTAGATTTTGATTACTTTAGAATAGCTGACAAAATGACGGGAACCGATTCACTCGCAACCGTCCTGCAAGCAGATCTGGGAGATGTGCCTGATGTGATTGGCGTTCAGAATATGGAGCTTACCGTACCCGTAAAGATGGAAGCGCTCCCGAGTGGGAATTATACGTCGATTTCAGCGTCCTATAGCATACCCGAATATTTAACAGTAACCGGTGTAGAGTTTAATGCTGACAATCTAGTTGGAAATGGGACTTATACGTATGAGAACCATCGTCTTCAGCTGCATGTATCTGGGGAAAATGTGAAGTTTACGCATGCATCCTCCGACCTCTTAGCGACGATAAAACTGAAGGTCGATGGATTTGTGCCATCTGATCGCACCGTTGCCATTCGAACGGATTACATTGATGTTGAAGGCGGCGATGTCGTTTACAACGTGCATGATGCCGTAGCGAGCATTGGATTAAAGCTGCTGGATACGAAAGCGCTTGCGAAAATCCCAGGCTACTCCAATCCTTTGATAAGTCACAAGCTGGGGGCTGATCCGTATGCGTTAGCTTACGATGGAAGAGTCTACATCTATATGTCGAGTGATTCCTTCGAATATGACAGCAACGGGAATATTAAAGACAATTCATTCGCTAATTTGAATAAAGTACATGTGATCTCCTCGGCAGATATGGTGAACTGGACGGACCATGGCGCAATTCCAGTGGCGGGCTCGGGTGGCATCGCTGGCTGGGCGACATTCTCGTGGGCGCCGGCAGCTGCACATAAGCAAATTAATGGCGAGGACAAGTTCTTTCTTTATTTTGCTAACGGTGCAGGAGGCATTGGCGTACTAACTGCGGACAGCCCGCTCGGACCGTGGGTCGATCCGCTCGGAAAAGCTTTAATTACCGGAAATACGCCCGGCGTTCCCGGCGTAATCTGGCTGTTTGACCCGGCGGTATTGGTTGATGACGATGGCAAAGGTTATTTGTACTTTGGCGGAGGCATTCCTGGGGAACCTAACTCGACTGCTGAACAAATAGCTAACCCCAAAACCGCCAGAGTGATTGAGCTGGGCGAGGATTTGATCAGCACAGTAGGGGCGGCGGTTATGATCGATGCGCCTTACATTTTCGAGGATTCCGGCATTCATAAATATAACGGAAAATATTATTATACCTATTGTTCCAATTTCTCGGGTACCCATCCGGAAGGCACACCGCCTCCAGGTGAAATTGCCTACATGATGAGTGACAGTCCAATGGGGCCGTTTACTTATGTTGCACCGATTTTGAAAAATCCGTATACATTCTTCGGAGTTGGGGGCAATAACCATCATGCTATTTTCGAGTTTAATGGAGAGTGGTATGTTACCTACCATGCGCAGACCGTCAGCAAAGCGGCTATTGGTGATGGAAAAGGCTATCGTTCCACTCATATTAACAAGGTTGAATTTTATGAGAATGGATTAATGAAAGAGATTCAAGCTGATATGGAGGGTATCGCTCAACTGAAAACGCTCAATCCCTATCAAAGGGTTGAAGCGGAAACCATTGCGTGGAATGCAGGTATTTTGACAGAATTATCTGTTGCTCCAGGCAGTACAAAATCAGCGTTTAATCTGAATGTCACGAATATTCATAACGGAGATTGGCTGGCGGTTGCGAATGTGGATTTCGGCAATGACGGGGCCGGGTCATTCGAAGCCAATATTGCCTCAGATGTAGGCGGAAAAATCGAGATTCGTGTAGATAGCCCTATTGGTGAGGTTATAGGTACGCTTGATGCGGCTTCTACAGGTGGGGAGCAAGCTTGGAAGCTGATGAAAACCGATGTAAGCCCTGTTAAAGGGGTCCACAATGTTTTCTTTATATTTAATGGAGAAGGCAAGAGTAATCTATTCAATATGGATTATTGGAAATTCACTGCACTTGAAGCGGAGGAAACCATTCCCTTGCAATCCGTTAGCATTTCAGATGGGGCACAGCTGCTTAAGGTGAACGAGCAATTAACTTTCAGCTCGGCGCTCAATCCAATTGATGCAACCAACCCTGCTTATCAATGGGAGGCAGGCGGTCATATCAGCATCGTAGGAGACAGCAACAAAGCAGCCGTTACAGTCAAAGGCTTATCAGCTGGAGCAGGCACGCTGACATTGACAGTCGCTGCCGGAGGCACAGAGAAGAAGGCTGTAACGCAAATTACGGTAGCTGGCGAAAACAACGGAGGCAGCAATCCTGGCAACAATGGCGGAAGCAATGGTGGAGGTACATCGACAACTGCACCAGAGACGGGCAGCAGCCGCATCGACATCCTAATCAACGGCAAGGCGGTAAGTACGGGAGAGGCAATAACAATTGAAAAAAATGGAAAAACCGTTACAACGGTTGTGTTTGACGAGCAGAAGCTGGGTCAACTGCTTGCCGTGCAAGGGGATAGTGCCGTCGTTACCATTCCCGTTCATAACGGCTCCGACATTGTCATCGGACAGTTGAATGCCCAAATGCTTAAAGTCTTAGGAGAGAAGAAAGCTGTAATCGAGCTCCAAACGGATCGGGCAACCTATACGGTGCCTGTGCAGAAAATCGATATGAATGCGGTGAACAGCCAGCTAGGAGACTCGGTCCATTTACAAGATATTACGATTCAATTTGAGATCGCTGCAACGTCTGAGGAAATGACAAAGGTGGTAGAGCGTGCGGCTGCACTAGAGGAATTCACCTTGGTAGTACCGCCAATCGATTTTGCAATTAGGGTTATGAATAAAGATTCAGTCATTCAGCTAACGAAGTTCAACGCTTATGTAGAACGGACAATTGCTCTTCCAGAAGGTGTTGTTCCTAGCAAAATAACAACAGGTGTTGTCGTTGAGCCGGATGGAGAGGTTCGTCATGTGCCAACTAAAATCGTTCAGTTGGACGGCAAGTATTTTGCGGTGCTGAACAGCTTGTCTAACAGCACCTACTCGATTATCTACCATCCGACAGCATTCAAGGATGTCGAAAATCATTGGGCAAAGGATGCCGTGAACGACATGGGGGCACGAATGGTCATCAATGGTATCGGCAAAAATTTATTTAACCCGAGTGCAGCCATTACACGTGCCGAATTTGCGGCGATCTTGGTGCGGGGACTGGGCTTGAAGCTGGAAAGCGGGACACCGGCATACTCGGATGTGCTGGCGGGGGATTGGTACAGCAGCGCGGTCAAGACGGCCGAGGCCTACGGACTTATCCAAGGGTTCGAGGATGGTACATTCCGGCCGAAAGAAAAGATTAATCGCGAACAGGCAATGACGATTTTAGCCAAGGCGATGGTTGTTACTGGTCAGAAGGCGAAGCTTCCGAACCAATCCGCAAGCGAGCTGTTACAGCCTTACACCGATGCATCGGAGGCGGCTGGCTGGGCGAAAGACGGAATAGCAGACACGATTCAAGGAGGCATCGTAAGCGGGAGAGGCGTAGGCACGCTAGCTCCGAAAGCACAGGTGACAAGAGCCGAGGTGGCCAAGATGATTCAGCTGCTGCTGCAGAAGTCAGATTTAATCTAACAAATATATCCGTCCATCATCCAAAGCAGGGGATGGGCGGATTTTTTATTTGCTTTTAAAGTAAAGGATGGGTAACAATATAAAGAGATGTGTATTGTGTTTCTTCTCATTATTTGGATAATTAGAGTAATAGACTGGGTCGATATTTTCTAATGTGAAATGGGGCACACCTGTTGAGAATACCAATAATGAACAAGGTCAAGCTTTTGCTTGCTGCATTATTGTCTGTTCAACTCCTAACGTCATGCGATTATAGCAGCGGCACTAATAAAGAAAGCTCGAACAGGCTTGAAGGAGGGACTATTTATGAAGAGCCCGCGCTAAGCCCATATAATCCAGCTATTGAACTAACCTTTGCAAGAGAAAGCGACGATAGCTTAGAGGATTTAATCAGCCAATTGCCGGGAGAAACATTCGAGAATAATAGGTGGATTCGTCTATATGAACAGGTGCTTGGCATTAAAATCAATTATGAATGGATCGCCAAGGGTGACCTTTATCATCAGAAGCTAAGCGGGGCCTTTGCTTCAGGAAATATTCCCGATGTCGTCAAAGTCAATGCGCAGCAGCTGAGGATGCTCAGCAATGCTGGACTGATTCAGGATTTGTCTGAAGCTTATGAGCAATATGGCTCATCGTTTACGAGGGAAATTTTAAGCCAAGAGGGGACAGGGCCTTTTGAAGCAGCAACGGTTGAAGGGAAGCTGATGGGAATACCAGAGACCAGCTCTTCTATTGAAGGGGCGATGTTTATATGGCTGCGTACAGATTGGTTAAACAAAGTGGGATTAGAACCGCCGAAAACCATGGACGACGTGTTAGCTATTTCGAAAGCGTTTACAGAAAATGACCCTGACCAAAACGGCATTCATGATACGTTTGGCCTAGCAGTGACTCAGTATTTATTTGATCCCGTTATGGGATTGACAGGCTTTATGGCTGGCTATAAGGCTTATCCTAATATATGGATGAAGGACGCGTCGGGAAAACTCTTATATGGCGGGATTCAACCAGAAGTGAAAGAGGCGTTAAAGGTTCTTCAAAATATGTATCGGGATGGTCAAATTGATAGCGAATTTGCTCTTAAGGATGGCTTGAAAGAAGAAAAGCTAATTGCTGAGGGGAAAGTTGGCATGCTTTATGGAGAGCAATGGGGGTCTTTTACGGTTCAATCAAGCCGTGCTAATGAACCAAATGCGGAGTGGCAGGCCTTTCCGATCGTTTCTGTATCAGGAGAAGCACCAAAGGTTCCGCTGCGGTTCAACACCAGCCATTTTTTTGCCGTCAGAAAAGGGTATCCGCATCCTGAAGCAATCGTTAAGCTTTTTAATTTGCATCTGGAGAAGAACTGGGGTGGGACAGCGGAATATGAAACCTATTACAGCTCCCCGTTTCCGGTCTGGAAGCTTTCTCCAGTGACGCCGTTCCCGGCAATGAAGAATCTGGAGGCGTATCGCCAAATAGCTGAGGCTGGCGGAAACGGCGATCATTCGGTCTTAAAGGATGAAGCCAGTTTCATCTATAAAAATATCGAAATTTCCCGTTCCGGAAATGCGAATAAAGAGTCAAGCTGGGGCTGGGAGCGGACCTATGGGCCATCTGGTGCTTTTTCCATCCTTGACCAATATATGAAGAAAGACCAGCTATTATACGAAAGCTTTGTAGGACCACCAACGGAAACGATGCTTGTGAAGCAAGCGATTTTGTATAATCTTCAAATCGACACCTTCATTAATATTATACTTGGCAGTTCTATCGACGAATTTGACCGGTTTGTAGACGATTGGAATAAGCTGGGCGGGAGCAGCACAACAGCGGAGGTAAACCAGTGGTATGCGGAAAGAGGTAGTAATCTGAAGTAGGGAGAGGTTTCTTCGACTTTTGTCTGCTGGAAGACACAATACTTGCTCACAACTTATAAAAGCAGCATCGGAGGATTTTGTTTGCTTAAATTTCCCGCTCATTCTTGGCGTAATACGATATTCCTGCGACAGGTCATTATTTATCTCATCGTGATTCTTCCTATTATCCTGCTAGGCGTATATTTGTATAATTGGAGCTATAAAAATGCCAGCGAAGGCCTGTCGAGAACTTCTGAAGCGCAATTGACCAATTATTTGGAAGCCCTTAATCGGGAAATCGAATGGATGGAGCTGCAGGAGTTCGACTTGTTGGAAGATACTGAATTAAATAGGCTCGTTGTCACTTGGGAGATGATGGACAATGTTGAAAAAAGAGCGAGCTTAAATTACTTAATCCGTCGCTTAACTTCCTTTAAAAATAGTAGTGTATACATTAAGGATGTTTATGTGCATATCCGTCCTGTTAACAAAACAATCTCGTTTAGCAATGCGATCTCTGATCTTGACGTTGATAAGTACAATTTCTTTCGCTTCAGTATTGGAAGGAGCGAGCAGCGACTTGTAAAGTGGGAGAACACCCTTCATCTTAGCACCTCCAAGTATAGCGGTAAGAAGGGAGAAGAGCCGCTATTCGTCATACAAATTGAATTGGATAGGGAAAAGCTGAGATACGCGTTGGACCAAGTCAATATTTATCCAGAAAGCGGATCTTTTCTTATTTCGGATACGACGGGATTTGTATTGATGAGCGACGAGGAATTAAGTGGAAGGCTTCAAGGCGATATAAGAGAAGTAGAAGAGGCCAGCACGACCAAGCTGGTTATAGATGGCAAAAAGTATCATATTGATAAAGCACATTCCGATAAATTGGGTGTTACCGTTGCTTCGTATTTGCCCGAGGAAACGGTACGCAAACCGCTGGGCAAATTCGTAATCTGGGCATGGCTATTCGCGATCATGACCTTCATTGCCATCGCTATCTATTCTTATTCAACTTATAAATTCGTTCATAAACCATTGCTGCTTCTCGTTCAGAGCTTTAGGAGAATGGAAGGAGGTGCATTGGATATTCATATTGAGCACGAGGAGAAGGATGAGTTCGGCTATTTGTATAATCGGTTCAACCAAATGCTGAATAAATTGCAGGCACTTATTGATCAGGATTTTAAGCAAAAGCTGATGATGCAGCGGGCGGAGCTCAAGCAGCTTCAATCTCAAATCAATCCCCATTTTCTTTATAACAGCTTTTTCATTCTCAATTCATTGGCCAGAACGGGAGATACGGAGCGCATTGAAGAATTTACGAATATGCTAGGGGAATATTTTAGATTCATTACCCGTAATGGGGAGGATAATGTGCTGCTGGCTGAGGAAACGAGGCACTCTCGCATGTACACCGAAATTCAGAAGCTTCGGTTTTCAAGACGGATTCGTGTGGAGTTTGATGACTTGCCAAAGGAAATGGAGAATATCCGTGTGCCCAGGCTCATCATTCAGCCTATTATCGAAAACGCATATGAGCATAGTCTGGAGAAAATGACGGAAGATGGACTGCTTCGCGTTGCTTTTGAGCTGGATCAGACTGAGGCCCGGATTATAGTGGAAAATAACGGGAATCGATTGAGCGATACCGAGATCGAAGCCTTACAGAATCGCCTAGACAGTACTACAGAATCTTATGAAATGACGGGCATGATGAACATTCATAGGCGCATTATTTTAACGTATGGAAGAAATAGCGGTTTGCTTCTGTCTAGAGGCGAGCTGAATAGTCTCAAGGTCGTCATTCGCATCAAGCTGAAGGAGGAGAATGAGATTGCTTAGACTGTTAGTCGTGGATGATGAAGACATCATTACGGATGGGTTATATGAAGTATTTCAGCGATGGATGCCAGATAAGCTGGATGTCTGTAAAGCATACTCTGGTAAAGAAGCGCTCAATTGGCTGCAACGTACCCGTATTGACATCGTTATCACTGACATTAGCATGCCAGGCATGAGCGGCTTGGAATTGTCTGATGAAATCCAGATGTATTGGCCACGGTGCAAAATCATCTTCCTAACGGGCTATAGCGAGTTTCAGTATGCCTATAAGGCGATTCAAATGTCGAATGTCCGTTATTTATTGAAGACGGAAGGTTATACGAAAGTTACGGAAGTTGTACAAGAAGTGATTCAAGAGATCCATCAAAACAATCAATTGAGCGCATTAGTCGAGCGATCCCGTGAACAGATGTATGCGCTTGAATTTATGGCACAAGGAGAGTATATCAGACATCTTTTGCAAAAAAGCCATCTTCTTTGCCATGATCAAGAGGTGTTGGTTAAGGAATTTGGCAAACTGAACATCGATCTGAGTCCTTTGATTCCGGTTGTGATGGTAGTTGGTCATTTGTCATATCCAGCTGAGACCCCTTACTCCGATAGAAGCGAGATTGTTAATTCCGCCAGAATGATCGGGCATTCCTATTTGTCAGAGCAGACACGGCATATTGGAATTGTTGATAAGCACGGCAATTTGTTATGGCTGCTTCAGCCATCTGAACGTGTCGAGGAAAGGTTTTATAGTCATTTAATTCGCTATTTGGAAGGAACGCTCGAGCTCATTCAGGAGACATGTTTGGAATCGCTAGGCTTAACGATTGCCTTCACTATAAGTGGTGCTTCTTGTGAATGGGAAGCGATATCGCAGCAATATGAAAGACTGCGTCAGCTGCATCAAATGACCATTGCCGATGGGCTATCGATTATTTTAACGGATCGCACGGAGCAGCTTGAGCCTTCAAACAGGAAAGAAGACAGTATGATTGCTCAAAGAACGGAGTTAATGGAAGCATATCTTGAAGCTGGGAGAAGAGAGAAGTTTTATGAGGTAGTGGAGGAAATGACGACTGGCATGCTGCATCCAACGGGCAATGTTCACCGAACGATAGAGAGCTATTATTCTATCGCGCTTGTGCTGCTTTCTTCCATTAATCGCTGGGGGCTTTACCACCAGATTGGTGATTATGGAAAACTGATGCGACTAGATGAGCATTCATCCATGAAGGAGGGGATTGCCTATTTGCATGTCATTGCCGACCGCCTATTCAAAGTTAAGCATAACGGCGAGCTGGAGCGGACAACCAGTGTAATCGACCGTATATGCCGATATATTGAAGAACATTTAAGCGAGGACTTATCCTTAGTGCGGCTGGCGGAAATTAATTATTTTAATCCATCCTACTTATCCCGGTTTTTTAAGCAGGAGCGGGGGGTGAATTTATCCGAATATATAGATAGCTGCCGTTTGAAAAAAGCTAGAGAGCTGCTAAGAAACGGGGAGCTTAAAATTCGAGAAGTATCATCCGCCGTCGGCTACGAAGCGGCACATTCATTTACGCGCTTTTTTAAGAAGGCGACGGGAATAACGCCGCAAGAATATCGGGATACCTTTCCTACCGTTATAAACGAAAACGAACGTACAAGGAGGATATGAAATGAATGACCAACTGCCCGCCACTGCAATCGGGAAGTTGCCTCCACAAGGCAATCCGCTTGTCTCCCACAAATTTGGTGCAGATCCGTATGCCTTAGTTGTAGAGGATCGCGTCTATCTCTATATGACGAACGATGTTTTGGAATATGACGAAGATGGAAATATGAAAGAAAATACGTATGGAACCATTAATAAAATCACGGTTATTTCCTCGGATGATTTGAGGAACTGGACGGATCATGGCGAAATTCAGGTTGCAGGCCCGCAGGGCGCAGCCAAATGGGCCACGCAGTCGTGGGCGCCGGCAGCAGCGCATAAAATAATCGACGGCAAGGATAAATATTTCCTTTACTTTGCCAACAATGCCAGCGGAATTGGCGTATTGTCAAGCGATAGCCCGGTAGGTCCATGGGTTGATCCCATAGGGCAGCCCTTGATTTCGAGATCAATGCCAGGCGTGGAGGATGTGACGTGGCTTTTTGATCCTGCCGTATTGGTCGATGATGATGGAAAGGGCTATATCTATTTTGGCGGTGGTGTTCCTAAGGGGAAGCATGAGATGCCCAATACTGCGCGCGTCATGCAGTTGGGTGATGATATGACGAGCGTTGTTGGCGAGGTAGCCGTCATTCCTGCTCCGTATATGTTCGAGGATGCCGGTATCAATAAGCGGGATGGCATTTATTACTATACCTATTGCTCGAATTTCTATAATGGCGCTCGCCCGGCGGGGAGCCCGCCCGCAGGCGAAATTGCCTATATGACAAGCGACAAACCGATGGGGCCATGGACTTATCGTGGAACGATCCTCAAAAATCCAGTGCACTTCTTCGGTATTGGGGGAAACAACCATCATGCCATTTTTCAGTTTCATGAAGCCTGGTATATCGCTTATCATGCCCAGACATTATCCCAAAGGCTAGACGTTCCGAACGGTTATCGCTCCACGCACCTGAACCAGCTTACGTTTCAGGATGGTTTAATTCAAGAGATCCATGCTGATTATGAAGGTGCCCGGCAAGTAAAGGCATTTAATCCCTATGTCCGTGTTGACGCGGTGACGATGGGGTGGAGTGCTGGTGTTGCTGTGGTCGCCATCGCAAGCGAGAGCGATCCGCAAAGCCCGCTAACGGTCGTAGCTGACATGGATAGCGGGGCTTGGCTCGCTTTATCCAAGGTACAATTCGGGGATAAAGGAGCCGCGACTTTTAAGGCTTCCATCTTAAATGCGGGTGCGGATAGCAGAATAGAGCTCCGCTTGAATGCCCCGGACGGAAAGCAGATTGGGACACTTCCGGTTCCGAACATGAACGGACAAGGCTGGATGGACTTGCAAACAGAAGTAGCGGGTGCATACGGTGTGCACGATCTGTACTTTGTGTTCTGTGGAGAGCATGGCACTAAAGGAATTAAATTTTACGAGTGGCAGTTTAGCGAATAAGCGATACGCAAGTTAGAAATGACCCTGAATTGGAGGAGATTTCATATGTCTAATGCACCAGTACCTAATCAACCGCTTGTTACCCATCTTTTTACAGCAGATCCTTCTGCCCATGTATTTGAAGGCAAAATCTATATTTACCCGTCTCATGACCTTGACCACGATGGTCCTGACAACGATAATGGGGATCAATACGCGATGGAGGATTATCATGTGCTGTCGATAGACAGTTTTGACGCTGCTGTTGTAGACCATGGCGAGGTATTGCATCTAAAGGATGTCCGTTGGGCTTCTAAGCAGCTATGGGCGCCGGATGCTGCCTATAAGAACAATATGTATTATTTGTTTTTCCCCGCTCGGGATCATGAAGGAATCTTTCGGATTGGCGTAGCCACAAGCACGACACCAGCGGGTACCTTTACCCCAGAGCCTGACTACATTGCGGGCAGCTTCAGTATTGATCCGGCTGTATTCGTGGATGAAGACGATAAGTCCTACATTTATTTCGGAGGTCTTTGGGGAGGACAACTGGAAAAATGGCAGAACGGCGTCTTTGAGCCGGGCGCAGAAGGTCCGAATGCGGGGGAGGCAGCGCTGGGTCCGCGGGTCGCATTGCTGAGCGAGGATATGCTGTCTTTTCAAGGTGAGCTACAGGAGATTTCGATTCTCGACGAAAACGGCAGCCCGATTCTAGCTGGTGATGAGGATCGAAGATATTTCGAGGGACCTTGGGTGCATAAATATAACGGCTGGTACTATTTGTCGTACTCAACAGGGACTACCCATAAGCTGGTTTACGCGGTTAGCCGTAACCCGATGGGTCCCTATACGTTCAAAGGGACCATTCTTACACCAGTAATCGGCTGGACGACCCATCATTCTATCGTTCAGTTTGAAGACAAATGGTATTTGTTCTATCACGACAGCTCCCTCTCCGAAGGTGTCAATCATAAGCGCTGTGTTAAATTCACGGAATTGCATTACAATGATGATGGAACGATTCAAATAATCGATCCTTATGCGATGGAAAGCTAGCTAGACCGCTATGATTAAATAACAAATAGTAGATATGCATAATAAAGCACAAAGATCGCAACCCCTTCCACTTGGTTGGGAATTGCGGTCTTTTTGTTATTTAGACAGCTGCTTTGATAGCAGCTGACAAGAATAAACCTATAATATGACGGGTAATTGAACACAAGATAGACAGGTTGTTGTCCAAAAATGTAAGCGCTACACTTTTAAGTGTAGTAACGATCTACGGTTCATGGACGAGGGATGCAGCCTGACCGTGTGAAGGAGCTGGATCGAATTTCCCAACGTTTGGCCCGATTTCGCAAAAGGATCTATGATTTATCGGGTGAATTCACAAAGATCAACGGGTAGTTAGCTCAAAATGAAAACGCTATACTTGCAAGGAATGCAAGATTAGGTATAAATGAACCAAGATGCAGCGGTATCCGCCGAGTTCATTTTGCTAGAAAGCAAATGATGCCATGACACGCCCCAAAAGGGAGCTTTATGGAATATAAGTTGAAAGGCAAGGTGTTTTAAATGAAGAAGAATCGACTGAAACGCTCTATTTCGTTGTTACTGGTTGCTATTTTGATGGTAACGTCCTTATCGCTTAGCGTGCTGCCAAAGCAGACGAATGCGGAAGCTAGCACAGCGCCGCCAAGCGAAGCTGAACAAATCACGACGGATTTCGAAGACGGCACTACACAAGGCTGGTATGGACGCGGCGGCAACGAAAGCCTGACGGCTGCTGCTTCGGCTGCCCATTCGGGTAAATTTGGTCTTCAGGTTACAGGAAGAACGGAAGGCTGGAACGGCCCAATGCTCAATCTAGCCTCGTTTATGGAGGTCGGCAAATCCTATGAGCTCTCAGCTTGGGTTCGCCTGCCTGCGGGAACGCCTGATTCGTCCGTCTCGATGCTGATCGAGCGGAAAACGAATGGGGATATGTTTTATGAGTCAGTTGCTGCCAAAACAGTAACGGAAAGCGGCTGGGTGAAGCTAACTGGCGCGTACAGCTTGCTCCATCCGATTGAGACCCTAGGTGTTTATTTTGAATCCATAGATAATGCGAAGCTTGACTTCAATGTGGATGATGTTGTTATTGCGCGCATTCCAGATGCGTTGCCTATTGAAATTCAAAAGGATATTCCATCTCTAAAAGATGTATTTGCCGATGATTTTTTACTGGGCACTTCCTTGCTCGTAAGTGAAATTGAAGATGCCACCGGCCCAGATGCACAGCTGCTACAGAAGCATTTCAACAGTCTGACCGCAGGCAATGAGCTGAAGTGGGATGCTACCGAGCCGAAGGAAGGCCAATTTGATTTTACACGCTCGGATAAAATCGTTGATTTTGCTGTAGACAATGACATTGCTGTACGCGGCCATACGCTCATCTGGCATTCCCAAACGCCAAATTGGGTGTTCTACGATGAGAAAGGCAATCTTGCCAGCAAGGAATTGCTGTATGCAAGGATGAAGCGGCATATTGAGACGGTAGTAGGCCGATACAAGGGCAAAATCTATGCTTGGGACGTTGTGAATGAGGTTCTTGATTCCGGTGACCAGAAGCCGAATGGTTTGCGCAACAGCCTATGGTACCAAATAGCAGGCGAGGAATTTATCGAGAAGGCGTTCGAATATGCACATGCTGCAGATCCACAGGCCAAGCTGTTTATTAACGACTACAACACGGATATTCCTCAAAAACGACAAGATTTGCATGATTTAATCAAGCGCCTACAGGACAAGGGTATTCCTGTGGATGGCGTCGGCCATCAAACACATATTGGCATTGCGTCCCCGTCCGTTCAGTCACTTGATGATATGCTTCAGGCGTTCCGGGATCTTGGCATAGAGCAGCAGGTCACGGAGCTTGATATGAGTGCTTATACGAATGACACTGACACCTATGATGCGTTTCCGCTTGAATTGCAAATTAAGCAGGCAAATCGGTACAAGGAAGTTTTCGATGTGTTTAAAAAGCATAAGGATCAGCTCAATGCAGTAATCTTCTGGGGCAAGGACGATCTTAATTCATGGCTCCGTACTTTCCCTGTCACGCGCAATAATTGGCCGCTATTGTTCGATGAGCGGCTTCAGGCGAAATTTGCGTACTGGGCGCTCGTCGATCCGAGCAAGGTGCCAGTCGAAACGATGCAAGCAACGGCAGCGGAGGGAACTGCGAAGATCGATGGCAAACTGGAAGAGGTTTGGAATAGAGCGCCGCTCGTATCCATCTCGAAGGATGGCAGTGCAATTGCCAAGGTGAAGACGCTTTGGGATAAGAAGCATCTTTATGTAACGGTTGATGTGATGGATAAGACGGCGAATGGCAGTGATGCAATTGAGCTTTATATAGACAGCAACAATGGCAAGACAACGTCTTACGAGGCGGACGATAAAAAATATACATTCCAGCGCAGTGGAGCGAATAAGGATAAAACCGTGAATTATAAAGCGGTTAAGACGGAAGGCGGCTACCGTATTGAAGCTGCGGTTCCTATTAAAGGGCAGCTAGGAAAACAGCTTGGGTTCGATGTGCGAATGGTTGATAAATCCGGCAGTACAGTGACGAAGTCATCCTGGAATGACAAGACGAATTCGCAGGATAAGGATACGTCCAAATTCGGCATTTTAAAGCTGGTTGAAGGACCTCAACATACTAAAGCTGTAAAAGGTACGCCAGTCATTGATGGCAGCATTGATGCGGTATGGGCAAATGCAAAATCAATCATGACCGACCGCTGGGTAAATGGATCAAGCGGATCGAAGGCCAAGGTCAGAACGTTATGGGACGGCCAACGTTTGTATGTGCTGGCCGAGGTGACTGACTCGCTGTTGTCGAAAAAGAGCGCGAATGCGTGGGAGCAGGATTCGGTGGAAATTTTCATCGACCAGAATAATGCAGCGAGCAGCAGCTATGATGCCGATGACGGACAGTACCGGATCAACTTCGATAATGAACAAACTGTCAGCCCGGCTTCATTAAGCAAAAATCTAATCTCAGCTACGAAGCGGACGGCGAATGGTTATGTAGTGGAAGCATCTATCGCATGGATTGGCAAGGCGCCAAAAGCTGGAGATCTAATCGGCTTTGACGTGCAAATCAATAATGACGAGGATGGCGACGGAGGCCGCGATAGTGTGGCCATGTGGAATGATCGGTCCGGACAGTCGTACCAGAACACATTCGGCTTTGGGGTATTGCAGCTGACGGGCTCGAAGGGAAAGTAGCATCGTCATAGAAAAAAGCGAGAGGCGGTAGAAGAATGACAGAGAAGAAGCATATGAATTCAGCGGATAGTCTGGCGGGAAGCTTCAAAAATGATTTTCTGATTGGTGCTGCGGTTAATGGTCACACCATCGTTAGTCAACGTGAATTGCTGATCAAGCATTACAACAGCTTGACGGCGGAAAACGAAATGAAATTTGAAAGCCTTCACCCTGCCGAGGATACGTATACATTCGAGGCGGCTGATCAGATTGCCCAGTTTGCCAGAGAGCATGGCATGAAGCTGCGCGGGCATACGCTCGTGTGGCATAATCAGACACCAGATTGGGTATTCGACGATGGAAACGGCGGAACAGCATCTCGGGAAACGCTGCTTGCCCGGATGAAGGCGCATATCATGGCGGTTATGCAGCGTTACCAAGATACTAGCTATTGCTGGGATGTCGTCAACGAAGCGGTCAGCGACGAAGGGGATGAATGGTTGAGGCCCTCGAGGTGGCTGGAGGGCATTGGCGAGGATTACATGGTAAAAGCCTTCCAATTTGCCCATGAAGCCGATCCAGCGGCGCTGTTGTTCTACAACGATTACAATGAGTGCAATCCGGCGAAGCGCGAGAAAATTTATCGGCTCGTCAAGACGCTTCTTGAACAGGGAGCTCCGGTACACGGTATTGGGTTGCAGGGACATTGGAATTTAACAGAACCATCTCTGGATGACATCCGCGCGGCAATCGAGCGTTATGCATCGCTTGGCTTGAAGCTGCAAATTACTGAGATGGATGTGTCGGTCTTCGCCTTTGAAGACCGACGTACGGATATAGTGATACCGACAGTTGAAATGCTGCGTCAGCAGGAACAACGTTACCGCCAGTTTTTTGAGCTGTTTCGCGAATATAGGGATGTGCTGACAGGTGTTACGTTTTGGGGAGCGGCAGACGACTATACTTGGCTGGATTATTTCCCGGTAAGTGGCCGCAAAAATTGGCCGCTATTGTTTGATACGGAGCAGCAGCCGAAAGGTGCCTATTACGAGGTTGTCCATTTGTCTGCAAGTAGAGCAACAGAACAATAGAGCGGAATCAGTAAATGTTACAGGTAATGGCTCTATAAGGTTAATTGACATGCAGCAGGCCAGCTTCCTCATCCAAGGGAAGCTGGCCTGTATGTTTGTGCTCGCAATTACAGCTATGAATTTAAGAGATTTGCTTTCTATATTCGTTCGCACTGGCTCCTGTATACGCTTTGAATTTTTTATAAAACCAATCGATTTCAGTGTAACCAACCTCATTCGCAATTTCATAGATGCGCATATCCGTTTTTTCGAGCAGCAGCTTTGCTTTTTCCATCCGTTGCTGAAGGAGGTATTCATTAAACGACATGTTTTCGTGATCCTTGAACTTTTGACCCAGATAAGCGCAGTTGAAGTGCAAAAGGGAGGATATTTTTTTCAGCGTAATGTTAAGGTGCAATTCTTCCTCCACGTATTTTTTTACGATATCGATAATCGACTTGCCCTGCTTGCTCCGCTTAAAGGGGACAGGCGATGCATGTAATGGCTGTTGATCATCAGCGATGGATTCCAGTTCTTTTTTTACAGCAAGTATGCTTGCCGTTAAATCGCTTGCTTGAACAGGCTGCGCAATGTAATCGCTTACTTGAAAGGACAAAGCTTTCCTAGCCAACTGGAAATCATCGCCCCCTTCCAAGAGGATGATCGAAACGCGGCTTTGCTGGCGGATATGCTCGCAAAGCAGCATGCCATCTGCTTGAGCGTTTTTAATATTAATTAGAACAAGGGAAAAGGGCTCCCTGTCCATTAAAGCCAGGGCGTCCGAGGAATTGCCCGCATACGCTTGTATGATAAAACCTAAATGTCTCCAGTCAAGCAAGTTCAGCGTCTTTTCCCTCGAATGAATCATTGGATCAACAAGCAATACCTTATACACGGTTAGAACCTCACTTTCATTTTCGATAATAGGCTTCGGATGAATTTCCGTACGAATGAAGTAATTATGTTTCCATTATGTTCAACGCACGGCTTCTCCACAACGTGCATTTCTTTATCCCTCAACCATTTGTTTACCATTTGTAAATTGGTGTAACATGGAAAGAAAGCGATTTTACTGGAATCTATAATTTATAGGGTGATTGATCTAAATACAGGCAGGTTGTTACTCAGAAATGTAAGCGCTACAATTTTTATGTAATCCATTTTCAGGGGGGATCCATATGCAAGTGAGAAAACTGTCAGTCTTTTTATTAAGTTTAATGTTGATATTTACACTAGCAGCATGCAGCGGTAATGCAGGCACTAATGCCAGTGGAAGCAGTAATGGTAACAGCAATAAGGAACCGGTAGAGGCAAGCGTTAACGAAGGCTCGGAAACGACTGAGCCTGCTGAAGCTAATAATGCCGGTGAGGCAACTGGAGATGAACAATCGACGCCAGAGATGGATTTTGACATGGGCGGACGGGTGATCAAAATCGTATCGTGGTGGGATATGACGATACCCGAGGACAATCCAGACAACATTCAGCGCAAGAAAAATCTGGATGATCTAATGAAGAAGCATAATTTTAAAGTGGAATACGTCGCTGTTGACTACGGTGAGTATCAGCAGAAAGTTGTCGCATCTTTGGTAGCAGGCGAGCCACTAGGCGATATCGTCAGACTGGGTAAAGCCTATATGATTCCGGCATTGGTCCAACAAGATTTAATTTGGCCGATTGATGAGTATACGAAAAATACGAAGGTATTCAACCAGAAGGTTACAAATGAGTTTATGCAGTATGAGGGCAGAGGCTATGGTTTTACGGATAATCAGTCTGATTTTATGAGTGGGGTTTTCTATAATCGTACTCTTCTGAATCAGCTAGGACTTAAGCCGCTTCAGGATTATGTAGATGAAGATAATTGGAATTGGGACACGTTCATTCAAGTTGCCAAAGAGGCCAACAAGGATACGAATAACGATGGGAAGCTGGATAGATGGGGACTTTCACAAGGCTCGCTGATGGATCAGTCGCTGTACTCCAATGAAGCAAGCCTTACCCTAGGGAATAAGCAAAATTTAGAAGATCCCAAAACGGTTGAAGCCTTTAATTTCATTTCCCGTGTGGCAACCGAGAAGGTTGCCAGAGCTACGGAAGGCGGAGATTGGACAGAGCCTGGCCAGTTTTTCCGTCAAGGCAATACGCTGATGTATGCAGGCGCCATTTGGGAAATCGGAGGACTTAAGACTGATATGAAGGATTATGACATCGGCTTCGTTCCCTTCCCTAAAGGTCCGAGTGCTACCGCCTACCATGCTGGCGAAGCTCTCTTCCAGTCCCTGGCGATTCCAAAAAAAGTCGAGAACCCAGAGCAGCTTATGTACATTTGGGAAAAAATAAACGATGTCGATTCGCTTTATGATTATCCAGACCAAGCTACACTGGAGAGCAACTTTACGAATGAGGATGATATTGAGAACGCCATCATTTCCGGAAAAGGCATGCTTGTTCTCGATCACAATACATTCCCGAAATTGCCTTATTACGATATTATAGGCGATCTTATTGCTGGAAACTCGGTATCTACCGTTATAAGCAAATTTAAAGCGAATGTTCAAGCTGCAATTGACGAAGTGTATAAAAAATAGCGATTCCTTACGAATGTCGAACAGTCCCTATTGAGCCAGTCTATTAATAGGGGCTGTTCGGAATATTTTATCTCTAGCAGCAGGAGGGGAGAAGAATTGAACAGCAAAGCGAAGAAATACACAATCGCCATACTAGCTCTAGTTTTATTTTTTTTGTCCATTTGGAGCTATAACCCTCCGAATCAATCTGATAGGGGGAAGGTTAAAGCCATGAGTGCTTTTGAGATGGGAGAGCATTCCTATGCCAAGGGCGGCTATGACGACTATTTGAACAGCTATTCGACTGCCGATCGTCCGGCTGAAGTTATCCGAATCGAAGGGGAAAGCTTTTCGAAAACGGTTGGAGACGGCTTTGAAATGGCAGATCGGTTTGAAGGCTTGGATGGAAAAGCGGTGATTACGCCGGAGGCTGGAGCCATTAGCTGGAATCTGGAGATGGCAGAACCGGGACTATACAACATTAGAATTCATTATTACCCCATAGAGGGGAAAAGCTCAGCGATCGAAAGGCAGCTTGCTATTAATGAGAAGGTGCCATTCAAGGGTGCGGAAATGCTGTTGTTCAACCGACTGTGGGGTAATCTGGAAGATGCTATAAGAAGGGACGATAGAGGAAACGACCTGCGCCCGAGACAGGTCGAGAAGCCATCATGGCAGCTCAAAACTTTAACGGATAGCGGCGGTTATTATGACGAGCCGTATTTATTCTATTTTGACCAAGGGCAGCAAACCTTGTCGCTGACGTCATCACGGGAGCCAATGGCTATCGATTATATCGAGCTGTATCAGGAGAAAACCGCAAAATCATATGCGGAAATCAAAAAAGAATATGAAGTCGCAGGTTTAGCACCTGTTAAAGATCAATACGTGACGATTCAGGCGGAAGAGGCTGTGCTGAAGTCATCTCCAACCTTGAGCCCGCTTATCGACAGATCAAGTTCGTCGGTTGTTCCGTACGATGTTTCCAAGCTCAGAATCAATACGATTGGCGGACTGAATTGGAAGCTGCCTGGGCAGTGGATAGAGTGGGAAGTAGAGGTGAAGGAGGACGGCCTGTATCAAATTGCCCTTAAGCGCAAGCAGGATCAGCTCCGGGGCGTTTACAGCACACGCAGCCTGATGATTGACGGCCAGTACCCGTTTACGGAAATGAAGCGAATCCCGTTTAAATTCGATATGAACTGGCAGATGAATGTACTCGGAGGAGCGGAGCCGTATTTATTCCATCTGACGAAAGGCACGCATCGAATTCGGATGGAGGTTTCTCTCGGCGAAATTGCGCCGCTGCTGCGAACGGTTGAGTCCAGCGTTTTGCAGCTTAATGAAATGTTTAGGAAAATATTGATGATTACCTCGAATACGCCGGACCCCTACCGCGATTATCAATTGGAGAAGCGTATACCGGAGATGACGAAGGTGTTCAAGGAGCAAGCGGCAACGATTCAACGTGTGGCCGATTACTTGGAGCAAGCAACGGGGGAGCGCAGCGACAAAGTAGCTGTTCTGCATACGATGGTTCGTCAATTGGAAGAAATGGTGGACAAACCGGAAACCGTCGCAAGGCGCTTGAATGCATTTAAAATCAATGTCGGCGGTCTTGGAACATGGATTCTGACCGTACGTGAACAACCGCTTACACTTGATTATTTGGTTGTCTCCTCGCCAGATCGCGAGCTCCCTCAGGCGGAGGCAACGGCATTGGGTCGAATAAAGCACGAGCTTGGCGGCTATATAGCCTCTTATACCGAAGACTATGACAGCATTGGAAATACAGGAGAAAATCAGCGTTCCATAACCGTCTGGATTACGACAGGGCGGGATCAGGCGCAAGTGCTGAAAAGCTTGATTGACGATTCGTTTACATCGGCATCGAATATTTCGGTGAAGCTTAGGCTCGTCCCGGGCAACATCCTTCTACCGGCTACTTTAGCTGAGGAAGGGCCTGACGTTGCTATGCAGATTGGCGAAGATGTACCCGTCAACTATGCGATGCGGAACGCCTCTGCGGACTTATCGAGCTTTGCTGATTTCAAGGAGGTGGCGTCCCGTTTCCGCGACAGCGCACTGGAACCGTATGTGTACAGCAACGGGGTGTATGCCCTTCCGGAGCAGCAGACGTTCCCGATGCTGTTTTATCGCAAGGATATTTTGGAGGAGCTGGAATTGACGCCGCCTAAAACCTGGCAGGAAGTATACAACATGATTTCCGTTCTTCAAAAGCATAATATGGAGTTTTATTTGCCTATTGAGGCGGCAACCAATAACGCGAACCTCGTTCCGAATGCGACATTCGCGATGCTGCTGTACCAAAATGGCGGAGCGTTCTATCGGGATGAGGACAAAAGAAGCGCTTTGGATTCCGAGATATCGATGGAAGCCTTCAAGAGATGGTCGCAGTTCTATACGAACTACAAGTTTCCGCTGCAAGCGGACTTTCCTAATCGCTTTCGGACGGGTGAGATGCCTGTCGGCATTGCGGACTATACGACCTACAATGCACTGACGGTCATGGCACCGGAAATTAAAGGCCTATGGGACTTTACAATCGTGCCCGGCATGGAGCAGCAGAACGGCTCGATCAATCATGAAGTTGCCAGCCATACAACCGCAGTGATGATGCTTGAGAATGCGAATGACAAGGACTCGGCATGGGAATTTATGAAATGGTGGACGGACAAGGAAACCCAAGTGGCATACGGACGCGAGATGGAAGGGCTTATGGGTGAAGCGGCACGTTATCCGACAGCTAATATGGAGGCGCTTGGGCAATTGCCTTGGCCGATTAAGGACTATCAAAATTTAGAGAGCCAGTGGCAGTGGGTGCGAGGAATCCCGCAGGTTCCAGGCGGCTATTTCACGGGCAGGCATCTGGATAATGCCTTCCGAAAAGTCGTCAATGGAAATGAGAATCCTCGTGAGGCATTATCCGATTATATTTTGTACATTAACGATGAAATAGCGATCAAACGAAAGGAATTCAACTTACCGTACTAGATTGGGGTGAAAGCCGATGCAAGCAGAAACAGCAACAGGTAAAACCGTTCCTAAACCCGTCCAGCCAACGAAGACGTCCAAATGGGCACATACGATAAAGGAGTTGAAAAGAAACAAGCATCACTATATTTTGATGAGTCCGTATATGCTTATTTTCTTCTTATTTACGGTCATTCCAGTCGTATTCTCTTTATGTCTAAGCTTCTTTTATTTTAATATGCTCGAATTTCCGCGTTTTGTTGGCTGGCAAAACTATTCAAGGCTGTTTCTTAACGACGATGTATTCATGATTGCCTTAAAAAATACCTTTATGTTCGCGGTCATTACCGGCCCGGTCAGCTATATCGCTTGTTTTCTATTTGCATGGATCATCAATGAGCTGTCACCGAAGATTCGTGCGGTCATGACCTTGATTTTCTATGCGCCATCGATTTCTGGAAATGTGTTCTTTATATGGCTGATCGTATTTTCCGGAGATAGCTACGGCTATTTAAATGGGTTTCTGATCAAATATGGATTAATGCTGGAACCGATTTTATGGCTGACCAATGAGAAATATATTTTGCCGATCGTGATTCTCGTCCAGCTATGGCTTAGCCTGGGCACGAGCTTTCTCGCCTTTATCGCGGGTCTGCAAACGATTGATCAGACGTTGATTGAAGCGGGCGCCGTTGATGGCATTAACAATCGTTGGCAGGAATTGTGGTTCATTACGCTGCCTTCCATGAGGCCGCAGCTGTTATTCGGGGCCGTCCTGCAGATTACTGGAGCATTCGCGGTTGCGGACATCTCCATTGCGCTGGCTGGCTTTCCAAGTGTCAACTATGCTGCGCATACGGTGGTTACGCACCTGATGGACTTTGGCTCGATTCGCTTTGAAATGGGCTACGCGTCAGCCATTGCGACAGTTCTTTTTGTCATTATGATTGGAACGAATATGCTGACACAGAAAATGCTGCGAAAGGTCGGTGAGTGACGTTGGCCATGAAAATGCTCGCGGTCCTTCGGACGCCCAAAAGGCTCAATCGTTCCTTTCTAGTCAGCTTTTTGCTATTCGCGCTCCTGGCCTTATTCGGCGCTTTTATGGCAATGCCCTTGATTTATGCAGTGAACAATGCGTTTAAGCCGCTTGATGAGCTGTTTATTTTCCCGCCACGCATATTTGTGCACAACCCAACGCTGGATAACTTTTTTGACCTGGTGGCGATAATGGGCAATTCGTGGGTCCCGCTCACGCGATATATTGCAAATACGGTGATCATTACAATTATCGGTACGGCCGGCCATATTTTGCTTGCCTCGGCCGCAGCATATCCACTAGCAAAATACCGATTTTTGGGATCAAAAACGCTGTTCTCCATCGTAGTGCTGTCCTTGATGTTTTCTGGGCATGTGACGGCAATTCCCAACTATATGGTGATGTCATGGCTTGGATGGATTAACACGCATGCGTCGATTATTGTACCGTCACTTGCCTTTCCGTTAGGTCTGTTCCTCATGAAGCAGTTCATGGAGCAAATACCGGATGCCTTGCTGGAGGCGGCAAAAATTGATGGTGCTAATGAATACCGGATTTTTTGGAGCATTGTCATGCCGAATGTGAAGCCTGCATGGTTAACGCTCATGATTTTACAGTTTCCTATGTTATGGGGGACCGATGGGGGCAGCTTTATCTACAGTGAGAATTTAAAGACGCTGCATTATGCTTTGGGTCAAATTACGCAAGGGGGAATTGCCAGAGCAGGAGTCGGTGCGGCAGTTGCGCTAATCTTGATGGTCGTTCCGATCACACTCTTTATCATTTCCCAGAGCAGCGTCATTCAGACGATGGCAACTTCCGGAATGAAAGAGTAGAAGGGAGTCGTGCAGGATGTTGAAAGGCAGATTACAGACAAAGGTATACCTATTCATTGCGCTTTGTTGCCTGATAAGCATGGGCATGGGAGGAACGATTGCCAAGGCGGCGGAGGATGCGGGCTCTTACAATTATTCGTTTTGGGGGGACACGGTAGCCGCTCCTGCAGCTTACAAAGCAACTAGCTTATGGAATGGCGAGAGCATGGGAATTGGGCCGTTAAAGGAACCGAGCGATTTGCACGTTACGGCTGATAAGCAGATTTATTTGCTCGACACAGGCAATAATCGTGTCGTCATTTTGAATCAGCAATTTGAGCTGGTGCGAATGATTACTTCATACGTCCATGAGGGCAAAGAGGAAATGTTCCAGAACCCTCAAGGTTTATTCGTAACGGATGAGAAGCAGTTGTTCGTTGCTGATACAGGAAATCAAAGAGTGGTTCATCTCGATCAGGACGACAAGCTGGTGAAGGTTATCGAGTCGCCCGAGTCCGAGCTGCTGCAGGACCCATTTAAATTTGAGCCGGTAAGGGTTGTCGTGGATAAGGCGCAGCGAATTTACGTGATGGCAGCGGGTGTTTTTGACGGATTTATGGAATTTAATGCGAATGGCGAATTCACTTCGTTTATCGGCGCAAACCGTGTGTTTTTCAGCCCAGTCGAGTATTTTTGGAAAATGCTGTCCACCCAAGCGCAGCGGAGCCAGATGGTGATGTTCACGCCGACGGAATTTTCGAATTTGGATATTAATGATGAAGGCTTCCTTTACGCGACAAATAGTCAAATGCAAAACAACGTCAGAAAATTGAATGCACGGGGGGGCGATATTTTAAGGGAGGAAGGTTATTTTCCTCCGGAAGGAGATATTCGTTTTATGAAGGCTGATGGTCCAACCCGCTTGGTCGATATCGATGTCGCGGACAGCGAAATATACGCCATTTTGGATGCCAATAGAGGCCGAATTTTCACCTACAATGGTGACGGACATTTCATGTATGTTTTCGGCGGGCTAGGCAATCAATTGGGTGAATTCCATACACCGGTGGCGCTTGAGCGCGTTGGTGATGATTACCTCATACTGGATAAGGCGCTTGGTGAAATCACGGTATTTCAATCGACGGAATACGGCCGCACCTTGAATGAAGCGGTCAGGGCTTATTATAAAGGCGATGAAGAGCAGGCCAACACGTTGTTTCATCAGACGATTAACATGAATGCAAATCTAGAATTCGCCTATGCGGGCATTGGCAAAGCACTGATCCGGCAAGGGGATTATGGCGAGGCGATGAAATATTTTAAACAAAGCATGGATCAGAAAGGCTATTCGAAGGCGTTCCTGCTTTATCGCAAGCAAGTGCTGCGGGAACATTTTACTGCGATTATGACGGGCATGCTTGGACTTGTGATCGTTGCCTTGCTTATTAAAAAGTATCGGAAAAAGAAAGGGGGACGTCAGGTTGCCTCCATTGAACAGTGAGCTGTATAAATACCCTTTCTATCTCATTATGCATCCCTTTAATGGCTATTGGGAGCTGAAATATGACCGCAATCAAAAGGCGAGCATCGTCATTTCTTTTGTGATTCTGTTTTTGCTGGCCGTGACCAATATTATGCAGAGCCAGTACAGCGGGTTTGTGGTCAATCTCGTTAATCCAAATGGAATGAACAGCTTTATGGAGATTTTGTATGTCGTTGTTCCCGTATTGTTTTGGTGTGTGGCCAATTGGTCGCTGACGACCTTAATGGATGGGGAAGGGAAGTTTGTCGACATCTTTACTTCAACATGCTTTGCATTAATACCGTTCGTTATTATTCAGCTACCTTGGATTTTGCTGAGCAATTTCATTTCGCTGCAGGAGACGGCGTTTTATCATTTTTCCAGCAGCATCGCCATGATATGGTGCGTGTTTCTGCTCTTTGTCGGCAATATGACGGTTCATCAATATACGCCGTCCAAGACGATCGGGACCATCATTTTGACGATTGCAGCTATGGGGTTCATGGCCTTTTTAAGCTTATTGTTCTTTAGTTTAATCCAGCAGATGCTGGCTTTTATATCGGTTATTTATCAAGAATTGGTTTTGAGAAGCTAAGGGAGGAGGCATAGAGATGAATATAGCCAAAAATGCCCTGTTGGTCGCATGCTTCCTAGTCGGGATTATCATTGCAGGCTGCTCCGATACGCCATCTGGCAATCATAGCGAGGACGATAATCAGGCTTTGTCGGTATTTGCGCAGGGGAAGTCCTTGAGCGCTGCTTTCACGGATTCTCGTGTCGCCGGTATGAAGGGAGTAGCTGAAAATGACCAACTGCGGCTATTCGTAGATGATCAGAATGGGGCGATAGCGGTTCTTATTAAACAAACGGGTGAAATATGGAACAGCAACCCGCTTGATCGAGGCTCGGATTCGCTTGCTACGGGAGTAAACAAGGATTTATTGTCCTCGCAAATAAAAATTGATTTTTATAATAGCTTTGGCCAGATCAACTCTATTAATTCATACACAGACAGTGTTGTCCATAAACAGATTAATGTCACAGAGATTCCGAGTGGGATCAGCGTATCTTATCAATTTGGAACGAGCGCAAAAACAGCAGAAGATTTACCCAAAATGTTAAGCAAGGCCCGTTTCAAGGAATTGTCGGGCAAGCTGAAGAAAGCGGGAAAAAGAGCCTTGCTCATCGCTTATAAAGAGGATACGGAAAAAGCGGTATATACAAGAAATGACAGCGCATTGAATGGGCTTCAATTGGAGCGGGCGCTCGCTGCGTTGGAGGAATCGGGTTATACAGAAGCGGAGCTGCAGGAGGACATGGCCGAGCTTCAATTTACGCAGGAGAAGCCCGCCGCGCGCATTTTTCAAGCATCGATTGAATATACGCTGGATGCGGATAGCCTAGTTGCCAAAATTCCCGTTTCCAGCATCCGCTATCCCGATGAATATCCCGTTAACACGATTTCGCTCCTCAGCTTTTTTGGTGCAGGAGGGAAGGATGAGGACGGTTCGATGTTCGTTCCGGACGGCTCAGGTGCTCTTATCCACTTTAACAACGGAAAAACCAAATATCCAGCCTATCAGCAGCTTGTCTACGGGGCGGATCAAACGATAGACAGAACCGAGAATGCAGCTAGAGAACAGAAGGTGAGACTCCCTGTGTTTGGGATTATTCGGGAGGGCGGAGCTTTTCTCGGAATCATTGAGGAGGGCGCATCTGTTGCTACCATCCATGCGGACATTGGAGGCAGGTTGAACAGCTACAACTATGTTTATCCGAATTTTTATGTGATCAATAAGGGAACAGTATACCTAGATGGGAATGGGCAGCAGCGTTCACTCCCAAGATTTCAAGAAAATCCGATGAAAAGCGATTATACGATCCGTTATGCTTTTCTAAGTGGCAAGCAAGCTTCTTACCAAGGAATGGCTCGATATTATCAGCAATATTTGGAGAAAAAGAATGGATTGCTTAAGCACGAAGCAGATGATACGACAATGGATACCCCCTTCTATTTGCAGCTGGTTGGAAGCATATCCAAGCAGAAGCACTTCGTGGGCATTCCCTATCAGGCACTTGAACCGCTTACGACATTCGAGCAAGCGCAGACCATTATCGAGCAGCTGCAGCAGCGTGAGATAAGCGATATTAAGCTCAAGTATTCTGGCTGGTTTAATGGAGGTCTCGATCATAAAGTCCCGAACCATGTTAGGGTCGATAAGGAAATCGGGGGGAGCAAGGGCTTGCAGGAGTTTATTGCGTTTGCCCAGAGCAAAGGGATTTCTCTGTTCCCGGAGGTTTCCGTTTTGACTGCGCTTACAGGAGGAGGGTTCGATGAGTCCGATGAAGCTTCAAGAACGCTAAGAGAGGTTCCTGCCATGCTTTATCCGCTTGATCTGGCATTGAATCGACGTGATATAACCAAATCGCCGTCCTATGTCATATCCCCACGGCTCGTAGTAGGTTATACGGATTCCATGCTCAAAGGCATTCGTGATTTACAGCCTGGAGGCCTCTCGCTGCAGGATTTGGCTGATCAATTGAATAGCGATTTCCGTAAAAACAAGCAAATGGATCGAACGGTGTCTGAAGCCATATCGGGCGAAGCGCTGGAGAAAATTCGGGATGAAAAGTTGAAGGTAATGGCTAACGGAGGAAATGCCTATGCGCTGCCTTATTTGTCCCATATTACGAATGCACCGTTGTCCGGCAGCGGATTTAAGCTTGAGGATGAAGAAATTCCTTTCTATCAGATGGTCATTCGTGGGTTTATTGAATACGCCGGGGCGCCGTATAATCTTTCTACCTATACGAATGAAAAGCAATATGTGCTGAAAAATTTGGAATATGGAGCGGGTGTTTACTTCGAATGGATTTACGAGCCGAACTATAAGGTAAAAGATAGTGAATACAATCATCTCTATGCTGTCAATTACAAGCTATGGCTCGATAAAGCCTCCGAGATCTATCAAGAAGTGAACGCCGTTCTGAGGAGCGTTCGAAACGAGCGGATTACCACGCATGACAAGCTGGATGAAGGCGTATTTAAGACGGTTTATGAGAATGGAATATATGTGATTGTGAACTATAACCAGACTCAAGTGACGGTTGAAGGCAGGACGGTTGAAGCCGAGAGCTATATTACGGGTGGTGAACGCTCTTGAAGCTTATTACGAAGCTCGGGTTGAAGCAGCGGACATATGCGCAGCAGAAGGCTTTTTTAGGTTTTATTTTTGTACTGCCCTGGCTGCTTGGATTTGTTTTTTTCTTTTTTATTCCGATGGTCTCCTCCTTACGCTACAGCTTTAGTTCTATTTCGGCTAACTCGGAGGGCCTGAGCATCCAATTTATCGGATTTTCAAACTTTGTGGAGGCTTTGACGATCAATACGAGCTTTAATCGCATATTGACAGAAGCGATTGTGGACATGGTCGTAAACGTACCATTGATCGTTATATTCAGTTTGTTTTTAGCTGTATTGCTGAATCAGAAATTTTTCGGCAGAGCTATTGCAAGGTCGATCTTTTTTCTGCCTGTCATTTTGGCTTCGGGGGTTATTATGACGCTTGAGAGCACAAGCTTGATCCAAGCTGTCAATGACCAAAATGCGGGCTCCAGCATCATCAATGCTTTTGGCGCTTATGAGCTGGCCGGATTAATGCTTGATGCGGGAGTTAATGAAGACATTGTCTTGTATCTTACGGGGGCAGTCGACCGTATTTATCAGATTGTAAGTCAGTCGGGCGTGCAGCTCTTGATCTTCCTAGCGGGTATCCAGACGATATCTCCTCAGCTGTATGAGGCGTCCAAGATGGAGGGAGCTACGGGCTATGAAGCATTTTGGAAAATTACGTTCCCGATGGTCAGCCCACTCATTCTCGTCAATATGATCTATACGATTATCGATTCGTTCTCAAGGAATAATATGACGGAATTGATTCGGGAGACGGGCTTTGCCACCTTTAACTTTGGACTCAGCTCAGCGATGGCATGGCTTTATTTTCTGGCAATCATGATTATTTTGCTGATCAGCTCGTATTTTGTATCTAAAAGGGTGTTCTACCAAGACTAAAAGGAGCGTGAATGCCTTGATAATGGACCGATTATTATCGCTAGAAAGCTGGAAGCGGTGGCTGTGGTCATTCGTTCGTTTAACTTTAATCGCAGGATTATCCTTCGTTATCCTTTATCCTATTCTGCAAAAGATTTCTACAGCGATAAAGTCCAAGACCGATCTATACTCACCGATTGTAATATGGATTCCACAAAATTATTCGCTGGATAATATTAAGCAGGCGATAGCCATTATGGATTATTGGCAGACGCTGCTGAACACGTTTGCGCTGTCGTCGACAACGACCCTGCTGACGGCTGCCTCCTGCGCGCTCGCTGGCTATGCTTTTGCAAGACTTAAGTTTAAAGGGAGCAAGCTGCTTTTTGGCGGCGTCATTCTAACGATCATGGTTCCGCCTACGACTATACTTATTCCCGTGTATTTAAACCTGAAGGACTTTACCCTGATGGGCTTGATTCCTTTATTGACGGGGAAATCTGTTAATTTGCTGAACACGTATTGGCCGTTTATTTTAACCTCCATAACAGCCAATTCCTTGCGAGCAGGGCTGTATATTTTTATTTTTCGCCAATTTTTTAGAGGTGTGCCCAAGGAGGTTGAGGAGGCCGCTTATATGGACGGTGCGGGTGTCGGGCAGACGTTTTTACGCATTATGCTGCCAAATGCGATGCCGGCAATCGTAACCGTGTTGCTGTTCTCGTTCGTATGGCAGTGGAACGACAGCTTCTTTACGACAACCTACCTAACGTCGAGCAAAGTGATGTCTACACAATTGGCTTCCTTGCCTTATAATTTATCCATCTTTCTCCAAGACGGCGCATCCTCCAAAGCAGACCCGTTTTACTTGAGCATGGTACAGGACACGGGAATACTGCTTGCGATTTTGCCGCTAATTATTCTTTATCTGTTCGTGCAGCGCTACTTTGTCGAAAGTATCGAGCGGACAGGACTTGTTGGATAAGAGAAACAACCAAATGATAGGCAAGCATCTAGTGGGAGCAGCGAATTGCTGGATAGCCTGCTAGGTGCTTTTTTAGTCTGTAGATCAATAAATAGATTCACCACGCTTGGGATTCCAAGCGTTTTTTGCTATGCTGAATTTAGATGATTTGAAATGAGGAAGTAGTGAAAACCTATGAAAAAAATACTAATAATAGATGATGAAGCTGATCTTCGGAAACTGCTGACGGAAGAGAAAGCTGAAACTCCTGTCTTTAACAACAGAAATATGGAGACGGTTATGATGCTGCTGGTAGTTGGAACGGTCCTTTGGGGAGGCTATGCGATCTTCCGAATCAATAGGAGCAAGAAGAGAATAACAGCTGGGAGATTGATTATTTCATCGGTCGGGAGACTGCTGCCGGTCTTGATTTTTCTATTCCTGCCCCAGCTAGCTTCATTTATTGTTGCTGGACGTGTGCTGCCTTGGTTAGGATTATGGACCACCATGTCATCTCTGATCATATGGCTTGCTGTATTATCGCTGGTAAATATAACGAATCTAGTATGCCGTTACCGATTGTATTTCCAGTCTAGATAGGGGGGATTCTAGGTCGATTTTCGATAAAATTTATTTCCGTACATTAGCCCATTCCCTACACGAATGTCCTTCATACGATATACGGTGCCTTATGTTGAGTTGCCGTGTCATCATCTGCTCAAAGGGAGTTGCGATTATTGAAATCAAAAACGAAGCTTACTGGGCGAGTTATTTTCAAAGGCGATCCAGGTTATGAAGCAGCACGTAAAAATTGGGACCCCCATACGGACAAATTCCCTAAAGTGTTTGTTTTTGCCCAAAGAACGCGAGATGTAGCTAATGCTATAAAATGGGCCCGTGAGCATAAGGTGCCGATTCGACCGAGAAGTGGAAGACATTCTCTCGAAGTCAATCTTTCACAGGTCAATGGCGGAATTGTCATCGATGTAAGTAATATGAAAAAAATCAAATTAAATAAAAGATGCGGAACGGCTGTTGTCGAGACGGGCAATAGAGTGGGAAGAATTGCAAACACGCTTGCACGGAAAGGTTTTATAGCTCCTTTTGGTGACAGTCCTACTGTAGGGATCGGCGGTATCACACTCGGTGGGGGAATCGGGCCGCTCCAACGGTCGATTGGCCTCATCAGCGATAATCTTCTTGAAGTCGAAATGGTTGATGCGAAGGGAAGGGTGATTCGTGCCAACAAAAAGTGCAACTCTGATCTGCTATGGGCCTCCCGTGGGGGTGGCGGCGGCAACTTTGGCGTATATACCAAATACAAATTTAAAGTACATCGCGCTCCAGCCGAGGCTACCGTATATCGCATCACTTGGCCCTGGAATCAATTCGAAGCGGTACTCAAAGCCTGGCAAAAATGGGCGCCTTTCGTCAATAACAGGCTAGGCAGCGAATTATCCATCGGTCCGAAAAAGGGCGGCAATGTATCCATGGAAGGGCTGTTCCTCGGATCAAAAACGGAGGCGATCCGCCTATTAAGGCCCGTTACGAGCGTCGGAACGCCTACGAGCACAATAATCCGGTTGCTGCCGTACACGGAAGCGGTGAAATTTCTATTGCCTCCCGATCCGGTGCTTACTCAAAGATACAGCAATCAATTCTCCTCCGGTTTCGGAAGGAAGCCGTTCCCCAATCAGGCGATAAAGTCCATGCGCAATTTTTTAGAAAAGGTAGAAGGAGAGTTCGCGGGATTCTTTTTCCTCAACTGGGGTGGGGCCGTAAGCCGTAAAGCTCCTCGATCAACGGCATTTTACTGGCGTAAAGCGAAATTTTATGTGGAGTGGAACAGCTCTTGGCTCAAGAAATCTGAAGCCGTTAAAAATATCGCCATTGTTCGCAAAACACGCCGGAAGCTGCAGCCCTTTATCGTAGGGTCCTATATAAACGTTCCAGACCAAGGAATTAAAAATTCCGGACCGGTATACTATGGAGCGAACTATCCTAGGCTGCGGAGAATAAAAGCGAAATATGACCCTCAAAATGTGTTTAGAAATCCCCAAAGTATTACTCCGGCTCGCAGAGCAACGACAAAGTAACCATTTTTCCAGGTAGCTAGCTTAGTGATTTTGCTAACATTAAAAACTCCTTCGTTGTAGGCATATAGGCATGTAGGTATGCACGCAACGAAGGAGACCCAATATATGTGCTACATAGAATTTTCAAAGTGAATACTATAGTTAGTGATGTTTTTAAGGAAGGTTTTGCGTGTTATCCTATACAGGGATAATATACTAGGGAGAAAACTTATGAATATGGAACGAACATTGGTAATTAGCGATATTCACGGCTGTTACCGCGAGTTTATAGAACTCTTGGAAAAAGTCGAATATCGTTCAGTACAAGATAGACTGATTCTTCTGGGGGATTATGTCAGTAGAGGGCCGGAAAGCAAAGAGGTCGTTGACTTAGTCATGCATTTAGTCCAAGAGCAGGGGGCAATTGCATTGCAAGGCAACCATGACCATCGTTTTGTTAGGGTGATAGAGAATCGGGCGAGTGAACAAGAAATAATTAAATTTTTTGAGCATGGCGGCAGCGAAACTTTACATAGTTACTGTAAGACTACCAAAAGCAATAGTTTAGATCATTTGAAGGAAGTACGAGATGTGATTATGGGGGAGCTTTCTTCTCACATGGACTTTTTGAAAAACCTTCCTTTCTTTTACGAAGATAACGATTACATCTATGTGCATGCAGGTTTAAATCCTTTAGTATCCCAATTATCTGAGCAGAATGTTCATGACTTGCTGTACATCAAGGAGGAGTTTTACAGGAACAAAACCCGTATGGAAAAGGTTGTTGTCTTTGGTCATACGATTACAAAGGATATTCACGGTTCCTGTGAGATCTGGCTTGGCGGAGACAAAATAGGTATTGACGGTGGTTGTTCCTTTGGAGGACAACTCAATTGCCTAGAGCTGGTCCATGGCAAAGTAAGCGGGTTTTACGTAAACGCTTCAAAATGCTGATGTTATCCATGTGCTTGATCGCGGGCGGATTGTGAGTGGTGGGTCGGGTAAAGCATGAACGACATTTATGACGATCGTCACTTATCATATGACGGCCGTTTTTCTTTTTGAAAGCGCTTAAATTTTGCGTGGACAAAAAGTTGTGATGGTGATAATATTGTTTCTACAAGAAACAATATTATTTTTAAAGAATATAATTTTCTAGGCAATCACACAATAAGCACACTAAAAAACGCTCGGGGCTGGTGGATTTCAATCTGTTTTGTGCTTGAGCGTAGCGAAAGGAATGGGAATTATTATGAGCATGATTGAAACAACGATCGCCTCCTTTGACGGTACAAAGCTTTATTTCAGTAAAAATGTGGTCAGTGATGCAAAGGCCGCAGTTGTAATCGTTCATGGTTTATGCGAACATGCTGGACGCTACGATTATTTGACGGAAAAATTAAACAAGCGTGGTTTTAATGTATATCGTTTTGACCATCGTGGCCATGCCAGGTCAGAAGGTCCGCGCACCTTCTACAACGATTTTCATCAAATGATTGACGATGTAAATGTCATTGTTGAGGCGGCATTGCAAGAGAGCGGCGATACCCCTCTTTTTGTAATCGGACATAGTATGGGAGGCTTTGCTTCCTCTTCTTTTGGAACCAAATACCCAGGCAAAGTAAAAGGGATTGTTTTATCTGGAGCGCTTACGCGTTATCATACGAAGGTTGCCGGAGAACTGCCGCTAGCGCTTCCTTTGGGCACGTATTTTCCAAATGAGCTTGGCAGCGGAGTATGCAGTGATCCAGAGGTTGTATCCGCTTACGCGAATGATCCGCTAGTAGAAAAGCAAATTTCTGTAGATCTATTCAATTGCCTAGGGTATGGAATAGAGTGGCTGAAACAACATGCGAAGACATTTGTTGATCCGGTTTTAGTGCTGCACGGAGCGAATGACGGGCTCGTAAGCGAACAGGATTCTCGTGATTTTTACGGAGATATTGCTTCTACTGATAAAACGTTGAAAATTTATGCGCATCTCATGCATGAAATATTTAACGAACCAAGTCGCGACGAGGTCATTGAAGAAGCCGTTTCTTGGATGGAACAACGAATCTGATTTTTGTACATGCAAGATGAAAGGGATCGCCAATGAAATTAGAATGGATGGGCAACCATCGAGCACTTATTGAGAAAATCATTAAGTACGGGAATGCTTACTCAAACACCTATAAGCTGCAGCGCAGCTATGGAACAGATGTGATGTTCTCTGCCTCGCAAATTCAGACGCTGGAATATATTCTGGAAGCGGAGGACAAAGATGAGAAAATGTCGGAAATGGCAGCACGACTTGGCGTTAGTCGCAGCACTTTTTCCAAAAACGTTAAAAATTTAGAGGAAAAAGGCCTATTGGAGAAATATCATTTAAGCGGCAATCGCAAAGATATATATGTAAAGCCTTCTGCCGAAGGGCGCAAGGTGTATGCAAAATACACGGAATTTGTCCGCCAAATTTGCTTTGATGATATTTTTCAGTATGCTGACAAAGTATCAGAGGCGGACAAGGATAACTTCATTCGTATTTTAGATTTATTTGCTGATGTGCTGCTATGGTATGGTGAAAAAGAACAAGTGCCGCGCAAGCTAATAAAAATGGATGCAGTAACGGATGATATAAATGAGTAAATTCGCTACTACCTGTGAAAGTTGAGTTACTCATCCCCTATTTAAATGGAATTTCCCCTCAGGCTGTGAAATGGCTTGAAGGGAAATTCCTTTTTTATATTTATGGGAGCCTGAGTCATCTGAAAAGCTAGCCTTTCAATTCCACGACCTTCGTCGCCACATGCTTGCAAAACTCGCTGTCATGCTCTACAAAAAGTATCGTTGGCGCATGCTCCAGCAGCAGCTCTTCGATTTGCATCCGGGAGATGACATCGATAAAATTGAGCGGCTCATCCCAAATATGCAGATGGGCGGGCTCGCAAAGGCTTTTAGCGATCAGCACCTTCTTTTTCTGGCCGCCGCTGAAGGAGGCTATGTCCTTTTCGAATTGAATACGAGAAAAATCCAGCTTCCTTAAAATCGCTTTGAACAAGCTTTCGTCGATTCCATGGCTTTCGGCATAAGCTGACAAATGGCCTCGCAAATGCGCGGTGTCCTGCGATACATAGGAAATTTTCAGCTGGCTTCCTTTGCGGAACGTTCCAGAGAAGGGAATTTCCTCGCCATAAATCAGCTTGAGGATACTTGATTTTCCAGAGCCATTCGGGCCGGAAAGAGCAATGCGATCCCCTTGCTCGATCGTGAAGCTGACGTCGCGGCAAACCGGCTTCTCGCCATACTGAATCAAGACGTGATCCAGCTCAATCAGCTGGGACTTGTGATAAGCCAATTGCGAAATTTTGAGGCTATCGGAGCTTTCGACATTTTTCAGAAGCTGGGATCTTTCGTCGATAGCCGACTGCTGTCTATGCTCGAGCGACTTGGATCGCTTCATCATTTTCGCGGCCTTGTGACCGATGTACCCTTTGTCTACCTTGGAACCGGAATTTCGGGTGCCATTTTTCGTTTTCTCTACTTCATGTGACCAGCTGCTCGTTCGTTTTGCCGCTTCGTTCAGCCGCTTGACGTCCTTGCGCAGTTTTTCGTTCTCGGCCATTTCGAAGTGGTCCTGCCGTTGTTTATTTTCCCACCAATCGGAAAAGCTGCCTTTCTGAATTTCGATACCAGCCTTGTTGATCGTCAGAATATGATCGACGCAGTTGTCAAGAAATGCCCGATCATGGGATACGAGAATAAACCCGCTCTTGGCTTTCAAATAATCGCTGACCAGCTTCCTGGCATGGATGTCCAGATGGTTCGTCGGCTCATCGATGAGCAGAAAGCTGTTTTCCTTTAGAAACAAGGCAGCAAGCTGCACTTTCGTTTGCTCCCCGTTCGATAAAGTATCGAAGGGCCTGTATAAAACATCCTCCGACACCTTCAGCAGGGAAAGTTCGCGCAGAAGCTCCCAATGCTGATAGTCCGGACATATATGGTCGATGATATCCAGCGTATTGTTTTCCTTATTTTTGATAGGGAATGGAAAATATTCAAAGCTGACATCGGCAGAAATGGTGCCATTGTATTCATAGTTGCCGAGCAGCAGATTAAGAAACGTCGTTTTCCCCCGGCCATTCCTTCCCGTAAAGCCCAGTTTCCAGTCGGTATCGATTTGAAAGCTGACCTGATCAAAGATATTGTCGTAGCTGCCTTCATAGGCAAATGTAAGGTTCGTCACTTTAATTAAGGACATGACAAATTCCCCCTTTTGAAAAAAATAAAAAGAGCTACAAGAAAGTTACCCTTCTTGTAGCTCAAAAAATACAGCAAATTCAGCCCAGCATGGGCCAAATAAGCCTATATATTTGAGTGAAAAGAATAAGTAACTTTCTTGCACGCAAAGAACAAAACACGATGTTTTATTCTTCAAACGTTCAGCAAGAAAGTCTACATTATCCTCTTCAGCTCCTATCGCACAGTTTAGTGAATTTTAACATATCCTTTGTTTGGCTGCAACCCTACAAAGGAGTTATGCGTAGCCAAAGTGTTAGATAATCATGCTTCCGTTTTGTTATCAATGATAATTGCACTGGAGGTTTCTTTATCCCATGTTACATTGGTGTTCAGTGCTTCGCTAAGAAAGCGTAGTGGTACAAAAACTTTGTTGTTTTTAACCTTACCAGCAACTTCAAGTGTAACGGCTTTCCCATTAATCGTAGCGATTTTACTGCCTAGCGTCAGTTTGACCACGATACCATCACGCGTAACGGTCACCGTTTTCGAAACATTATCATAAGTAACTACGGCGTCCAGCGACTCGGAGATTGCGCGAAACGGAACAAACGTGCGTCCGCTCTCAACAATGGGAGATACGTCAGTACCTAGCGTTTTGCCATTTACATAAACCTTTACACTTTTGTTGCCGAGCTTTATTTTTATTTTACTAAGCTTCTTATATTCTTCAATATTGGTAGGGTCCTGCGAGACAACCTCGGCTTGCACTTCTTCTGCAGCTTTTAGTTCTCCATCCTGCTCCAATGTAGTGACCAGTGTACCTAAACTAGTATCAGCATTCACATCAATGTTATATTTTGTTTTAAGCAGCTCGGCAATTCGATCGCCCGCGGGTGTATCTTTGACGTTTCCATACGCATTTTGAAGACCTTTCGAGCCATTGTTCTTTCCGTTGCCGTAAACGGAATCGCTCACAGTAGTACCTTTTGCTTCGACTTTAATAGTTGCTTCGTTTTTGCCTTGATTTCCAGGTGCGGCAAATGCAGTGGTTGCCATTAGGCTAAGTGAGACTACACCAGCCAAAATTACTGATTTTTTCATTTTTTTACCTCCGTGAGTATGTAGTGTATGCAACAGCTACAACTATTCGGAGGGCATAAAGCTTTTTTGAGGGTACACTGAAATATTTGAGATCAGCAATCGCTCCCACGTTTGTAATAAATTTTGTACCGCTGCGCTTTTCATCGCTGAAAAAGCTTTTATGTACGTTTAAAGTACCTAGCGGCCGTGTACCGCTTCCATCAGTTTTTTGAGCAGCTGCGTTTTGCCACGCACTTCCGCTTTCTTGTATATTCTACCTAAATGCTTCTTCACCGTTACTTGGGTGACGCGTAAGCTCTCGAAGATTTCCGCGATGGACTTGGTCGATATGACGAGAAGCGCAACCTCACGCTCTTTACTCGTGAAGCCGAAGATTCCCTCGGGCAGTGATGGAGCGGAAGAGACTCCTACTTGTTGAAGCAATTGGTCGAAATACTTCCTTTGTTTTTCTCCTCGCAAATCCAGAAGAAACGTGGGGGACGGAAGCTGCGGACCGAAGTCAAAATGAGTGGCACCCTCCACCTGATGAAAGCCCATCCGTTTCGTAATTTCTTGATGATAGGGAAGCGGGCTTGAAAATAAAATGATTCCTTGCTTCATGAGCAGGGAGAGCAGCAGATGCATTAATGCTGTTCGGGAAGGAATACCGCTGTCTTTTCTTAAATCGATGTGATAAATGTACCAGCCTGCCGGTTGATCAGGAGCACTGTGATACGGCTTTAATTGTTGTTCATTAAGCGTTGCAAAATAATGTCTGGATACCGGTAGCGCTTGCAAATAATCCAGGGAATCGCGATGAATGGGAATAAATACGGCAAGCCCAATGGTTAGCCCATCTTGATTTTTGATCATTCGAATGACATCTGTCCCAAGTGTAATCAGCTTGGCGGGCTCCAGATGGCTGAAGGCCACTCGGTCATGCTCCGCGGAAATTTCCATAGAATGCGCTTCGCCCGATTGCAGGTCATAATAGCTGCGGACATAATTAGCCTCGGTTTTCAGCACATCCTCAATATAATCCTCGACAAGCCGAAGATTGCCCTCAGACACCGTCTCGTATTCGTACCCCTCATACGGAGCCTCCTCGAAGAAAGTAGAGAGCAGGATGGAGTCGCCCAATCCGTACATTAAGCTGGCGATGGTTTCGGTCAAGTCAAGCTCGGAGAAGTTGTTCATGATCTCCCGATGATAATAAGCGATGCTTCGCTGCCATAACCTCGAATATCGCTTTGGCGTACGGGAACGAATTTCCCTCGATAAAGCCTTGCCCAGCAAAGCATGTATATAATATCCGCCGTGGCTGGGACGAATGAAGGATAAATCAATCAGCTTGCGAAAAAGTGAGCTTTCAATGGCAGAGCCAAGCATCCACTCCAGCAGCTCCTGATCAAAGCTCCGCACGAGTGATGCAGCCTCCACTAATGCTTGCAGCGATTCGTCGGGCACTTCACGCAGCCACCGATAAGCGATTTCCCGAAATAGGTCATCCTGCTTGGTGAAGCGCTCTTCAGGCGGCAGCTCCTCCAGTGATAAGCCGATCGATAACGACATCGTTAAGGGATGGCCTTGTGTGAAGGCATACCGCTTGCGAAGCATGGAGTCATTGTGGATATGATAGATTTCGGCGTAGGCTTTGCAGGCATTCGTTCATGATGCTGGTCTTTCCTAGCAAAGCTGATGAACAAGCTCTTCTCCTGCTCGCGGCCAACGAAGAAACGGCTTTCCATCCGCTTGATTCGATCTCCTAAAGTGACTTGCTCTATTTGATCTGTATGATCCTCAATCATTTCAAACTACCCCTTTGTCCTAACAAAATGCAGCCCTTTGGATACTAGGATTAATATGAAACATGTAAGTATGATTCGTTTATATGCAATCTTAATTTTACCATGGCAAGCCGAAAGAGGGGGGAATATGCAAAGGATTAAGCTAAGAAAAAGGATTTCATTATGGCTCGTATTACCGCAGAGGATAACCATTTTTTTGTGGCAGGTCATTTAACTAAAGGATAGACGCTTCCAGCACTAGCGCAAATGAACCACATCCTATGGACGTGGTTCATTTGTGTTAGTGCTGAAATGCCGTGGGTGCGAACCCCGCGGCTCAGTCTGCATGGGCGAAAAGGAGTGAGAAAGCTTCCCGCCCCATTTTTGATCAAAATCTCGATACAGCTTGCACGAAAATATCACTCATTAAGCGGGCTTGTTCGCCTTCTTTTTGCTGTCGATGCTGCCCTGAGCATTCAGCGCGGTAATCAGCTTATCGCCCTCGACATCGAGGTTCGGCAGCAAACGGTCTAGCCATTTTGGCAGCCACCAAGCTTTATCTCCGAAGACAGCCATGACGGCTGGAACCAGCGTCATACGGACAATGAATGCATCGATAAGGATGCCAATAGCCAGCGCGAAGCCGATCTGTTTGATCATGGCATCAGGTGCGAAAATGAATCCGGCAAAGACGGATACCATAATGACAGCAGCGGCAAGAACAATGCGGCTTGCTTGATCATAGCCGTGTACGACACTGTCGGTTCCTCTATGGCCATGCACGTAAGACTCACGCATAGAGCTGACTAGGAAGACCTGATAATCCATCGCCAGTCCGTAAAGAATTCCGGTAACAAGGATTGGCATAAAGCTGAGCAGCGGGCCGCCTGTGTCAAAGCCGAAGAGCGAATGCATCCATCCCCACTGGTAAACCGCCGTGGTAAGGCCGAACGTTGCAAGTATGCTGAGAATAAAACCGACCGTCGCTTTAATTGGAACGATGATCGAGCGAAACACCAAGAGCAGAATAATAATGGACAGAATGACGATAATGCCGACATACAGAGGGAACGCCTCTGACAACTTAGACGACATATCAATATTAATCGCGGTGAATCCAGTAACGCCCAGCTTAACATCCGTATTTTGCGCAATGCTTGATTCTGGGGCACGCAGATCGTTTACTAGATCCTTCGTTGCTAAGTCCGTTGGTCCTGTTTTAGGAATCAGGCTAATAATCGCCATATTGCCCGTTTTGTTCACACCCATCAGTGTGACGAGTGAAACGTTGTCATGCTTTTGCAGCTCCTGAACGAGCTTGCCGAGTTTTTCAGGAGTGAATGTATCGGAGGCGTTTTGCGGCTCGCCCACCAGAAGCAGGGGACCGTTGAAGCCTTCTCCGAACCCTTTGGAAATCGCGTCATAACTTTGCCTAGCAGATGTATCCAGGTTTGCCGAAGCGCCAGAGGGAATCCCGAGCTCCATTTTCGTAACCGGAATTGCTGCCGTACCTAGAACGATAATCACTCCGATAATAATCAACCAGCGATATTTCACCGTTCCCTTAACCCAGCGAATGGAGAAGCCATTCTGAGTTTTATGGACAGAGCTGCTGTTTTTCATGCGGACTTTAGGCGAGCAGATACGTTCACCTACGAAACCAAGCAGGGCAGGCAGCAGAGTCAGGGCGAGCAGCACAGTGACGAAAACCGTCACACCAGCGACCATTGCCATCGTAGACAAGAACTCAATGCCAATGACGAGCATGCCGAACAAAGCAATAATAACGGTTAAGCCTGCAAAAAATACGGCGCTGCCAGCTGTACCAACCGCTCTGCTCGCAGCTTCACGCGCACTTAGTCCCTGATCTAAAATCATGCGGCGCTGACGATTTACAATAAATAGGGAATAGTCGATGCCGACAGCAAGTCCAATCATGATCGCCAAAATAGGCGTAATGTCATTGATCGGGATAAATTTCGAGAGGGCAAATGCGCCTCCAATACTGATCGCAACGCCAAAAATAGCGGTAAGCAGCGGCAGACCCGCAGCAACAACAGAGCCAAGTGTAATAATGAGTACAACGGCTGCAACGAGAAGACCGATTGCCTCTGTCGAACCGATGGCCGGCGTGCTCTTAAGCGAATCGCTAGGTATAGCTGTAATGCCGGAATTATTCTGCTCGACGGCAGTAACGGCGTTGATTACAGCATCTGGTACGGATTTGGGCAGTGACGCCTGCTGCTCGGTGAATTGGAACTGGAACAGGGCGAGACTACCGTCAGATGAGAGCATGACGCCAATTACAGGAACGCCATCTACTATCAACGGGCCATAAGGAGGTATTTCAGCGGTGCTTGTCTGGTTCGTTTGTGTTCCTTGATTTGCTTGTCCTGCCGCAGCGCCCATTTGGCTGCTGTCAGCAGCCGAAAGGCCAGCTTCCGCAGCCAATTTGGCAGGATTAATGACATAGTCTACATTATAAACGTCATTAACAGCCTTCTGGATTAAAGCTAACCGTTCCGGTGTATCTAAACGTTCTCCTTCTGGAACGGTAAAGGCTATGCTGGCTTGTCCGCCAGAAGCTTCGGGAAGCTCTTTCGTTAGTTGATCGAGTACCTTCTGCGATTCTGTACCGGCAATTTTCATTTCAGAGGTGGAATGAATGCCATTGACTGCGAGCATAGCGATTACGACTCCAAGAATAGCGATCCAGCTGATGAGGAACTGCCAGGGCTTGTCGTAAGCGGATTTCCCTAATTTGTACAAAAATGTTGACATGTGATGTTAATCTCCTTTATATCATGATGATTGGTGGTCAAAAGCGGCTAGAAGCCCTTTCGCAAATACTCGAACATCTCATTCAAATATTGATCGAATGGGATCGCAGCTGTCGGTTCAGCTTCTGTCTCACCCGGAAGCTGGACGTTCAGACTGCCGTCAAGTATTGGCACAAACGCTCCATAAACGGCGCCGACTAGAAGATGGGTATACCCGTCTTTATAACGTCCGCGGGCGAATGGTTCCAATGCTTCCTGAGCTGCCATTTGCAAACGGCGGAATACACCTAGGATATACGGTTCAAGTGTGGGGTACTGCTTGGAAAGGGAGATGAATTTGCGTATTTTAAGCAGAAACTCAGCAGTAAACTGCATCTGCATCAGGCTGTACAGCACATCAACCGGTGTTGCTGTTTGTGGCAAGCCCGCAAGTAATTTCTCATATTCCTCTATACTCGTTATGGGGACAGCGACTGCAGCAACGGCTTCTTCTTTACAGGAGAAATAGTTGGCGAACGTTCGTCTGGAATATCCGGCCTGCTGCACGACGTCGTCGACTACGAAGCCGTCCAAACCTTTTTCAAGCGCGAGCTCGAATGCGGCTTCGGCTAGGGCAGCGGCTGTGGCTTCTTTTTTCCTGTCACGCAAGGTTTGTTTAACAATCAATGACGATACCTCCTTTGTAAATTTTTATAAATGGGAAAAGTTTAACTTGTACAACTCCTATGAATATTATTGCCCAAAATGCAAAGATGCACAATGGGCAAGTTTTTCGAAATTGTGAACGTTACTGAGAGAATTGAACGTGATTTTCTATTGAAAGCAACTATTTCAAATTTTATAAATGTTGACAGATAATCGTATACTCGCTGCCTGCCAAGGTATTGAGCAGGTCCTTAGGCTTGTTTATTTGAATATAGTAATTAGGTTAATATATATTAAGTAGGTAATATGTATTACGAAAAGGTTTATTCTAAATCGATTTTTAATTGCGTTACTATAGTTAAGCTAATACTCGTTTTGCCGTTATTTTATGCTGTCGCAATCTCATATGAGCGTTTGAAAGAACTTTAATTAGGAGGCGGAATTTGGTGAGTCAATCACAATTGGACAATTTGCTAGAGAGCTTGGAGGCAGGGAGCCTGCTTACAGAACAAACATTTTCTGAACTGGATGCTGACCAATATTTAGATAAGCGTGATGCGAATGATGAAGAATGGATTACGGCTTCAAAGCGATGGGAGCTCGACGCTGATGGTACTGATGTGGAAGAGAGCGAACAAATACGTGCGGGGCGTGAACAAGCATTTAAGCAAGCATTCCGCTTGACAGAGAACCATGATTTGGCCGGGTATATAAGCGATGATATTCGTTTGATCTGTATGGCTTTAAAGCAGGACGGGGGCGAAGATCCGGTTATTAAGCATATGCTATCGTCCTATTTGCAAGGCCAATTGCCTTTCTTAAGCTAGATGCTGTATATGGAATAGTCGTGATGTGCCGCACCGTAACCGGTTCATTTAAGGCAGCTAGAACAAGGGACAACCCTTGTGCATAGCTGTCTTTTTTTTGCATCACTGCCGCTGCCTGAAGGCATAGTCGCTCTAGCTATTTTTCCCAGTAAAAAAATCAATCAGCCCATCCGTTAATTGTTGATGCGAGCGGCTAATAAATCGGTCTGTACAATACATCAGCTCCATATGACGCACAGGCGTAGGCCCTGTAAAAGGGATAGCTACAATGTCCAGACGTTCTGGAAATTGACGAAGCAAGCCCTTCGGCTGAATAGTAGCGCCTATCCCAGCAGAAACTAATTGCAGCAGCGAATGAGCCGAACTCGTTTCCATAACGGTAGCTAATTCAAATCCCTCTTTGATGCAAACCTCATCAACTAAATCACGACCGAGAAAGCCTTTCGGGTACATAACTAATGCATGCTGCTCCAGCTCCCGCAGGGTAATTTCCTTTCGTTTAGCGAGTTCGCTTGCTGCATGAACGAAGAGATGATAGGGCTCCGAGCCAAGCGGAACTTGGACTAATCTTTTATCTGGTGGGCCCTGCAAGCCAATGCCGATATCGACTTTATGGTTAAGCACTTCTTCTTGCACATGTATAGTGGAGAAAACCTGCAGCTGGATCTGAGGATATTTCGCTTTAAATGCAACGAACAGCGGGACAAGCTGAAAATCCAAATCCGAGGGCAGCACGGCCAGACGGACGTTGCCGCCTTCTCCAGATAGAAGCTCCTTTATCGCATTTTTGGCATCCCGTTCTGCTTGCAGCATCTTCACTCCATAATGCCAGAGGAGCTTGCCGGCTTCCGTTGCCACAACCTTTTTACCGATGCGGTCAAAAAGCGGCGTGCCGAGCTCGGCTTCAAGGATGCGAATTTGCTGGCTTAAAGTAGGCTGTGAGATGCCAAGCCTTTCGGCAGCCTTCGTAAAATGAAGCAGCTCAAATACGGCCATAAAGTATTGTATATTTCGATTGTCCATGCAGCGGCTCCTTTAAATGATAGTATTTTACTATCATAATAATATAAATTATAGGATTGATCAATGGATTGTGACACCATATACTTGATGAAGAGTTACAAAGCTAAAAAGAGAGAGGCAGCAGCTATGAAAAAATATTTTTTATTGTTAGCTATATTTATTGCAGCTTTAAATTTAAGACCGATTATTACATCGGTTGCTCCATTGCTTCGTACGATTCAAAATGATCTGGCAATGAGTGGGCTAACCGCAAGTCTGCTGACGACCTTGCCTGTATTATGCATGGGGATTTTTGCTCCAGCGGCAACCGCATTGCGTGATCGAATAGGGCTTGAGCGAACTATTTTCTTTGCATTATTTCTCATTACAGGGGCTACCGCTTTGCGGGGGATCGTTAGCTCCGTTTTTATACTGATTGTAACTGCGTTAGTTGGCGGTATCGGGATTAGCTTGGCAGGACCGCTGCTGTCTGGGTTTATTAAAAAGTACTTCCCCACCAAGCCCGGAATTGTCAGTGTTTATTCCGCCTCGATGACCGTAGGGGCAGCCATTGCCTCTGCTTTTGCAATACCATTATACAATCGAAGTAATCATAGCTTAACGCTGACTTTGTCATGCTGGGCTGTTTTCGGAGTGATTGCTTTAATCGTTTGGTCGGTTTTTCTTGGGAACAGGGGGAGTAATGGGGACAAGAGGAGCAAAGAAAGCTTAGTGCGATCTAGTTCGAAGCTTCCTTCAAGGCTGCCAATTCGCAATAAAAAAGCGGTTCTGTTGACCTTGTTTTTTGGATTAATGGCCAGTGTGTTTTATTCGGTTACGGCGTGGATTTCACCGATTGCTCTTAACTTCGGTTACAGCGCAGCAAGCGCGGCTATGCTCCTTACCGTTTTTACGATTATTCAAATTCCTGTATCGTTGACGATTCCCTTCCTTGTTGCTAGGTCAGGGAAACGGAGATTTTACCTGATCCTTTGCAGTGTGTCTGAGCTAATCGGGATTGTTATGCTGCTTTTCCAACTGCCAATGCTGCCAGCTGTAATATTGCTAGGCATTGGGGCGGGAGGGTTATTTCCACTAGCACTTATGCTGCCGATTGTCGAGACGGACACGCCGGAGGAAGCAGGGGCATGGTCGGCGATGTCTCAGTGTGGCGGCTACATCATTGGTGCAATGGGACCATTATTAATTGGGGCGATTTATGATAGTAGTGGAAGCTTTATGGCTGCGCTTGTTGCGATGCTTGCTGTTATTGTGGTGATGATTGGGGTGCAGGTGGTGATTACGGGGAGGAAAAGTGAGGGGGAGGTAAGTATATAAAGGTACTGAGTACCAGCATAAACATTCATCAAGGGGCCTTAACTAAACTGGGAGAGCGCATCGCTGGCAGCGATGAGGTCAGGGTTGAGGTTCCCCCTAGGCTCCGTACAAAAAGGAACGCTATCACATTACGTGATGGCGTTTTTTTATGGATTGCCAAGGGGGCAGACCGCGCGCACGAAGCGAATGCGGAGGAGCACGGCATCGAAATTTACCGCTGCGAATTGCTTCATTGAAACACATCGTTGACCATTCATTCGGAATTTTAATACCCCGGGGTTCAGTCCGCGCGGAGGTAGTGGTTGAGACGCTACGAGGAACAACATCAAACGCATGAGCACGTCGTCTGAATCTACCGCTAAAAGTCCTCATCGAGTCGGCTTCGTCAGCCATATAATCAGGATTCGGACATCCAATGCTATGCAGCCCGGTGACGGGTGAAGACGACTCACTCATGAAGATGAGGAACTGACGTAGGAAAGCTGTGTACGGGAAATACGCATGCACGGTTTGAGGGGGAGTCCGGGGGAATTAATTCCCCGTCTTACCCTACTTTTACATAGTGGAATGCCTAGGAGATGAAATCCAAGGCGTCTGAATCTTCTGCCAAAAGTTCTCGACGAGTACGGCTCATCAGCCTATAATCAAGGTTTTCTGTGTATAGGGTACTTTTCTACTTCATCCTTGGAATAGTATATCGATAATAACGATGAGTTTGGTTGTTATATTGCCGATTTCTGCTCAGTATTCTATGATCAATATAAGTGATTTTGAAGCGGATATTTTCGTTGAAGAGGGGGATAGCGATGGATTATCTGCAGGCGATTCAGCGTTTTGTTGATTCAGTGGAAGACCAAATCGAGGAACAAGTCGACATTGATCGGCTGATTGGAATGACCCATATCTCGAAGTTCCATTTCTATCGTCTCTTTACAGCAGTGGTCGGTATAACGGTATACGATTACATACGCAAAAGGAAGTTGATTTGGGCTGCTGCTGAATTAAGAAAAGATAGCGGCAGAATTTTGGATATTGCGGTTAAGTACGGTTTTGGCTCACAGGAGGTTTTTAGCCGCAATTTTAAAAAAATGTATCAGATTCCTCCCGCAAAATATCGTTCAAAGTATGCAGGCAAGAATCACCGGTTGGAGAAGCTGTCTTCGAGAATCGATTTAGAATCGATCTGGTTGGATATTAAAGCAAAACATGGTCATGTGGTCGTAACAGACCATCGTGAAAAGATTGAGAATTTACAGCTCGTCGGCATTGAACGACTGTCGTGCGACGAGAATGTGAGCACAATCTTTCCGTCTATCGAATCGTTCATTCAGCAAACTGAAGGAATTCCTAACCGGAAATCGGATACCGTATTCCGTCTGTGCTACGATATTACTTACATCGGCGAAACAGCTTATTTTAAGGAGATGGTTGCGGTCGAAGTGAAGGAGTGGGGGAGTATCCCGGCCGGAATGAAGCGAATCGAATTAAACGGGCTGAACATGATGAAGTTTGTACATCGGGGCAAGTTGTTTCAAACGAATAAGGACAACATTCTCTCAACCTACCATTTTTTATACCAATACCGCATTCCTGCTTCAAATGCGAAACTGACAGGCGAGCTTCTGCTTGAGAAGTATGCACCCACATTTCAATCTCCTTACTCAGACGATGCGGAGGTGGAAATTTACCTTTCGGTTCAGTAGCCCTTTCGATATATGTTGTAAATGAGAGCAATAAACGTCAAACGTGACCTGCAATTCTTTGCTACAGTAAGGGCAAGAATGAAAGGAAGTGAATGATGTGCGGTTTAATTCGAATGTCTGGTTAATAGCTGCTGTCTGTTTATTCTATTTGGTGCCAATTACTTCGAATCTCTATGTGTTGACGGCTTGGTTAGCGCCAGCTTTACTGCTGATCTATATGTATAGAGAGAGGGTGAAACATTCAGTCCCGATCGCGCTTGCGTTCGTTAGTGTCGTGATGATCATTTCCAATCGAAGCGTCATTCCTGGCGGTCTCGTAGTTGATTCAATCACGGTGTTGATTTCTACCGTTATGTTGATTGTGTTGCTGTTGTTAAATAAATGGGTGGTCACCCAAACCAGACATGCAGCAGCTTTGTTATTTTTTCCGTTGTTGATGACATCATTTGAGTATTTTGTAAGCTATGGGAACGTGTTCGGGACATTCAATTCTACCGCATATAGTCAATTGGCGATAAGACCCCTTGCGATGTTGGCATCTGTGTTTGGTATATGGGGGATCGTATTTATCCAGTATTTGTTCGCCTCGCTGCTGGCATATACGTTTCAATCCGGATTTCGCGAGGGTGTTGGACAACATAAACGGCTATTGATCAGTACAGTAACAGTATTATTACTATTTGTTGGAGGAGGCGTTGTGCTGGAATCGGGACAGAATCAGGCAAAAACGATCAAGGTGACAGGTATTACACCGGATCGGATCATATGGGATGACACAATACAACATTTATTCGACCAATGGGAAAAGAAAGGGTTTTATGATCAACTAGCGGAACATTCCGCATTAGTCGAACAGATAAACCGTATAAATGAAGGCTTATTCCTGCGTACTGAGCAGGAGCTCGACCGTGGTAGCAGCTTGATCAGTTGGTCGGAGGGAGCTTCGATTGTGTTGGAACAAGAGGAACAGGCATTTCTGAGACGTTTGCAGTCACTTTCGGCAGCGCACGGAGCGGTTTTGGTTGTAGGATATGTGAGAATAAACGCACCGGATGGAGCGAAGATGGATAACCAAGTGGTTATTATTGATGCAGATGGCATGATAAAAGCGGAATACTCTAAATTTTCTTTAGTACCCGGGGAGGAGCGCTACTTCCATAAAGGCGAAGAGGCAGTGCCAGTTGTCGAGACTGCCATTGGGAAAATTGCGGTAGCGATCTGCTTCGATGCGGATTTCCCACACCGAATTCGCGAAGCCGGATTACACAATCCTGATATATTCATTATTCCATCCAGCGATTGGGAGTCGATTACACCTTATCACACGGAAATCAGCGCTTTTCGAGCGATTGAAAATCAGATGCCGGTTCTGCGCGTCACACATGCCGGAATGAGTGCGGTATACGATGCGAAGGGTCGGAAGGTCTCAGAAATGAACGATTTGGATAGCGATCACGGCATTGTCTTCAAGGCGGAGCTTCCTCTATCAGATCGGAAACATACCGTATACAAGATCATCGGCGATCTATTACCTTTACTGAGCGGAGCTGCAGCTCTACTGATTCTTACTATTACCGTAGCAGTAACAATCAACAGCAAAATGCGTAAAGCACGAACAACATAGATATGTTTGGGTAGCGATACTGAGCTTAACGAGAGAACAACGATCCCCTGCACTTTAGTGCAGAAGCGTTGGATCGGCTACACTAAGTTGGACAGAAAAAATAAGGGCTTGTAGAATAAACCTATCATGTTAAGGAGCGAATCTCTACAATGCCAAAACAACAACGATGTACCTTTACAGCAGAGTTCAAAAAACAAATGGTGGGACGCTATGAAAATGGGAAATCCAGAGCAGCCCTTGTGGAGGAATAAGAACGAGCCACTGAAGACGATGTCACCGAAGCTATTGTGGATATCTTTCACAAGAATCGAAAAGCTACGGCACACGCAAGATCAAAGTGAAGCTCCATGAGCGTGGGCTGATCGTCTCCAGAACTCGCATTGGAGACATCATGAAAAAGCAAGGGCTCGTTTCCACCTACACGGTGGCACAATATAAGCCTCATAAAACGGCATGTAACGAAGCAACGACGGCGAATGTTTTAAAGCGGGTGTTTGAGCAAACGGAAGCCAAACGCTTCGTCGTCAGTGATTTGACGTATGTGAAAGTCCAGAACCGATGGCATTACAGTTGTGTGCTGGTGGATCTGTTTAATCGAGAAATCATTGGTCATAGTTCAGGCCCGAGTGAGGACACTGCTCTGATTACCCGTGCCTTCGCGACCGTTAAGGGTGATCTACATCAGATTCAATGGTTTCATACCGACCGTGGCAGTGAGTTCAAAAATCAAAAGATGGACGAGCTTCTGGAGACGTTTGAAATCGGTCGATCGCTAAGTATGAAAGGCTGTCCATACGACAACGCGGTGGCTGAAGCCACCTATAAGATTATGAAAACAGAGTTTGTGAACCAGATGAACCTCGAGAGCCTTCGTCACTTGGAACTCGAACTATATGATTACGTCAACTGGTTCAACAAGCATCGCATCCATGGAACCTTAGGCTATATGACGCCTGTTCAGTATCGCCAAGAAGCCCTTAAAAAAGTTGTCTGATTTACTGTGGACAATCCAATTTAAGGATTCTGAAGAAATAAAGAAATTACATGAGGAGATCGTAACGGATCTCAGCTAGAGCTTTAATGGTTGTTCTGGGTAGTGAAACCAACTATGGCGGCAGAGAGCATCACTGGCAGCTAAGGGGTCATCTAGAGAAAATAGTGTTAGTATAAATGGACATTGGGGATTTTTTAAACTAAAGATGAAGTCGAAAAGCCGCATCAACAGGATACTGTTCATGTGGCTTTTATCGTATGAAATTCAAGCTAGAAGGAGTATGGGGAATTAAGCTCAAATTCGCTCAATCTTTATTGGACTGTCAGATTTAAAACGCAGTGCAGCGAAAAATGCGCTCAGGCCGTCTAATAGGTGGAGGTGATAATTCAGTGAAGCTGGCCGGCTCGAATAACAAGGGGAATTTCCCGAAAGATCCCTCTCAAGCTCTAGAGCAGCTGATGGAAAGCTTTGGCTCGACGATCATGCGCACCGCTTATTTTTATACCGGAGATCAGCATCTTGCCGAGGATATCAGTCAGGAGGTATTTCTTCGCGCTTATCGCAACTGGAACTCGTTTCGTGGAGATAGCGCGGTTAAAACCTGGTTGACGACGATAGCTATCAACGTTTGCCGGGACAAGATGGGCGTGCGGATGTTTACGGAACAGCCGACCGATCCGAGCCTGATGGAGCGGGGACGGATATTCAACGTGGAAGAAGAAGCACTTAAAAGATTGCAGAAAAGCGAGATTTTGCGGCATATGCTGCGTCTGCCTCTGCCGTATCAGGAGGCTTTGTATTTATATTATTATCTGGATTTGGACACACGGGAAATTGCGAAAGCGACGTCGTCGCCAGAGGGTACCGTGAGAAACAGACTGCACCGGGCGCGCGAGGCGTTGGCTCGGGAAATGCGTAAGGAGGAGACAACCGATGACGGACATGGAGCGTAATTTACGTCAAAATTTGCAAAAGGAGTTGGATGATATGTTGTTCTCTAAAATGGAATTGAGCGATAGCGTTAAACGGAAGATCAGGAATCAAGCCGCCGCGGAGCAGAGAAGCCGCCGCCGCTTCGTTCTTCCGAAAGTCTGGACTGCAGGAGCGGCAGCGCTGGTCGCGGCAGTCGTCATAGTGACGGGATTGCCGATGCTGCAAGACCCCGCCGCAGTCCCGACGCCAACGGATAATTCGCCCGGAATCGTGCTGCCCGGAAACGGAGGAGCCACAGGTTCGGAGTTGTCCCAATTGATTACAACTCCCTTAGGAACGGTGGAGGCAGCAAAAGCAGCTTTCGGTTCCGGTGTGCTTGTTCCTCAAGTCGCCCCGGAAGGCTTCAAGCTGGCTGATATCGTCGGCGTGGGAATGAAGGACCAACCGCTCAGAGATTTAAACTTCACATACGGCTCGGGTGATAAGACGGTGACGTTCAGCGCGAGCCGCATGCCGGCGGCGTTCCCGACGGACCTGTTCACACAGACTAAAGTGGGCGGAGCGGACGGCTTTATTTTCGAGCAAGCCGAGTTCACGGAGCTGTTCTGGGTGGTTGACGGCATTCAGTATGGCGTGTCCGGTCCGATTTCGGGCGACGAGGCCATGAAGGTAGCCGAATCGGTGGAGCCTTAATGAGTTGATGCGTGTATATCGTGAATGAATGGAACGCCCCACCCGTCGAATGCTAGATAAATTGGGGTAGTGTAATATCCCCATACGGGAAACCGCATCGCTGGCAGCGATGAGGTCAGGGGTGAGGGTCCCCCTAGGCTCCATAGAGAAAAATCCTTTAAACACAAGGATCTTGGTATTATCCCCTTTAAGTAGACACTCAAAAAACCCCTCATGTTATCATGAAGGAAAGAGTGACCTTGTAGGGGAGTTTCTTATGGCTAAAAAAGGACAAGTGTTCCAACAGTATGCGGAGGCATTCAAGCTGGTTGCAGTCCAGTTATATGTAGAGGGTTCAGAGAGCTATCTAATCCCTTCAAGACTTGGCTATGAAATGAACAAAGATCGTCATGCTTATTGGGCCGTTGGGTCGAATAGGTGACGATCTTTATTTGTGTTTCCTATTTAAATTCGATCAGTTTCCTCTGCGATGACCCCATATAGATCGTTATAGTCATCACAAGACTATAAATGTAAGGGTGATCCATTATCCGCAGCAAATGAATATGATAACATTTTTAATGTAAGCGGTATCATTTCGAGGTGCGAATCCACGATACCCTATAACATAATTTGAAGGGGCGAGAACAGGATGAGAAGTAAGCTTACAGCATCATTTTTTTATTATGTAATGGGTTTTAGTTTCATTGTCATGCTAGTTGTGTTGTTCTACACACCTACGTCAGCATATGCGGCCAATTATTACATAAGTAATAATGCCTGCAACAATGAGAACACGGGGAACTCTGGAACGCTCACGGCTGGAAATGAAGGTCCATGGTGTGATTTCACGAATGTAAATGCCAAGACATTTGCAGCAGGTGACACAATTTTTCTGGAGCGGGGTGGCAGTTGGACGCAAGAGTTCAAGCCTAGCGGAGGTACCGGCACGCCAAGCAGTTGGATTGTTGTCGATGCTTATGGCACAGGTGATCGTCCTGTCATTCGTGGCAGCAACAACGCGACGGATAAGACGCTTACGTTACTGAATGCTGATTTCTGGGAAGTCCGCAATTTGGAGTTCAGTCATGCAGGCATAGGACCGCAGTTTCTGTACTCGACAACCGGCCATCAAGGCATTGTTTTTCGAAATAATTATATCCATAGCATGGTGGGAGGGCCTAATGCAATCGCGGTGCAAGTCCGAAGTGCTGATAACGCGGTTACTCCATCTTCAGGTCAGTGGCTGGTGAAGGATGTAGAGATTTCGCATAACGAGATCGGGCCAACAACCTCTTATGGGATTGTTGTCATGCATAATAACTCTGCTGCACCGACGAGCACATTCCAAAACGTACTAATTAAAAATAACGAACTGCAGGACATTTCCGCCAAAGCTCTCGTATTTATGAGTACAAAAAATTCGTATTGGATTGACAATCGGATAGACAAAGCGGCCAACGCAAATCAGAGTGGTGGAACGACGGCAAGCTTTCTATTCGGGACTCAGAATATGACGATAGCCAATAATCTGTTTTTAAATACACCAGACACGGGCTCGACTGATCAATCCGCGATTGATAACGAAGGGAAAAATGACTCAAATAATTTCAGAGGCAATTATTTTGCTAATAATTATGGAGGAGCTTTGGAATGGCTGCTATGTAATTGTGTCGTTCCCGACAGGTTCGGTACTGATTTTAATAGCAACAATGAGGTGATAGGCAACACGTTCGTCCGTAATGGGGGAGGGGCCATTTGGGCAACGAGCGATACGGGGCAAACAACTGGAACCATTAAAGACAGCCTGTTCTTCGAGAATGAATTCATTATTGATGAAAGTAAATTTATCGAATGGTCGGAAATATCGAATAATGTGTTCATTCCGGCCGCTAGCAAAATCAACAATGCTGCGAATGAGTTTGGAGCGACAGGAACTACAGGAAACTGGTCGTACCAATTGTTCGATGGTACTAGCTATGCGAGCTTGACGTATGACCTGGCGGAGAAATGGTACGGGACTGCTGGCGGTCATATTTCACAGTTTAATCTAAGCGCTTCCGATTCAGCGGACCATTGGATCTCTAACGCATGGACAGCTCCATATAATGGCGTGATTAGTATTCGAGGGCAAGTATTTAAGAATGAAATCGGTGGTGACGGTGCACTAGCCCGCATAACTAAAAACGGTCAAGTCATTTGGCCAGCCGGTAATGCTGCACAGTTAATCGCATCCGACGATTTGGCAGGATACGCGACGAATTTGGATGCGATCTCTGTTAACCAGAATGATGTTATACGGTTTGAGGTTAATAATGGCGGGACGAGCACAGACCATGATGTGATCAGTTGGGCACCAACAGTAGCTTTTACAAATGGCGGACATGATTCTGCAAGTGATTCCATGCTGCCTGGTGCTATTACGGACCTTGCGATTAGTTCCATCGATCATAACAAGGCGGTATTAACTTGGACGGCATCAGGAAGCGATGGGGCAACAGGCACAGCGAGTCGTTATGATATCCGTTACTCGACTTCGCCGATTACCGATGCGAATTGGTCAAGTGCTACAAGAGTAGGAAATAGACCATTCCCTGAATCGTCCGGAACTTCACAGTCCGTTACCGTGCCTTTTTTAACGGCCGATAGCCTATATTATTTTGCTGTGAAAACAGTAAATGGCATTCCTAATGAATCTCTTTTATCCAACGTAGCAAGCGCTTCCACTTTAGCAGATATTACTGAGCTCGTTAATCCCGGATTTGAAGAGGGGATAGCGCCATGGGCTGCACAAGGGGCTTCCATTGATGTGAGCAATATCTATGCACATTCGGGGAATTATTCGCTTTGGGCCTTTAATCGAACGGATACTTGGGCGGGAGCCAATCAAGACATTACAAGCTTACTAAATGTAAAAGGACCAGGTAATTATTCCTTTGGGACATGGGCGAAGTACGCTAATAACTCAGCCGGGGGATTTGTAACGATAAATATTACGGATAGCGCGGGGTCACGATGGTTTACGGCACCTATAACGATGATAAGCCATGAGCATTTTACTGAGATCACAGGTGTTGAGAATATTACATGGACAGGCACGGTTAGCAGCGCAATGATGTATTTTCAGTCAGACGGTTCGCTAGATGATGTCTATTTGGATGATTTCTTTATCAACAAGGTTACGGAGTCCAGCAATGAGTCGACGCTTGTTGGTGACGACCAAATATACAGTGGGGCAGAGTTTGGGCTAACGTACGGACTGAAAGATTTTAATGTGAATGGGTTTGAAAACATCTACGCGCAGGACCTGGTAATTACATTTGATTCAACGAAGCTAGAATTTATCGATGCTATTTCTTTGAAGTCAGGATTTGCTGTGCTTAGCCATCAGGCAGTTGAACCCGGGAAAGTAAGAGTCATTGCAGCAGCACAAGGGACGGGTTTTGCACCTAACGGGGATTGGTTGAAATTTACGTTCAAAGCCAAGCCTTTGACTCAGATCACAGAAGCGGTCACCGCCTTAAGTGACATTGTGGTTGCAAACAGTCAAGGAGATGAGTTTGAAGTGGCAGGCATTTCTCATGCGGTTCAGATTCAACAACGAGGAGACCTAAACGCGGATAGCAGGATCAGTATAGGCGACCTTGCTATAATTGGCTCCTATTATGGGAAAACGTCCGCCGATGCGAACTGGAACAGTACGTATATGAAGGCCGATTACAATCAAGACAATGTGATTGATATTGCGGATATGGCCGCGATCGCTCAGCTAATATTAAACTGAAATGATGAGAGGGACAGCGATGATGCTGTCTCTCTCGATTTCCATAAAAGGATGGGGTCCATTAATGAAAAATAGATGGCTGAAATTAAGCTTAGTCATTTCTCTAGCTATTGCTGTTTTTGTACCGAATCAAGCATCAGCAGCACCAGTGCCAGTGCCTTCTTATTCCTTAATGCCTTCGACACTGTCGATTCAGGCTGGCAGCGAGTTCACGGTTAGAGTCGAAGGCAGCAACATCGTCGATCTGTATGGCTATGAGGTAAACCTAACGTACGATTCAACTCGCCTACAGCTTCAGGAAACCAAAGATAAGATTGGCAGTTTTGCTATTGATCCTATCGTTACTCAAAATCGAATTCAATATGCGAGCACCAAGATCGGTCCAGTGCAGGGCGACAATGGATCGTTTACATTAAGTGAATTTAAATTTAAGGCGATCGCTACTGGTGCCTCTTCCATTTCTTTAACGTCTGTCAAGGCGATTAATAGTCAATTGTTATCGACCGTACAATATCCCACAGCTGGAGTTAGCATTCAGATTAGCTCAGATTCTTCTGTCAGCGGCAGTGAAGTCATACAGGGGAATAGCACCGGTTCAACTCCCGTGAAAATAATCGATCAAATTGCTGTTGCGAAAGCTGATTCCAATCAAAAATTCGTTTCTATTCTAAATAGCGAAATTGGAAGCCTGCCGCTTAAAGTACAAACGCCACTTCTGACGATCAACGTCAAGCCGGAAGTGATACAAGCATTGAGAAACCAGTTGGGGAATGTAAAGGATGCCTTACTGAAGGTTGAATTTCTTCCCCTAGTCGATGAGAGCGGAATTGCGGAAACGATGCTGAAGCAGCAGCATGCTAAGGTGAAAATCATTGGACAGCCATATGATATTAGCCTTGTGCTTGTTGCCCCTGATGGGCGGAAAGCCACAGCGGGGCAAGTAGAGTCTGGCATAGAGCTTGTTTTCTCTTACTTGGACAAAGAAGTGGATAGCGAGCTTTTAGGTGTCTATTATTTCAACGAGGCAGCTAGTAGTTGGGAGTATGTGGGTGGTACTCTCGACGCTCTAACAGGTAGGGTAGCTGTTTCGCTTGATCATTTGAGCAAATATGTTTTGCTGGAGTACAACAAAACCTTCAAGGATATTCCTGCTGCCCACTGGGCATCCCGAACGTTACAGATCATGGCAGCCCGGCATATAGTTCAAGGTGTGACGGATGACGAGTTTAAGCCAAACTCATCCACGACTAGAGCCGAATTCACATCGTTATTAGTCAGAGCACTTGGTATGAAATCAGAAGGTGCAGCTGTTACTTCTTCATTATTTGCCGACGTTGCAGCTGGGGCCTGGTATGCGGGCGACGTGGAAATGGCTTACGAAGCAGGGTTAATCAACGGAATTTCTGAAGGGCGATTCGTCCCAAATGCTAAGATTACACGCGAGCAGATGGCTGCCCTTATCGTAAGGGCATTCGAATGGAAAACCAAGAAAGCTATGCAATCATTGGATGAGCCAGTAAGGTATCGTGACGCTAACACTGTTTCCGGTTGGGCAGCCAAAGAAGTTGAAATGGCACTTGCTGCGGGTTTAATGAGAGGTAAGCCAGGCGAGCTATTTGATCCAAAGGCGAATTCGCTTCGTGTTGAAGCGGCGCAGGTTATGATGAATCTCTTGAACCAAATATCCATACTTGAAGGACTATAAATGTAATAACAGACCATTAAGATTGAAAATCGGATTGGATATAATAAACTTGTTCATCTTTACTATCAGGAGGAGATACTATGAAGCTAACTTTTCAGGAATATAAAAGTAAATTGGAAGGCTGTTGGTTAGGGAAAAATATTGGAGGGACGCTCGGGGCCCCTTTTGAATGTAAACGCGGCGTATTCGATGTTTCGTTTTATACACAGGAGCTGTACGGGGAGCCTTTGCCGAATGATGATTTGGATTTGCAGCTGATCTGGTTGAATGCCGCCGAAAAATATGGAAGCGCTTTGAATGCACATATATTAGGCGAGTATTGGATTTCTTATATCTCTCCTAATATGGGAGAGTATGGAGCAGGGAAAAATAACCTGCGTGCAGGAATTGTGCCTCCATTATCTGGCTACAATCATAACCTGTATCGTGATAGCAACGGTGCATTCATACGCTCCGAAATTTGGGCCTGCCTTGCACCCGGGCATCCGGAAATTGCCGTTAAATACGCCTATGAGGATGCAATCGTCGATCACAGCCATGAAGGAGTCTATGCGGAGGTATTTTGCGCAGCTATCGAAAGTGCAGCTTTCGTAGAAAGCGATACTTACCGATTAATAGACATCGGGCTATCCTATATCCCAGAAGATTCCGGCATTGCAAAGGCCGTACAAACGGCCATTCATTCTTATCAATCTGGAGCTACGTGGCAAGAAGCAAGAATACAGGTATTAACGGCGGTACCTGGAAGCTTCGGGCTGCTGAGTACTTCCGCGATACAGCCTCAAGCTGAAGGTGATATTCCAGTAGGGCCTATCGGTTACGATGCTCCTAGCAATGTTGGCATTATGATTATCGGTTGGTTATATGGTGAAGGTGATTTCGAGAAAAGTATTTGCATCGCCACGAATTGTGGAGAAGACGCAGACTGTACAGCAGCCACGATTGGGTCCATTATGGGTATTATTCTTGGCAAAGAGGGGCTTCCTGCGAAATGGCTCGATCCGATTGGCGACTCCATCAAGACCATAACGCTCAATGTATGTGATCAAGGGACACGTATTCCTTCCACTGTCGGAGAGCTGACTGAACGAGTGATGCGGCTTGCTCCTGAATTTTTAGGCTCCGAGTATTGCGACCTGCTTCATGCAGGGGAAGGTTATCTGATTGACATGAATGAAGGTGACGAGCTTCTTGATCATCCGGTTCACATTAATGCATGGAAAGACAGAAGCTTCAAAGACACGCTAACCCTTAGTCCTTTTACGGTAAAATATGACTTTTCTATTTTCAACGCATTCTTGTTTTATGGACAGGAACCAGTGGTGAGCGAAGGAAAGCCTCGTACCTTTAAGCTGTTGATTGAAAATAATTTATACATGCAGCAATTTATTCAGGTGAAATGGCATGTTCCAGCTGATTGGGAAGTAACACCGGGGGCACATCTGGGCTTTCCTCTAGAGCACTATCATTGCAATATCGGCATGACAGAAATTGAGTTTACTGTAACCGGTCATGGGCTCTCACAACCGAGATATGACCTCTTGATAGAGGTGACATCTGTAGGCCGTCCTACCAAAGGGATAATCCCTATTGTATTAATAAATAACGGCTATTGATTCATGATAAGATGATATTGAAAAAAAGTAAGCGTTCTCGCTTGCTTTTTTCATGTTTCCAGACACTTTATATGTTTTAATGAGGTTAACGGCTAACCGATAGAAATGAGGTGCAGGATGCACAAAATTAAATTCAAGTTTTCTAGTCTAGGTATGTCTAAAAAGCTGGTCATTATCTTTGTTTTCATGCTGATTATTCCGATTACCATCTCCGCGCTCGTTTCTTATAACTATTACCGGAAATCAATTGAACAAAATACGGCTGATTACGTTTCACAAACGTCCTTGGAGGTTCTAAATCGAATAGAGGATTATATTGAAGATATGCGCATGATTACGAAGATTCCGATGTACTCCAGCGAGCTTCAGAGCTACATCGCCTCTCCTGAGAATGGAATAGAGAAGGACAGCCGCATCGATTTTTTTATCCGCTTGATGTCCGATATGAAGAAGGGGACGAATGCAGTCTACATTTTCGACAATTATGGCAACACCTTTTACCGCAACAGTCTGAATGGAAATAATAAGGAGATTGCCACGCACTATGACCGGTTAAAGCAAATTGCAAGGGACCAGAGCGGCTCTGCCGTATTAATTAATACGCAAGCGGGCACAACAGCTTCTGGAAAAACGAAATATGTGTTAACGATGGTTCGTGACATCATTGATTTAACGACGTATAAGCCTGTTGGTTTTGTAGCGGTTGAGACGGATTTAAGTGCGGTAGAAGCCTATTTCAAACATCTGGATCAGATTACGGGCGGTAAAACAACGATTGTAGATAATAAAAATAACGTTATTTTTGATAGCGCTTACGAGAATATATCGAGCTCATGGGGAGATTTGGAAAGCATTGAGAAATCACAACAGGATTCGGGCAATTTCCATATTAATCAGAAAGGCGAGCAATATTATGCCATTTATCTAACCTCTCAGAAGCTGGGCTGGAAAGTATATGTATACGTGAAAACAAAGGAATTGTTCAGCAAAGCAACAAAGGTTCGTAATTCCACACTAATTATCACTTTCGCGATTTTGCTCGTTACCTTGATCAGCTCCGTATTCATTTCTTTGGCATTTACCAAACCGCTGCGGGCATTAACTCGGTTGATGAAAAAGGTGCAGGAGGGGGATTTCACCGTCAGCTTCCCTGTCCGATTCTCAGACGAGGTTGGTATATTGGGACTTAATTTTAACCGGATGATCAAACGAATTGATGAATTAATTAAAGACGTACAAGCAGCCTCTTATCGGAAGCAGGAGGCGGAAATGGAAGCACTGCAAGCTCAAATTAACCCGCATTTTATTTATAACACCTTAGAGAGCTTAAGGATGAAGGCGCTGCTTAATGAAGATAGAGAGGTATCCCAAATGTCCTTATTTCTAGGGAAGCTGCTGAGGTACAGCATCATTCAAGGGAGAGAAATCGTGACGGTAAAACAGGAAATCGAGCATCTCACGAACTATATCAAGCTTCAAAACTACCGATTTGAGAATCGGTTTTCCCTGCACAATCACATTGATGTCAAGCTTGAAAACTATACGATGATCAAGCTTGTCTTTCAGCCTATTGTTGAGAATGCCATATTCCATGGTCTCGAGAGTAGGTCGGGCCAGGGCAGCATCACCATTTCATCCAGGGTGGAAGGTGAGATCTGTTACTTTACCTTTGCAGACGATGGCATTGGCATGACACCCGAAATGGTAAGTCAATTGAACAGCCGAATTCAATTGGGGAATGAGAATAGCAGCGGAAACAGGGTTACGGGTAGTGGGATCGGACTCAGAAATGTGAATGAACGTATTAAGCTTCACTTCGGGACCAAGTATGGTTTGTTTGTTTACAGCGAGCTGGGGAAAGGTGCCGTTGTTCAATTGAAGCTGCCCATGATGGAGAGTTGAATCTACTGCACCTATGTTTTCATCTAGAGAGGAGAGAGCCGTATGTTAAACATTGCGATTGTGGATGATGAGGTAGCCATATTAAAAGGAATGACCAAGCTTATAGGTGAAATGAATGCAAACTATCATGTACAAGCTGCCTATAACAATGGACAAGAAGCGATAAACGCGTTAAATGCCATGCAATCAGGGAAGCTCGATCTGCTTATTACCGATATTAAAATGCCATTTATGGATGGCTTGGAGCTCATAAAGGAAATTAAAATCCATCAGCCGGATTTGTCTTGCTTGATTATTAGCGGCTTCTCGGATTTTGAGTATGCAAGGACAGCCATGCGCTACGGTGTATTAGATTATCTGCTTAAACCGGTAGACCCTGATGAGCTTGATGAGAAGCTGTCTGCTATTCTTCTAGCCAAGCAGCAGCCCATTAGAGCGGCAGCGGTAAATGGTGACGAGAAGAAAGCGATTCGCGTCGTTAAAAGCTGGATATCGGATCATTATCATTTGGATTTGGACATGATCGCTATTGCAGAACGCGTTCACTTGAATCCGAATTATCTATCTCGCTTATTTAAGCTGGAGACAGGAGAAAGCCTAACTGGTTATTTGATTGCTGTTCGAATGCAGAAGGCAAAAGAACTTCTGATGGAGCAGACTGAGCTAAAGGTATATGAAGTAGCCGAACAAATTGGATATCAGGATTCTACGTACTTCACAAAGCTATTCAAGAAAATGAACGGCTACACGCCGTTGGAATATCGGAATAAATGCTGAGGTGAAAAGTGTAATCGTAACTATGGAAATGTAATTACAGACCATTAAGGTCATGGAAATGCTATGTTACAATTTTATATGTAAGCGATATCATCGGCCGAATGATTCAGCTGCAATAAGACAAATAGGGGGATTTGTATGGGGAAAACATCAATGAGCAGTTTATTGGCAGCCGTTCTTTCTATGTCGTTGATTTCCGCATGTGGTGGAAACAATGCAAGCAATAATAACGGGCAATCAGAGGCGAGCACACCTCCAGCCGAGTCTGCAGCAGCAACGGAAACGTCGTCAACCAGCGAGATTAAAGGGAAGATTACCTTTGCAATCAACCGTACGGATGTAGATGAGAAGCTCAAAGAATATGCGGCGAAATTTCATGAGAAATACCCAGAAGCAGAAGTCGTGATCGAGCCTATTAAGGATTATGAAGGCACTCTAAAAATTAGGTTGGCTTCCAACGAGGCACCTGATGTCATGTACATGAATGCGATTATTACGCCAACGACCGATTTATGGCCGGAGTTTTATGCCCCTATAGACGACCTTGGATACGAAGGGAAAACGTACCTGCCGCTATCTAAATTTGAAGGAAAAGCTTATGCCGTTAGTGAAGGGGTATACGTGACAGGGGTTTTATACAATAAGAAAACATTTGCCGCAGCGGGTATTGATGCCGCTCCGAAAACCTATGATGAGCTGCTTGCTGCCTTGGAGAAGTTAAAGGCCAAGGGGATTCTACCGATGGGAAGCATGCTGAAAAGCAATTGGCCGCTTGGCACATGGGAGACGGTAGCCTTTGCGAATACAGCGGATTCCAATGCGATGTATGAGCAAATGGCTAACGAGGATGCCCCGTACAATCAAGAGAATCCATTAGTAAAAGGATTTAGTTTTGTTAGGGGTTTAGTAGATAAAGGGTATTTCGAGAAAGATCTGCTTTCCAGCGATTGGGATATTCTGAGAAAACAGATGGCTTCTGGTGAAGTAGGAATGCTTTATCTGGCTAACTACGGTTTGGCAGCTCTAGAGGGAACACCAGCAGAAGATATTGGATTTTTCCCGCTACCTATCGATAATTCTGGAGAGCCCGTCACCATGATGACACCAGGCTGGAGTGTAGTCATTAATAAGAAAAGCAAAAATATGGAGACTGCCAAAGCCTTCTACAAATTTTGGATAGAAGAGTCCGGTTACCAGGACTATACCGGCATGATTCCAGCTCTTAAGGATATGAAATCTAATAATAGTCCGCTTGCGGAGTTCCTGGCTAACGGGCCGCGCATTGTTACGGTATTGCCTCCGCCGGATCGTTACAACCAAATTTTGAACAAATCACAAATTACGAATCCAACGATCCTACAGGAAGTGATGTTGAACAAAGACAGCAACATTCAGCCTATATGGGATAAGTACAATAAAAAATGGGCAGATGCAAGAAAATAATAAGGGGATTATTGGAGAGCAGGGCCCTGCTATACGCAATTAACTGTTCTCCAAATAAGCCGGAAAGGCTGCTGAATATGGCTATTCTATCGTTGCGAATGCAGAAGATTATTATTCTGTGGTCGTTTCTGATTATTCCTTTGCTGCTGCTAGGTGTATTCACGTATTACCCTGCAATCAGTTTGATTTCAATAAGCTTTACGGATTGGAATGGAATTTCATCGGTAAAAACAGGAGTAGGCTTGGATAACTACATTCGGGTGTTTAGTGATCCCAAGTATTTCGAAATCTTTAGTCATAATCTGATCTACTTTTTTGTAGGCTTTGTGCAAATCGGCTTATCTCTTTATTTCGCGGTCATCTTAAACAGCAAGCTGCGCGGAAGAAATGTCTTTCGTGCGATTCTGTTCTCGCCGTATATCATTAATAGCGTAGCCATTGCATTTATGTTTACCTTTCTGTTAAACAATGAAGTCGGTGCCCTAAACGTCGTGCTGAAGGAGATCGGTCTTGGGTCTTTATCCATGAACTGGTTGAGTGATCCGAAGATTATCAACTATACGCTGGCTTTTATGTCGACGTGGAAGTACATGGGCTTTATGATGGTTATCATCATTGGTGCCCTTCAATCGATACCGAATGATATTTATGAGGCAGCAAGCATAGACGGAGCAAACGGGTTTCAGGCGTTCCGCTTCATTACACTGCCGAGCCTAAGAAGAATATTGGAATTATGCTTTTTCCTAAACCTGAATGGAGCTTTATCTGCCTTTGAATTTCCGTTTGTCATTTTCCCATCGGGTTCACCCCTCGGCATGAGTGATACCTTCGTAACGAATACACTGCTGACCTCTTTCCGCTACAGTGATTTCGGTCTAGCTTCTGCAATGGGTGTTCTGTTAATGATCATTACCATCATTCTAGTTCTAGCTCAAAGATGGCTGCTCTTCGGGAGGGATGAGAAATGATTCGCACGCTTAAATATATCAGTCTGTTAATTGCTGCAGTCTGCATCCTGTTCCCGCCTTACATTGTGATAGTAACGGCGTTCAAGACTCCAACAGAGTTTGCGTTATCGGCGGGGTATGCACTTCCAGGCAGCTTCTTTAACTTTGATAATTTTGCAAATGTTTTGCAAAAGGGTAACTTCCTGCGTTCTTACTTTAATATTTCGTACATTATTATTCTCTCTCTCGCTGGAAATATCTTGTTAGGCACGATGGTGGCTTATGCACTAGGCAGGTTTCAGTTCAAATTGAGGTCATTGATTCTAGGGGCATATGCAGGTGCGCTTGTCATTCCTGGAATCACAACTCAGGTAGCGACCTTCGGAATCATCAAGAATTTGGGTTTGTTTAATACTCACTATTCCATGGTGCTTCTATCACTCGGCGCAGATGTTGTTCAAATTTATATTTATTTGCAATTTATTAAAAATATCCCTTATGAGCTGGATGAGAGTGCTTATTTAGAAGGAGCGTCATTGTTTCGAATTTATCGATCTATTATATTTCCGCTCCTTACGCCAGCAACAGCGACCATTCTAATCTTGCGCACGATTAGTATTTATAATGATTTGTATTCACCGTATTTGTATATGCCTTCTCAGAGTCTAGGCGTTGTCACGACTGAGCTGATGAGGTTCTCCAACAGTTATGGCTCGTCCTGGACGATGCAGTCTGCTGCTATTATTCTCGTAGCGATTCCGATGGTTATCTTTTATTTGGTTCTTCAGAAATATATTTTTTCAGGTGTAGTTAATGGAGCCGTGAAATAAGAAGGGGAAATGATCATGAAAACTAGAGTGCTGACCAAATATGCAAACAATCCAATCATGTCACCTGAACAAATGCCGCAAGAGGTGTTGTACACGTTTAATCCGGGGGCAATTAAATTTAACGATGAATACATCATGATGATGGACGTCACGACTTTGGATGACATTCATCGCATTTGGATTGCAAGAAGCCATGATGGGTATAAGTTTACTCCAGACCCTGAGCCAGTCAATTGGCCTGCTCCGGATCCGGACCATCCAGAGACCTGCACGTATGATCCGAGGATTACGCAAATAAGCGAGAACGAATTTATTATTTTATACGCCAGCGATTTATCCCAAAACGATGTGAGAATCGGCATATTGCGTACTTCCGATTTTGTCCATTTCGAACGTGTTTGTACGGGAAGCGAACTTGGCAATCGGAATGGCGTGTTATTCCCTGAGAAACGGGATAATCTTTATGTGCGTTTCGATCGTCCATTCGGAAATGAATTGAACCCCTCCTATATGTGGGTCAGTTATTCTCCTGATCTTGTATTTTGGGGAAAAAGCAAACCTCTTTCCTATGAAGGCAAGCCATTCCGAGACGGATACAAGATGGGAGCAGGCGCTGTGCCAATCAAGACCGACAAGGGCTGGCTTGAGATTTACCATACCGTATCACAGACTTGTAATGGATTTATTTACCGGCTCAAAGCTTGTTTGCTCGATCTTGAAGATCCTTCTCGCGTTATTGGCTATACAAGGGACTATATATTATGGCCGGAGCATGACTACGAAATGAAGGGTAGAGTGGCGAACGTCGTATTTACTTGTAATGCGATCGTTGAGCCAGATGGTACGGTCAAAATTTACTACGGCGCGGCGGATACGAATATTGGCCTCGCAGAGGGGCGTCTCGATGACATTATCTCAGCCTGTGTTTAATTTGGAGGCTCAATTGCATCCCTATATAACAGCCGGCAATCATCCAACAGGAGCCATCATCATTTGCCCTGGCGGAGCTTATGGGGGTTTAGCAGAAAACGAGGGTGAGCCAATCGCCCTTTGGCTGAATACAGTAGGCATTTCCGCTTTTGTTCTGGAATACCGCGTGTCACCACATAAGCATCCGGCTGCATTATATGATGTGCAGCAAGCAATCCGGCATGTTCGCGAACATGCCGGGAGCTGGAATATAGATCCTAATCGTGTAGGCGTTCTCGGTTTCTCAGCAGGGGGACATCTAGCTTCAATGGCAGCTACTCAGTTTGATTTGCGAATACCTGGCGATGATGAGACAGCGCAGACAAGTTGTCGTCCGGATTTGATTATTGCTTGTTATCCTGTGATCAGTTTTGGCGAATACCGTAATGATCCTTCGATGATCAATCTGCTCGGTGCTTGCCCGGAGGAAGCGTTCAAGCGGCAATTATCCTCCGAACTGCGGGTCACAAGCCAGACCCCGCCAGCCTTTATATGGCATACGGCTGATGACCAGGCTGTTCCCGTTGAGAACAGCTTGTTGTTTGCACTTGCGCTCAGTAAACATAAGATTCCATTTGATTTGCACATTTACGAGAGTGGCCCGCACGGAATGGGATTAGCGACTGAGAATGACCATGTAGGAGCATGGAAATCTTCGTGCGTAGATTGGTTGAAGATTAGGAAGTTCATTCCATCAGCTCAAAAGAAAACATAATCATCATAATAGCTACCAAAGTCAGGAGACGAATTCGTATGTTTAAGAGAGTGAACAAAATTCCTTACGATCAGGTGTCGATCAATGATGCTTTCTGGTCTGAGAGACTGGCCAGTATGCGTGAGCATACACTGCCGCATTTATGGGACAAATTCAGGGAAGACGGTTTTTTCCGAAACTTTGACAGAGCTTCTGGAAGCTTGAAGAGTGCTTATGAAGGAGCGATCTTCAACGATGGTATATTTTATACGATGCTTGAAGGAGCTTGCTGGATTTATAAGGAGTGTCAGTCTCCTGACGTCCTAGCTCTGATAGATGAAGTTGTTGACAAAATTATCGCCATGCAGCAACCGGACGGATATTTGAATTCTTATATCATAACGGTTGCTCCAGAACAACGATGGAGCGATCTGCTATTCGGACATGAGCTCTATACGGCTGGCACTTTTTTCGAGGCGTCCGTTGCACACTTTGAAGCAACCGGCAGTGAAAAATTGTTAACAGCGGCTTGTCGGTTTGCGGATTTAATTGATGCGACCTTTGGCGTGGATAAACGACTTGTTTATGAAGGGCACGAAGAGATAGAGCTCGGCCTAATCAAATTATTCGAGCTCACAGGCGAACGAAGATATAAGCAGCTGGCGGAGTTCTTTATCGAAATGAGAGGTAATCCCGAAGCTGAAGAGCAAATGTATAACGGTTGGTCGGCACTTGAAGGCGTTCCTCGTGAAAGAGGAGCACTTCCGTTCAGAGAGTACGGCATAGCTAAGTACATGCAGGCACATTTGCCTGTTAAAGAACAAGATACTATAGAAGGTCATGCAGTGAGAGCAACCTATTTGTATGCTGCGGTAACGGAAATTGCTGGAATGAACAATGACGCGGAGTATGCGGAAGCCATGCATCGCTTGTGGTCGAATATGGTAAATAAGAGAATGTACATTACAGGCGGGATTGGGGATAACGTCTGGCGGTGGGAAGGCTTCTCCACAGATTACAATCTGCCAAATGACGAAGCATATTGTGAAACTTGCGCTTCCATTGGCTTGGTATTTTGGAGCAGTCGGATGAATCTCCTTTTTGCGGATGCGCAGTATGCGGATGTATTGGAGCGGGTTCTTTATAATGCGCTTTTGGCCGGAATCTCTTTGGATGGAAAAGCATTTTTTTATACGAATCCGCTTGAGAACGAAGGAAGTCATCTACGCCAGCCTACATTTAGCTGCGCATGCTGTCCGCCTAATTTGACCCGGTTTATTCCTAAGATCGGTGAGTACATTTATGGATTGAAGGATAAAGAATGTTATGTGAATTTGTATATTGGCAGTGAGACGAAACTAAACATCGAAGGAACTACTATAAAATTAAAGCAGGAGACACAATATCCTTGGAATGGAATGACCAAGCTTACTATAAATCCTGAGGCCCCAACGTCATTTACTTTAAAGCTACGGATACCGAGCTGGTGCAACCAAGCGGAAATTCGGGTGAATGGCGATTCAATTCCTCTAATAACGAATATAGGCTATGCAAAAATCGATCGACAATGGCAAGAAGGAGACATCATCGAACTTTTGCTTGAGATGAAGGTCAAACGGGTGGAATCACATCCTAATGTCGAGAGCAACCGCGAGAAAACGGCTTTGGTGCGAGGGCCGCTTGTGTATTGCCTAGAGGGTGCTGACCATGATCATGATGTAAGAGATCTGGCTTTGAAGCGCAATTCTGAGTTCAGAGTTGAACATGTTTCCGAATTGCTCGGCGGGGTGACTGTTATTAAAGGTTCTGGTAGTGTCATAAGAAAAGCAGAATCCGCGCATAGGGAGCATTTCTGGCATACGCAGTTGTATGCAGAGACTGAGAGCTGCGAATGGCAGGAGGAATCGGTGGACATTCAGGCTATACCTTACTATGCATGGGCAAATCGTGAGCCCGGAAGCATGGCCGTCTGGATTAATGATACGCCGAAATGGACGAAAGCTGGTAGAACGGAGTCCTAACATTAGCTTCATTAGAATTCATTAACCTGTAGTTGTCTATTCTACAACCGCTAGCTTAAATTGAAGCGCATTATGAAAGATCCACATTAAACCTTGGTATCAGCCGAGATTTGATGTGGATTTTTATTATGGGATGGTGAAGCCCGAACGGAGATGGATATTTCTTTAGATATAGATAGTGAACAAGGTTTTGCCATAAGCGAAACAAAATGCAGCTAACCTAACAGGCAGGAGAGCTGCATTTTTCTTTTTAGCTATTGTAGGCTAGCGATCGTGACGAGCTTCTTCATGACGATAGGTTTTCCAGCCCATATACTTGCCAAACGCTTCCTCCATAGAATCAGCAACGCTTGACATATTGGATGATACATGGTGTTCAAAGCCATTTTCACAAATATAACGAAGCAGCTTTTGGAATTTCGGTACTTGGACAACACCGTAACCTCCGAACGTCAGCAGTGGATCACGCGTAAACTGTCCTTCACCCGTATAGACTGCAATACCGCCATTCAAATCATCGGTTGCAATGCCGCAGTACGTGAATGTACTTGCTTTAATTCGTCCTTGGATCGTACCGAGCGTATTTTCCCTGCCCACCGTACCTGATAGGATCTCATGGTAATCCATATGAATTTCTTCGAAGACTTCCTTAGGCAAATTACTGCAGTGGAATACTACGCCTTTGTTCGGATCTTCCCCATAATTGTTGTTCCAGTCCAGCAATGCGCTTGGTCTGCCTGATGCCTGCTGCAGTGCATACATTCCGACAAGACCTGTAATGTCTACTTCGCAAGCGCTTGGAATCAGGCTGCTGCTCAGCATACTCATGATGGTGCAAGGCACGACACCAAAATATTCTTCCATGGAAGTCCAGCATTGCAGCGCCGTTCCCGATAGGTCATTATCATCCATCCATTCCTCGACGACAACCCCGAGAGACGCCATACGAACCAAATTTTCCTTTGGAAAACCCTTCACATCGACATAAGCTGCGATTTCTTCTAGTTTACGTTTTACTGCGGGGTCATGTTCTTTGCGTTTGCCTGCTCGTCCGAATACTTCTGATAGATCCAATGTCTCAATCGTAATACCTGAACGCTCTAGCAGCTTCTCGCTGTAACGGACGGTATTGAAGGAGGCTGGCCGGGCACCAATAGAACCGAGGCGAGCATTGCAAAGCGATTGGACAACACGGCAGGTAGCTGCGAAGCGTCGTAAATCAATTCGAAAGCTATCGCTATCTGGTGCTACGGTATGTAGTGTTGTCAATGTGAACGGAATGCCGTACTGCTTCAGGTTATTGCAGACTGACATTTTACCACAGAAGCTGTCACGTCTATCTTGGATGCCCATCAACGTAATATTGTCACTGAAGGCGTGGACGAGGATAGGGACGTTCAGACCCGAATAACGGATCGTGTTCGCAACAGCCTTCTCATCACCAAAATTAGGCAATGTGATGAGAATACCATCGATATGGTCGCGGTTAGCTTTAAATAAATTTCCGCAAACTTTGGCGTCGTCCAAGGTCATAACCGCACCGTTCTTAGTTGCATTTATGTCCAAAATGACGACATCGATGCCTTCTTCTTCGAGCACACGCAGTATCTCCGCACGTCCTGTGTCACAGAGGTGACTAGGGAAAAATCCGCGATTGCCTACAATAACGCCAAGCTTCGTTCGTTTTAATTCTTTCCGTGCCATCGTTTGTATCCTCCTATAGGGGTAGCCCCAATATTAATGGTTATTCGTTGATTGTTTGTCTGCAGGCCCTGCCCATATGCCTTCTTGTTCTCTCCAATACCAGCCTTTTAATGGTCTACCGATAGGAAGCCGCTCCCAGCCCGAATGAATTCGGTTCTGAACCGTTTCCCATGGCTGGATACCGCCTGTCGCACCAAGGTGTTCGACACTGAAGGCTCCGACTGCTACGGCTCCGGTCATCGTAGCTGCTGGCCCAAGCTGAAGGAGAAGACCTTGTATGAAGCCGGCAATTGTACAGTCTCCTGCACCTGTTGTGCCTATGACATTCGTACGAAAGCAAGGTGCCCATAACTCACGGTTTTTCCATTCCTCGCGAATGTTTAGAGCCAATTGGTTTGTAGAATGCAGCAGGAGCTTTTGGGAGCTGCGCATATATAATCCCGATGCGCCGAGCTTGAGTATGACCATGCCGCAGCCCATTTGGAGAAGTTCATCTGCAAGTTCCTGAATGGTCTCCTCAGGCACTACCTCGCATAAATCTCCGCCTAGCTGAAAGTATTTTTCATACTGGTCACGATTAATCATCATTAACATCTCTTCCAGACTAGGCATGAAAACGTCGACATAAGGAAGACATTTAGTTAATATGCCAATCCAATCTGCTGAGAAAGCGGCTGTCCCTTTACCTGGCATCGCCATATCTAGAGAAATGCTCATTCCTTTCGCCTTGGCCGTTCGTAGAATGTTGGATAATTGATCGCCACCATCGGCGTACATGCTTTTCATTAATGGGGGATAACCGAAATGAAAATGGCGAGATCCACTTACTTGGTCCCAAGCGATATCATGCTCGGAGAACGTGTCGTTTGTACCAGGGCAGTGCAGGAAAATACGATCTATCCCTGGAGGGTTGAGGACTATCGTATAGGAGCTAGTTTCTCCTGCTACCTGAGTAATGCCTTCAGCGAGAGAGGAATCAATGTCTCCGAGCAGTTTTAGGGTCAAGCTTCCGAAAAAATCGTCACTGACTTTTCCGATGAGACTCACGTTCGCCCCAAGCTGATGTAAGGCAATGCCTGTATTCGACACAGCCCCGCCTGTACAATATTCTGCCTCGCCTACCTCTACAAGAGTGCCTGGCAGTAGATGGCTGTTGCTGGGCTGAGTAGAGATGAACCTCGGTATAATATCTACCGAGATATGTCCGCACACGATGACGTCTACCTTTTCAGTAGACTCCTTATTGCGTGACATATTTCCGCCAGTAAGCAACAGATTCCTGATGATCAGGAATAATGTCGAATTCGGATGACCATGCTTCACGATGATAAATTTCAAAGATCAGCTCCGCTTCAGTAGCACCAGATGCTTCAAGGGCTTCAATGACTTTATTAGCGTGAATAATGCCTATTTCGTTGTATGCACTCGTGAATGGCCAATGTCGGCTGTGTCCAGCCTCTGTTTGCTGGAGGTGGATTATGGGAGATTCGCTTCCCAGTTCACGAATCCAACGATACGGGTCGCGATCGTTCGGATGAGGGGCATGACCGGGATCAAGACAAAGTTTAAAAGGAAGACCCGCACCATCATTCAACCTTGCGAGCAGCTCCCTTGTTTCCTCAACGGTATTGGCGAACTCACGAGGAATGGACATCGGCTCGAAGATCATGCAATTCATGCCGAGGTCTCGGCAGAACCAGCTGAGCTCCTGCCAATATTTGATGCCTTCAGCTGTTCTCTCTTCTCTGCATGCAGGATCATCGTAATCATTGAAGGTAAGAATACCTGGGTGGCCGCCAGTCATCTTTGCCCCCATCCTTGAGGAAATAACAGCAAATTTCTTGAACCAATTCAGCCATGCCTTGCGCTGCTTGGCATCGGGATGCATGAAATGATTGACTCTAGTGAAAGAACTGAGGAAGCTGCTCGTTATCGAAAGCCCATATTTATCTGCGTTCTCTATAATTTGCTCCGTCTGTTCTTCAATAATGTCATCAGGGAGGTAGACGTTAAGGAGGTCAGCGACAAATTGGACATATTTAAGCCCCATTTCTTCGGCGACGATTCGTGTCCATACTTTAGGTTCAGGGTATTTGTTATTCGCGAATCCCATATTAATTCCTAGCTTCAAATCAAGCGTCATATAAAAGATATCCCCTTTACGTTCGATTTAATTTACATTAACGTTAATGTTAACGTTAATGTAAATTAATATAGATCATATTGAAAGAGCTGTCAACGATTTATTACAGGGAGTGGCAACAAATAAAACCCTTCATCTCTAGAGGATGAAGGGCAGGGGGAGGTGTGGTATTATTCCAGAAGCGATTTTGTACTACCACGGATAATTAGCTTTGCATCAGCGATTTCGTGATAGTGAAGTTCTGTATTTTGCTTATTCATTCGTTTTATTAATATTTCAAAGGCTTTACGAGAAGTTTTACCTTTGGAGTTGCTTATACTCGTCAACGGAAAGGGAATATACATCCGTGATTGAATGTTATCAAAGCCCACAATGCTAATGTTTTCGGGTACCTTAATATTACATTTGTTTAAGAAAAAGACGGATTCCCACGCCATCATATCGTTGAAGGCGAATATGGCCGTAAACTGCAGCTTCGATTTGATCACTTCATGGAGCTCATCTCTAGAGCCTCCCGAGATCGTAGATACTTCACGAATCAGATCCGATCTTACGGATATTCCATATTCCTCCAAAGCTCGTTTGTAACCAATAAGTCGCTCACGAGCACTGGAAATCGAATGATGGGCATTAAGGAATAAGATCTCTTTGTGTCCAAGCTCTAATAGGTGCTGCGTAGCTAAATAACCACCCTTTGCATCATTGCTAACAACATAATCCATCGTGTCATTTCCCAAGTGTCGACCGAGAAGCACAAACGGGATTCCTAAGCGTTGAAGTATTTCCATATTGTTGTCGCTGCCTTGAGCGGGACAAATAATGATACCATCGACGTTCTTGGACAAAGCCGAAAATATCGCATTTTTCTCTACTTCTTGATCCTCATAGGAGTTTAAGATGAATGTGGTATATTCTTGCTTCCTTGCTGCCTTCTCAATTTCTTTCACAGCTATAGAGAAATGGGGATTCGATACATCAGCCACGATCACTGCAATGGTCTTCGTCATTCCCGAACGAAGAGAGCTAGCCAATGCATTACCGATATAGCCGAGCTCCTGTGCTTTTAGTTGGATGAGTTCAATTGTTGTCGCGGAAATATCTTCTTTATTCTTAAGCGCACGAGAAACGGTATTGACCGTAAATCCAGTCTGCTCGGCGATATCCTTTAAAGTAACGGCTCTAGTGGTTGTTTGATCCTTTTCTTTGCCCATTTCATCATTCCTTATCCCGAGTATCGGCGGTCCATTAGTATATGGTTTAAATACTAATGACAGCTATGCGAGTTGTCAATGTGACCGTGTAGCCAAGTATAGGTCAAGCACCTCAACGTAACTACGGATTCAACGCTAAATCCCTCTGCTTGTTAAAGGAGACGAAAACGACACATAGCAGCAATACAAGTCCTGGTCAAAAATCCGAATGAGTCACGGGCTATGTCTTTAGCTTGCCTGAATTCATAGTAGGAGAGCAAGGAAGTCTTTGTTTTAGTGAATATCTAGCGGCAGTAATCATTAAATGTAAACGATTGTACTTTAAGTAAATTAATGCACATATTAACCAATTTGGTTTTCTGCCTATAATTAAAATGCGAGTTAGTGGCTAAACAGAAGGAAAGAGGTGGTGTTTCTAGTAAGAAACAGGCACCAAAATAAAAGATTTATGGGATGTGCCAGGTTAGAAGGCTTATGACTATTTTGGAGGTGGATGTATGATGAAGAAGAAGTTTACGATGTTTATCTCTATTTGTTTGATTTTTTTGTTAGCGCTTCCAGTATCGGCTTTTGCAGGTCCTGCTGTTCCTGGCAATGGGACGAATCTGAGTGAAACATTCGGAAACGGGAAAATTACGGTGAATGTCACTTCTTTTGATGCCAACTATCAGCCTGCGTCTAACGGTCCGGTCGAGGTTAGAGTAAAACTTTTGAATGGATATCCGGGTAATTACATTTATCAAACGGTCAACCTGACATTGACATCCTCGAGTCCAAGTCTAGGCTCGTATGTCTATACTTCAAACACGCTGGATTACGGTTGGAGGATTATTGAAATCGTAGCTGTCTTTGGTAATTTCGTTATTGGGAAGTCTGCTAACTATTTAGTTGAGTGGTGACATCAATTTTATTTGCAAGCAAGCGATGAACAGAAGGAGCTGTCCCAAAAGCATGAAGTTCGCTGGAGAGATAGCTCACTTTCAACCCAAATACATGAAAACATGAAAACATAGCCGTACAGGGTGTCTATTCCTGTACGGCTATGTTTCTCTTTTGGTTTATGTTGCTTGCTTCATGAGATTATGGGCAAGCGAAAGCCACCCGACCTCCAGATTTACCTTAGGCAAGCTGCGAAGCAGAAAACGTTGGAATCTCCGGTTATTTTTTATCTGCCCGAATACACTTTCGGGTTCAATCATGAGTTCGATAAACGCGTTTGGGCATACTAAACGGTTCTTCTTGTAAGTCTCTATAACTCCTGTCTCAAACCACTCTATGATTTCATCATAAGTCCCTTCATAAAAAATAAATTTAATATTTGGATGTTTTTTATGAAACTTAGAAATTATTTTTGGTAATCATCTTCCGCATCTCAGCTATGGAGTATGCTGATAGTGGATTCGATATTGATCACGCCATCGAATTGTCCCAAATTGTTGTGATTGGCCGGGGCATGCTGCGTGATCCATATTGGGCTGCGCATGCAGCCATTACGCTTCGCAATGAGCATAATCATATTTTGAATCCAAGGTAGCCAAAGAAAACATGGCTTTGATAGGTTGAAGCCTATTCAACTGCGAAAGTCATGAATATAATGTTGGCACCTGTAGAAAAATGCGATTGAAGCAAGGAGACAAAAATGACTATACGCCGAATTTTGTTTCTGGAGACCCACCCGATGTGGATTTACGGTTTGCCAAAAGGCTTCCAAAAATTGGGGCACAAGGTCAAAACATGCGCTCCAGGCCAGGGAGCCGCGCGCTTGATTAAACAATTTAAACCGGAGCTTATTTTTGCAATGGGCTGGACCCCTGCTAACAATACTCCCCGTAAGCAGCGGCTCATTGCCAAGCTGGTTCGAATGTCGGGTGCCCCTTTCGTCTACTGGTCCACAGAAGACCCTGGCTATTCAGATATATTTTCTCTCCCGTTAATTCGCCGAACACATCCTGATTTTGTTTTTTCCATCCATCGATCAACCGTTCAACGCTTCAAAAAGCTGTCTCTTCATGCCGCACATTTGGACTTCGGGAGTGATCCGGATACTCACCGCAGAAGTAAGAGTGTTAGGCGGTATAAAGGAAATGCTGCTCTTGTAGCCAATGGATACACGAGGCTATACCGCGAGAAACCCGGCCATTATCGTTTCAAGTCCCTAAGGCGGCTGGTTAATCCTTTCTTGGATGCCGGGTTGAAAGTGGATTTGTATGGCCGGGATTGGAAGAAAATGAAGAGCTTATTCAAAACAGCGATACCAGCCAAACGCGTTCATGGTTATCTGCCCTACAAAGAAGCCGTTAAGGTATACAGCTCTGTTGATTTTGTTATCGGCCCTCAAAATGCAGAGGATAGACTTACTCAAAGAACCTATGAAATTCTCGCATCAGGTGGCCTGCTGATTACAGATGACACACCTGAAGTACGCAGGTGGTTCCGTCCAGGCAAAGAACTGCTCGTTTCTTCTTCAGAGAAGGAGACCAGGCACCTGATTGCGAAATATCAACGCTCCCCGCAAAAATGTGAACAAATACGGCAGCATGCAGTGCGTGCAGCAGCCAAGCATTCCTATAAGAAAAGAGCGGCCTATGTGCTTGACATTTTGAAAAAAAAGGAGTTACTTAGCTCTCATGCTCAATAATTCCGATACGGTCACAAAATCGAATCCTTTTCTTCGCAGCTTTTGGATGATAAAGGGAAGCGCCTTAGTTGTCTGCCTAGCCGAATCGCTTGCATGAAGCAGAAGAATGTCACCGGGTTTTACATTTAAGGTAGAATTCCGGATTATCGTGCGAACTCCCGGATTCGTCCAATCCATGGAGTCCACACTCCAGTGGATCGTATAGTATCCTAGTGATCCAAGCAGATTTGTAACACGGTGATTCATATCTCCATTCGGTGTACGGATAAGCCGGCATTTTACACCTGTAGCTCTACGTATAGCTGAACCAGCTGCTTTCACTTCACGGGTGATCCACCTGTTGCTGTGCTCTGTATAGTTCTCATGAAGCTGTCCATGCGATCCGATTTCATAACCCATTGTTTTAATTTTCCGGGCTAAACGGGGGTACTTTAATACCCACGGGCTGGATAGAAAAAAGGTTGCCTTCTTCACTTCATTCGCTGACAGTGCATCAAGTACAGGTATAGGTACCCTGCTGCCCCAACCAATATCAAATGTCAGAGCTATGAGCTTCTTTTTCGTATTGACACGATATACCGCTTCAAATAATGGCTTCATCGAATGCCCCCTTTCCCACATATATATGTCAACCGCGAAAAATTGATTATGCAACTGTCATTGTTATTACAGGATGGTGGATATAATTGAAAATATTGTTTTTGGAACGAGGAAAGCTTTGGTCATACGGGCTGCCTGACGGTTTAAGAGACCTCGGACACCAGGTGCGGGCATCGGGCCCTGTGCATAAACGCACGCTTATCCGTCAGTTGTCGTCTTTTAAACCTGATCTGCTTGTATCCGTAGGCTGGGGGCCTGATCATACCACGACCAAGCAGCGCTTAGTGAGAAGCCTTGCTACCCAATATAAAATTCCACTTGTCTATTGGTCCACAGAAGATCCTAACTTTACAGAGGTCTTCACCCTTCCGCTGCTTAGGCGCATGAAACCGGACTACACCTTTTCCATTTCGGCAAAAACGGCCAAGCGATTCCACAAGATCGGCTATCCTGCTGCACACCTGGAGTATGCCTTTCATCCCAAAGTACACTACAGAACCAAAGCGAAAAAGCAATATCAAGCGGATATTGTCGTTGTTGCCAATGCCTACCCTGATGTTTTGCGTAAATATCCGAAGCTTTACCGCAATAAATCGATTCGTATTCTGGTGCGTCCATTGTTAAGGAACGGTTACCGAATTGACTTTTACGGACGGAATTGGTCCCGTATGAAGCCCTTTCTTGGATATTCGATTCCTAAGAAATCAATAAAAGGTTCTATTCCATATAAAGCTGCGAATAAAGTGTTCAGCTCGGCCAAAATTGTTCTGGGATTGCAAAACTATACGGATATGTTGACGCAGAGAACCTACGAAACGCTTGGTTCAGAAGGCTTTTTCCTGACGAATGATACACCTGCTGTCAGAAAAATTTTGAAACCGGGACGTGACGTGGCAGTCAGTTCGAGCCCGAAAGAGACTTTAAGGAAGGTTCGTTTCTATTTGGATAATGCAAGCGAAAGGGAGAAAATCAGGAGAAACGGACGGCGGGCCATTGCCATGTATAATTACACCACACGCGCCCGGTTCATGTTGTCCACCTTAAGGAGGAGGGGATTGATCCCGTGAAATCTTCTGCATATAAAAAAAAGGATAAGGTCAAGGTGGCTTACTTAACCTTTGATGATGGTCCTTCCAAGAACACGGATCAAATATTGAAGATATTGAAACAGCACCAGATCAAAGGAACTTTTTTTGTGCTGGCCAATAAGAGCCCCTTCGGTATCCGGATGTACAGGAAAATGGTGAGGTCCGGCCACAGTATAGGAAACCACACCTATTCACATGACTATTCCAAAATTTATAAAAGTAAGAAAGACTTTTTCGCCGATTTTTATCGAATGGAACGCTTTCTTCACCGTATTATTGGAAATAAACCTCGATTGTTCCGGTTCCCCGGCGGCTCTAATAACCGTTTGGGCTATGCCATAGGTGGCCCAAAGACCATGATGTCTATTAAAACCGCACTTCGTTCAAGAAAGTACCGTTATTTCGACTGGACAATTGATTCCCAAGACTCTTCGTCTCCTTCTCCTGCTTCGGGGCAAATAATCCGAAATATACTTCATGAGAGCAGACTGAAACGGAATTGTATTATCCTGTTTCACGATTTTTCTGATGCGAGCTTAGCTGCTTTGCCTGCAGTTATCCGGGGGTTAAAGAATCAAGGCTTTTGCTTTGATGTGCTCTCAAAAAGCTCCTACAATTACCAAATCGCGGAGGGTCAATAATGAAAGTATTGTTTCTAGAAAGCCATCCGATGTGGATTCATGGTCTTCCCAATGGGTTTCGGGACGCAGGACATACTGTGAAAGTTTCGGGACCACTGACTAGAAATAAGCTTCCCCGTCTGCTCAGGCAGTTCAAGCCTGATCTGATTATTAGCATGGGCTGGACCAATGAACACAGTGGTCATAAACAACAGTTGATTAAAAGATTTGTCGGTTCAACAGCTATTCCACATATTTACTGGGCGACTGAAGATCCCACACATCACGATTCCTTTTCTCTTCCCTATGTCCGTACAGTCAAGCCTGATTTTGTCTTTACCATTTGCCGCTCTATGATTAAGGAATATAAGAAAATAGGAATTAAGGCAGCCCATATGGATTTTGGTTATCACCGCAAAGTACACCGTGAAGGTAAAATCGTCAAGCATCTCAGAAGTAATATAGGGGTAGTTGCCAACGGATATTCCCGCATATTAAAGATCTATCCCCAACATTTCCGTCTCAAATCACTTGACCATCTCATTCGTCCTTTAGTGAAGGACGGCACCCGGGTTGATTTTTGGGGAAGGCAGTGGGATGAAATGACGCCTATTCTCGGAGCACGTATTCCACGCAGCTGGATACATGGCTATTTGCCCTACTCTGACGCCCACAAAGTATATAATTCCGCCAAAATTTTAATTGGCCCTCAGAACCAATTATCCCAGGTCACTCAAAGAACCTATGAAATTCTCGGTTCAGGCGGCTTCCTTATTACCAGTGATACCCCTGAAATCCGCCGTTTGTTCAAACCGGGGAGGGATCTTGTTGTCTCCCGCTCCGCGCAGCAAACGCGAAAGCTTGTCCGATACTTTATGAAGCATCCGAAAGATCGTGAACGTATTCGCAAGCGAGGCAGGCGCACCGTTTTGAAGCATAATTATAAACGTCGCGCCCAGTATATGATTCAACAGCTGAAAAAATACAAAATCCTTTGAATATAAAGCCGCAGTTCAAGGAGGAATACATCCGATATGAGTACAGACCGGGTTCTGAGCCGCATTCCAATGAATAAAAAGGTCATTGCTTTAACATTTGATATTGCCAATGGTCGTGCAGTGCCGCTGCGAATGCTGTCCGTCCTTCGAAGAAACGGTATAAGGAAAGCGACATTTTTTCTTACGGGCATATGGGCTGGATTAAATCCCGATATTGCCAGGCAGATTCGTCAAAAGGGATACGAGATTGCTTCTCATGGATACCGGCATCAGGATTACAGGAAGCATACGAATTCATGGATTGAGCAGGAAGTGAAAACAGCCAAGAAAATCATTCTTCAAACCACAGGTGAAAACACTAATTTGTTTCGTACACCAGGTGGTGACATGAATGAGCGTGTCATCTACAAGCTAAAATCCATGAATCAGACTATTGTTCACTGGGATGTGGATTCTCTGGATTGGAAGCTGAAGGATATTAGCAAAATTGTGAAGCGGGTTGTGCCGCATGCACGTGCCGGCTCCATTATTTTGCTGCATGCATGCGACCCGTGGACCCAAAGCCTGGCGTCTGTACCAATAATCGTAAGGAGACTGCGTCAAAAAGGCTACAGCTTTGTAACGGTAACCGAGCTGCTGCATGGAAAGAAACGCCGCAGAAAATCAGGAGCGAACCGTTGAAGACAGCAGCCAAATCAAAGCGGGCCAATCAATCTGACGCTGTAAGTATTATTACCTGTACGAATCGTCCGGAGCATTTTAAACGACTAATGGCCAATTATAAGCGGCAGCGGTATAAATCCAAAGAGCTGATTGTAGTTCTGAACAAGGACTCCATGAATTTGAAGAACTATTTAAGAAAATACAAACAGCGTAAGGACATCCTCCTTTACCAGCTTCCTGAAAAAAAATCACTCGGATATTGTCTGAATTATGCGATAATCAAAGCTAACCATGCATATATTTCCAGATTTGATGATGACGACTATTATTCCCCGTTTTACTTGAACACTATGATGCATGCATTAAGGAAGTCCAAAACAGATATTGTAGGAAAAAGAGCTTGTCTTATCTATCTTGAATCCAGCTCCCGGCTGCTCCTGCGTCATCCGAAGGAACAGAACAGATATGTGGAGCAAATTGCGGGTGCCACATTGCTGTGCAGCAAAAAGATTTTTAATAAGGTCCGGTTTAGACCTGTATCACTAGGGGAGACCGTTGGATTTTTAAGGCGCTGCAAGCGTAAAGGCTACAATGTTTATTCAACAGACTGCTTTCATTACGTAACCAGACGCCGGGCGCAGAAAGACAGCCATACATGGAAAATCAGTGACCGCAAGTTAATTAGCCAGAGCAAACAGATAACCGCTTGCGGCTCCCGCTACCGGCGTTATGCCACTAATAAAAAGCCGGGCATAAACTTAAGAGGAGCGAAAACATGCGCAGGCTCATTATCGCAGTTAAGAAGGAGAAGGATTGGATTCAAGTCGCATTTTTGATTGAAAAGGGGCAGTGAAACTTTATAAAAAGCCTACGCAACCAGCGCGTGCCGATACTCAATCGGTGCGTGCTGGTTGCGTAGGCTTTGGCAACGGTGATCATTATAATGAAACAGGATATCGGCTTTTATACATTAATCTATTTAAACCAGCCCTTGCGCCATAACCAGAAAATCATGATAGACCCAACTCCCAACAAAACCCATAAGACCCCAAAATAACCCCAACGCCAAGTAAGTTCTGGCATATACTCAAAATTCATTCCATAAATGCTCGCAATGAAGGTTAAGGGAATAAATATGGATGTCATAACGGTTAGTGTCTTCATTATCTTATTCATTCTGTTTGCATTTATTGAAATATAGCTGTCCCTCATATCTGCGGTCATTTCTCGATTAGATTCAATCATTTCGGAAAGCTTCAGCAAATGGTCGTAAATATCGGTAAAGTAAACGACTTGTTCTTTTATTCCATCAATTTTCTCAGAATTAATTACTCGGTAAAGAAGCTCCCTCATAGGTAAAACGGTTTTTCTGAGTTTGAGCAAATCAGAGCGGATATCGAAAATGGTATCCATTAATTTTTCAACGCTTTCATTTTTAACATTGTCTTCAATTTCATTTAATTGGTCTTCTATTTGATACAAAGTTGGAAAGTAATTGTCAACCAATTTATCCATGATTGAATAAGCAACAAAAATATGACCTTTCTCGGATAAACTTTTATGTTCAATTATGCGGCTCCATGCTTCATCTACCTCTCTGCAATTGGATAAATGGAATGAAACCACGAAGTTTATGCCTATAAACAAATCAATTTCTTCAGCTTGCAAAGTTTTTTGGTCAATTGAGTGCAGTACAAAAAAGTGGTCAGCATCATAATGGTCTAATTTTGGACGCTGTAAAAAGTGCAGACAATCTTCAATTGCTAAGGGGTGAAAATGGAAAAAAGTTTCCAAAAGCTTTGTTTCTTCTTCTGTTGGAGAATTAAAATCAACCCAAAACCATTTAATGTTTGAATTAGTAAGGTCAGTTATGGAAATATCCGTTATCACTTTCAAGTCATTGGTTACAGCAATTGTTCGAAGCACAAAACACCATCCTCATGTGAAATCCTGATTAAGGATAGTATAGCATTTCCCATTTTATTTTACTTGCTCATGTCGAACCAAACCAAGCATGGTATAGCGCATGAACTCCCTCTATAATATCCTCCTTGCTCAAACCGCCGAATCCGATCTGCACCATGGATTTCTCTGCATCAGCCCGCTCTGCCCAAAAGGGAGATACAGGGTAGACGCTGACGCCTTCCTCCTCCGCAGTAGCAATCAACTGATGTTCATCCATTCCATTATGTACACGCAATAAAATATGAAGTCCGGCATCCTGGCCGATTATGGTTACTTGAGCGCCCATTACTTGCTGAAGCGTTGAAATCAGCGTGAATTGCTTCTCTCGGTATACATGGCGCATCCGGCGAATGTGGGCTTCCCAATGTCCATTTTTCATAAACAGCTCCAACGTTTTCTGGTGAAAACGTGATACCGTTTGGTCATACAATGGGTAGTTTTGCTCACCGTGCAGCTCTATTAGCTCCTGAGGCAGTACCATGTAGGCGATGCGCAGGGAAGGGAGCAGGCATTTTGAAAAAGTCCCCAGGTAAACCGTGCGATGATGGGTATCGAGGCTCTGCAGGGACGGTATGGGTTTGCTGACATATCTGAATTCGCTATCGTAATCGTCCTCGATGATAATCCCATTCTGGTCGGCTGCCCATTTCAGCAATTGCATTCTTTTGGGGAGCGGCATGACCATTCCATAGGGGAACTGGTGGGACGGCGTCATGTACACGATGCGGGATTTGCTTTCATAAAGCTTCTGTATATTCAGCCCATCCGTTTCTAGCGGAATAGGGTGGATGTGAAAACCATGATGCGCAAAAATCGTCCTCACTCCGTCATATCCCGGCTCTTCCATTGCCATGCCGTTGCTGTTGTCGTTGCTTGCCCCACCTATTAAGCGGGATAGCACGCCAAGCAGATACTGCACACCAGCTCCAATCATAATTTGCTCAGGTGTGCAATTGACTCCCCTGGAGCCGTGCAAATATGTGGCGATTTCTTCTCGAAGCCCAGGTTCTCCAAGCGGATCGCCATATGAACACAAGTCCTGTTGATCATGGTGCAAGCTTAGATTGGATAGCTTTCGCCAAGTGGCAAACGGAAAATGCGCAGCATCAACATCGCCATAGCGAAAATCATATCGGATCGCCGAGCTAACCTGTGCCCTATTTTTCAACCCCATCTTATTTATTTGATGCGACAAAGGCAACGACTCCAGCTCCAGATCAATAACGTATAAGCCGCTCCTTGGCCTGCTTTGAACATAACCTTCGGCTAACAGCTGCTGATAGGCCAAATCCACCGTATTGCGGCTAATATGGAGGTGGGCAGCCAGCGACCGAATAGAAGGCAGCCGTGTCTCAGCGGCCAGCTTTCCTCTCAAAATTTCTTGCTTAATATATTGATAAAGCTGGGAGTATAACGCCTCTCCAGACTCTCTGTTCAACAATACCGTCAAATCGATCATTCATATCCTCCTCGCCATCATAACTGACCCTATAAACTAGTTTAGTTTTGTCACTACTTATGGGGTCAATTGATCAATACAATTATATCACTTCCAGTCAGTCGAATTTGGATGAATGCCAGAAGGATGGATGGAACATGATTGCTTGAGGAGGAGAATCAATTGAACAAACAAATAGGCTCCAATGAAATAGGCTCCAAAGAAAAAATAGATACAGGCCACGAGTCAGCCTTGGCGATGAAGGCCTTTAATGACCACCCGGGTTTCCGCCGGATGTTTGCCCCAGACAAATTGACAATCGGATTATTTTTGCCGCTTAAATTTTATACAGGTCAGATGGATGTTTTACAGGGCCAAGCTGATCTAGTTGAAAAGATGGATCAAAGCAATTTTGCTGCCGTCTGGGTACGGGATGTCCCGCTATTTGACCCCGGCTTCCGGGATGCAGGGCAAGTATTCGATCCATTCGTTTATCTGGCCTATCTTGCTGCAAGGACAAAAAACATATCCTTGGTAACAGGAAGCGCGGTCTTCACGCTTCGCCATCCCATTGATTTGGCCAAGGCGGCCGCATCCATAGATGTGCTTTCTGGCGGGCGGCTTGTGTTAGGGATTGCTTCCGGAGACCGTGCCGCTGAGTTTCCAGCTTATGGACTAGATGCGGATCATCGAGATGGACGTTTCCGGGAGACGGTACAGTTTTTTCGTGAGCTGATCCATCAGAGAAGTCCTGAAATCCAATCTTCGCTTGGTAGAATGGAGGGGCTTGAATTGCTCCCTAAGCCTATCGCTGGCGGTATTCCACTTATCGTGACGGGTTCAAGCAGGCAGTCTCTTGATTGGATTGCGGAGCACAGCGACGGCTGGCTCACTTATCCCGAAGCGACGGCAAATGAGGCAGGTCCACGAATGCTCGGCCGTAAGATCAATGCTTGGCGGGAAAAAATCCCCGGCGGCATATTCAAGCCGCATATGACCAACGAATGGATTGATCTTGTGGAAGATGTTGATTATCCTCGAACCCCGCTTCGCGGCGGATACATATTGCGTACAGGGCGTGCAGGCCTGATTCAGCTGTTGGAGGAATGGCAGGCAATGGGGGTCAATCATGCTGCGCTCGGCATCCAATTTTCGAGCCGGCCGCCTGCCGAAGTCATTCAGGAGCTGGCAGAGGAAGTATTGCCGCTTTTCCCTACGCATGCTGGGCCGAAGCCGCTGTTTACTGGGTGGTAGAGGATGAAGGGGGCGCAAACAGAAATTTACTGGACAACCTTTACCCATTCCCTGTTTAGTGGCATACCGCTGCAGGTAGCGGCGACCGAGCGAGGGTTATGTCTAATCGCGTTGCCGGATGACACCCATATGAACCTGAAGCAATGGGTCGGCAAGAAGTTTCCTAATGCGAAGCTGATAGAACATCAGAGCAGACTTTCTCCATATCTGGAACAGCTGCAGTCCTATTGTGAGGGGGAAAGCACGTCATTCGAGATCCCTCTTGATTTACAGGGGACTAATTTTCAGATTTCTGTTTGGACAGCGCTGATGAAGATTCCATATGGGCAAAGCCGCAGTTATTTTGATATTGCGAAGATGATAAATAATCCCCAGGCCACACGCGCAGTGGGAAGCGCCAACGGGGCCAATCCGATTCCTATTGTCATTCCATGTCACCGTGTTATCGGGAAGAACGGCACATTGACGGGGTACAGTGGAGGCTTGCAGGCGAAAGAAAAGCTGCTTCGTTTAGAAGGTTATTTTGATTACACGGTTTCGGGCCATGCTCGTTTTTCGCCATCTATATTATGAATGACGTACGCTGTTTCTTACGGATAGCTCTTAATAACGAGCAGTGGAGCGTATCGCCAGCAAAAAGCTGAAGCCCATAAAGAGGCTCCAGCTTTTTTGTATTATTTATCTATCTTTTCCGCCAAGCTCATTTCCACGCACATGAGAATAAAAGCACCTGCGCCATGCAGATCATTTTCGCTGGTAGGACGGGCGATATAGTGGGCGTAATCACCTATTCCTGTGCCGATACAGATTTGGCCAATGATGACGTGGCCATTCTCATCAAGCTTCAGCGTATCAATAACGCCCTGATAGCCCTTCCAAGCATATTGCAAATACTTGGCATCCAGATAACCGAATCTTACCGCTTTGGCAATGGCATGAACGAACAGCGCGGTACAGGAATTTTCCAGCCAATTATCCGGCTGCTCTGGCTTGTCGACAACCTGATACCATAAACCTGTCGCAGCATCTTGGAAGTTAGTCAGTGAAAGGAGCAGGTCCTGTAGAATACGGACTAGCGCTGCTTTATCCTTATGATCCTCAGGCAGGTATTCGAACATTTCCAGCAAGGCGACAGGGTACCAGCCGATCGCTCTTCCCCAGAACTCTGGAGCAAGCCCCGTATCCGGGTCAGCCCAAGCGGCTTCCTTCGTTTCGTCCCACCCGTGGTACAATAAGCCGGTTTTCGGGTCCTTGGTGTGTTTTGCCATCATAAGGGCTTGGAACGTCATCAAGTCAAAATAGTCGCTTTCGCCAAACGTCTTGCCAAACTGGACGGCAATAGGGCCCGCCATGTATAAGCCGTCCAGCCACATTTGATTCGGGTAATGCTCCTTATGCCAGAACCCGCCCGAAGGATTCGTTTTCCATGACTTTAACAGCGGAACAAGGGTATGCAGCGCTTTTTTATACCGTTCGTCGCCCGTTTGCTCATACAATCTAAATAGAAGAACACCAGGCTGTATATCATCCAGTTCATCCGGATTGTATTTCTTGATGCTTCCGTCCACGAGAATTTGGCTGTCTACCCAGCGTTTAATATAATCATTGTATTTGTCCTTCTTCGTTTCCAGCCAGCATTTCTCCATACCCGACAGAAATACGCCCTGATGATAGTGAAACCGGTCTGGCGGAAGCAATTCCGGCTCAAATTTATCCATTAACGCCTCGCAGGCCTTCTCGGCCCATTGGATGGGGGAAAGGGTGTCTTGCACTCGATTTTCAGACGTAGTATTAGCATTCGAAGCATTCATTGCATTCATTCCTCCTTCTTGTATTAAGCTTAGTTTAGCAGAGGATCATGTACATTTTTTGCGAAAATACCTTTATTCTTCTTATAACTTGCAGAAAATAAGCTGAGGCGTATAATAAAATGACATAACAGATGAGGGGCGGAGCCTAAAGATGGGAGATTTTCAATATGAAAATAAGGACGGGACTTTATTGGTTTCCCACCGGAAGGCGCTAAGCCACAATATGCCAGCCAGCCATTTTCACAGCACGTATGAAATCTTTTATTTAATGTCGGGTAAACGGGAGTTTTTTATTAAGGACAGGACCATGGTGATCAATGAAGGGGATGTGATTATCATCTCTCCCAATATTTTGCACCGGACGACCAACACGGAAACGCCCCAGCATGAACGGCTCATTATTAATATTCATGAGAGCAACATGGCCTCGGCTAATGGCACCTATATAGACACACTGCAGCCGCTGTTTGAGCAGGAGTACATCATTATTAAATGCTCCTTGCAGGACATGCTATCCATCGAGGCGCTATCCAAGCGGATCATCGAGGAGATTCAGGCTAAAAAAGCAGGCTTCGAGATGTATGCGCAGACTTTGGTTTTGCAGCTGCTTCTGGTTTGCTGCCGGCATATTAGACAAAACAGCATCGAGCCCCTAGAATCGCCAAGTCCTATGCATGAAAGAATTTCGGAGGTTGTCCGCTATATCAACAGCCATTATATGCAGGAGCTGTCGCTTCATCCGCTAGCAGAGAGATTTTATGTCAGCCCCTATTATTTAAGCCGTTTTTTTAAAGAGGCAACAGGCTTTACGTTCGTGGAGTATTTGAACAGCGTCAGGATCAAGGAGGCGAAAAAGCTTTTGGAGCAATCGTCGATGAAGGTCAATCTGATTGCGAGGAAGGTAGGCTTCGGCAGTGTGACGCATTTCGGCAGAGTGTTCAAGTCAACGACAGGCCATAAACCATTATTTTATAGAAAGGGGAAGTGAGCGATCGTTTCGGTGGATTTATAATGGATGTGACACTAACCAACAGGTAAGTAGCTATACTTAAAGTGCGTACTTATATAATGGCAGCGTGCGCTTTATACTCAAGAGGCCAATCACACTTTAGGAGGAGCCTTCATTGAAAACACTCGTTATTGTCACACATCCCAGCTTAGAAGCATCGGTCATCAATAAGCGATGGATAGAAGAGCTTGCGAAATATCCGGAAAAGTATACGATACACGAATTGCATAAAGCTTACCCTGATGGAAACATCGACGTGGAGAAAGAACAGCAATTGGTTGAAGCACATGGAAATCTGATTTTGCAGTTTCCTATTTATTGGTTTAATTGTCCGCCTCTCCTTAAAAAATGGTTGGATGAGGTTTTAGCCTATGGATGGGCCTACGGTTCCAAGGGTGGGGACAAATTGAAAAATCGCAAAGTGGCGTTAGCCGTATCCGCTGGAGCAACAGAAGAGAATTATCGGGAAGAGGGAAGATATCGCTACACACTAGCCCAATTATTGGCTCCTTTTGAAATTTCCTTCCTGTATTGCAGTGCTGATTATCGCTCCTATTTTGCTTTTTATGGTACAGAAGCGGAGCCGGGTGAAAATGAACCCGGTGCAGCCGTCTCAACGTCTGCAAGCAAGCTAGAAGCAAACGCATTGGCGTATTTGAATTTTGTTGACAGCCTGTGACCTTGCCGCTGCTCAGTCTCCAACGTAGGCGTACATGACAAAAATGTAACCATTCCTCTCCTGTTTATCATCTAAATCGAACGACGGGACAGGCTGTAAACCCTAAAATGAAGAGGTTGGAGCGGCAGTATTGATTTTATCGAGCTAGCCAGCTCCAAAATTAGGGTAAGCAGGGAGAGGATTTTGATTGATCCACAATAAGAAACGAACCCGTATCACATCCGGCATTTTGGCGGCACTTCTGACGCTGACTTTTGCAGGTGAAGCAAGCGCAAACGCGCAGCGGCCGGAATCCCCTTCGTCTGTCGCAATCAAACCTCAAGCCTCACTTAGCAGTGCCGCTACAAGCCATTTTACGAGCGGCCCGCGTGATGCCAAGGAGGTCGAGGCCTTTTTTGATGCTTTTTTTGAGCAGGACGCCATCCGGCAAAAAGCGGGGGCCGCTGTAATATCCGTCGTGCAAGGCGGAAAAGTACTCGTATCCAAAGGCTACGGTGTAAACGACCTGACGTCCAAGTCGCCTGTTGAGGCAAGCGAGTCCACCTTCCGAATCGCCTCGATCTCCAAAGTGTTCACGGCGGCTGCCATTATGCAGCTCGTCGATCAAGGAAAAATTTCGCTTCAAGATCATATTGAAAAATATTTGGATGGTTACCAACTAACCAATCCCTATGGTACGCCGGTTACCATCGAGAATTTGCTGACGCATACGACGGGCTTTGAGGTGCGCGAGCCTACAGATGCCAGTTATTTATTTGATCCCGCCCAAAAGCCGATTTCACTCAAGGAAAGCATCTTTGCTGTGTTTCCGCCAGTCATTCGCCAGCCGGGAACCTCTTATATGTACGATAATTTCGCATCGCGGCTGCAAGGCTACATCGTCCAGCAGGTAAGCGGAGAGCCTTTCGGGAGCTATGTGCAGAAGCATCTGTTCGAGCCGCTTGGCATGACCTCCAGCCATTTTAGCCTTGCGAAAAATGCAGCCGAACGGCTCGTCACCTCTTATGATGCGGCGGGAGGGGCTATTCCGGTGTACGATTTTTCACCGAGCGAGTGGCCGGAGGGCAGTATGCTATCGACAGCCGCCGATATGGCGCTGTTTATGAAAGCCTTCTTGAACGATGGCCGGGCGGAAGACGGCACGATTATTTTGTCGCCCGAATCGGTGAAGGCCATGTCGACCTATCACATTGCCATCGATCCGGACTTTCCGGATATGACATATGGCTTTGAATCGCCTGTGGCTCTATCTCATACGAATGGTGAAGCTGTCATCTCCAAGGGAGGCGATATACTTGGCTTCAGCTCGCTCCTCTGGCTGCTGCCAGATCGCAAAACCGGTGTTTTCGTATCCTATAATTCAAATCAGGATTTGCGCAATGAGCTGTTTGCTGCATTTATGGATCACTATTACGCTGGTCACCCATCGAAATATGAAGCTGCTGCCGGCTTTAAGCCGCAGCCTGCGAAGGAGCTTGCCAAGTTCGAAGGCTTGTATTCGGATTTGCGAATTAAGCTGCTAACAAAGGTCGAAGCGACGGGCAACGGCACTCTTACCGTAAGCGATATTTCCAGCCGTCAACAATTGAAGCAGGTCGATGATTTGCTGTTTGTGGATGAGCAGGGCAATCCTCTTGCATTCAAGGAGGATGCGGACGGGAAAATCAGCTATCTGAAATATGCTAATCTCTTCAGCTACGCCGCTAAAATACCGGAGCATCAGGAAGGTTTCCCAGACGTGTCGATTGGTCATCCCTATGCCAGTTACATTTTGGGCTTGAAGTCGCTTGGTCTTTTGACAGATGATTTGTCTAAGCCGTTTCAACCGGAGCAAGCGGTCACCCGCGGCGCCTTCATCCAAGCTTTTAATGCGATATGGAGCATTCCTGAATCCGCGAACCCATCCTCGTTTAAGGACGTGGAGCATTCACCGTATCGCAAAGCGATTCAAGCCGCCGTTGAGGCGGGGCTGCTGAATGGGAGCGAGGCCGGCTTGTTTGAGCCGGACCGGCCTATTCTTCGGGAAGAAGCGGCGGCGATCGTTTTTCGTTTGCTGACGATGACGGGCATCAGGACGCAGGATTCAACTGCAACGCTTGCGCCTGGGACATCGAAATGGGCGATTGATGCCGTTAGCTCTATCGTGAAATGGCAGCTGCATGGGCCAGAGGTGACCGAAGCCGGCGGGAAGATGGACTACGGCTCGCGTCGGGCACTAAATAAGCAGGAGCTGGCAGCGCTGCTGTTCACAATGCTGCTTCCAGTATAAAGCTGCGAAGCAGGGTTATAACTTGGGGGGCAATAATTTGCCGCCCCTTTTTGTGTGGAAACTTGTAATGGTATGATGTAGGAAGCGGACACTTGGGTGGCGGGGCTATTCAAGGGCTGCGAACACCGCGGGAAGGGATTTGGCTCTAGTGGATTTGAAAATATTGCTGATAGAAGATGACGATGCCATTTTCCATTCGTTGAAGGAGAGGCTGGAGCAGTGGTCGTTTCAAGTAACGGGCCCAGAGCGATTTGACGATGTGATGCACACTTTTATTAAAGTGCAGCCGCAACTTGTTATTATTGATATTCAGCTTCCTATGTATGATGGCTTTCACTGGTGCCGGGAAATTCGGGCGGTGTCGAAAGTGCCGATTTTCTTTTTGTCCTCGCGTGATCATCCTTTAGATATGGTCATGGCGATGAACATGGGGGCGGATGATTATATTCAAAAGCCGTTTCATATGGACGTGCTGCTGGCCCAAATTCAGGCGATTTTTCGCAGAACCTATGCTTACGGAGAGGCAGCGGCTGATCTGATCGAATGGAACGGCTCTATTATTGATATGAAGCGTGGGCTGATCCGCAAACACGGACAGGATGTGCTTTTGACGAAAAATGAATTTTTTATCCTCGTCGTGCTCGTCCAGGCGAAGGATACAGTTATCTCCCGCCATGATCTCATTCGCAGGCTGTGGGATGATGAGCAATTTGTCAACGACAATACGCTGACAGCGAATATAACCCGTCTGCGCCAGAAACTGGCGGTTTTCCAGCTGGAAGAAGCCATTGTAACTAAGAAAGGGCTGGGCTATATGGCCGCCACGGTATGAGGGGGGAAAGACTTTGCTGCTCCGTTATTTATATGACAGAAAAAGCTGGATCGCGTTCTACCTGCTTTCTTTGCTGTTCATGGATTTGCTAATCTGGCTTGACAATGGCATTGCGATTCAGGCAGTCTCGATGCTGTATATGAACGGGCTGCTCATGCTTGCACTGCTGGCTTTTTTAGGGTGGCGCTTTCAAAAAGAAACAGTCTACGCGCGCGCACTGGCAAGCACAGCTGAACAAATAGAGGAGGACTGGAGCGAAACGCTGCCGCCCGCTTATTTTTATCATGAAGAAGCTGCGAATCAACTTTTGCGAGCGGCCGGCCACTGGTATTCGGACAAGCTTTCAGCTAGCTATGCGGCCCATACGGTGGAGCAGGATGATACGGCGGCATGGGTGCACGAAGTGAAAGCGCCGCTGACCGCCATGAAATTGACGATAGATGCCGATAGGAGCAGCCAGGCGCTGCGAAAAATAGAATCGGAATGGCTGCGCATTCATCTGCTCATTGACCAGCAGCTGTACATTTCACGGCTCCCTTCGCTCGAGGCGGATTATGTGCTGGAGCAGGCCGGGATTCAGCAGCTTGCCGCCCTGGAAGTGCGGGAGCTGGCTTCATGGTGTGTAGAGAAAAATATAGCCGTCCTGTTTGATGGCGAAGAAGCAATAGTCAGGACGGACCGTAAGTGGTGCCGTTTTGTGATTAGGCAATTGCTGACGAATGCGGTCAAATATAGCCCGAAGGGCAGTACGATACTTCTATTGACGACCGTAGCGCCCGAGGGCCATGTGAGGATTACAATCAAGGATGAGGGACCAGGGATTGCCGCTCATGACCTGCCGCGTATTTTTGATAAAGGGTTTACTGGGGGAAACGGAAGGCTGCAAAATGCGGCAACCGGACTGGGGCTTTATTTAGCACGGACGGTTGCGCTCAAAATCGGGGTTGACCTGACTGTGCAATCTGGGCTGCACGCAGGAACAGCAATGGAAATGACCTTCCCTATAAGCAATGCGTTCGAAGCGATTCGGGCATGACGGTCAGAGCAGGAGGCTATGGAGATGAATCATAACAATTTGCCAATAACCGTGCTGCATGCACAGCAGGTTCGTAAATCATTCGGTGTCAGAGGCAGCGCTCAGCAGGTGCTTAAGGGGATCGATCTACGTGTCATAGAAGGGGAGTTTGTCGGCATTATGGGGCCGTCCGGCTCAGGGAAGTCCACATTGATTCATGTACTGTCGACCCTCGATAAAGTGACGGAAGGTAAAATATTCGTCGAAGATGCGGACATCTCAAATATGAAAAATGCCGAGCTGTCTATTTTTCGGCGCAATAAGCTTGGCTTTATTTTTCAGGATTATAATTTGCTGGACACGTTGAGTGTAAAAGAGAACATTTTACTGCCCGTATCGCTTGGCAAGTTGAATAAGAAAGCGGCCGAGGCAGCATTCCAGACCATTGCCGCAGACCTGGGCATTTTGGAAATTGCCGATAAATATCCGCATGAAATTTCCGGAGGCCAGCGGCAGCGGACTTCTGCGGCACGGGCATTGATCCACGAGCCCTCCATTGTATTTGCAGATGAGCCGACAGGGGCGCTGGATTCGAAGGCAGCCTCCTCGCTATTGGGAAAGCTGGAGGCGCTTAATCGGTCGCGCAGCCTTACCATTATGATGGTTTCGCATGATCCGGTAGCCTCAAGCTATTGCAGCAGGGTCGTGTTTTTGAAGGATGGCCAGCTGTATTCTGAAGTGTACCGTGGCAGCAAAACCCGGCAAGCCTTTTACAAAGAGATTATGAATGTGCAGGCTGTGCTCGGAGGTGACCACGTTGACCCTGTTTGAGCTGGTCATCC